>JBCBVN010000091.1:0-13355 GCA_039817625.1 Bacteroidota bacterium
ATCCTGGGCACAGATAGCTTGTAGACTACTCAAGAAGCAGAAAACCCAAAACAATCGTTGCTCAAAGCGAGTCATTATACGCCCAAAGATAAACGGGAAAGTGATGTTTCTGAATTAGTCCATATATCTTTACGCAACCACGCTATGAAAGAGTTTCTCCAAGCATTGGCAAATGCGATTGCGGTCTTGTTCGGTGACAGCCCTCCGCCCAGGCCTAAAGATCCCCCACAGCTTCCGGCTCCGCAGCCAGAAAATGAAGAGTCAGCAGCTCCCCAAGCTCCGCCACCGGCTTCTGAGGGAGAGCCCCAGGATGCATCTGACCTAGACGAAGACGACATCGTCATCATCGACCATGAGAACATACCGGGCACCGATAGCGGTGGCGAAGAATTTGAAGACAACCCGGCACCTCCTCCAACCGATAGGGATCCAGAAGAGGTTGTTGAAGAGCCCACCCCTACCCCACCAACTCAGCCCACCAGTCCGTCTCACAAACCGCGATTCATGTGGTGCCTGGATGCCGGCCATGGAAGCCTTTCTGCCGGAAAAAGAAGTCCGAAACTGGAGAGCGGTGAACGATTCTTTGAGTACGAGTTCAATCGAGACATAGTAGATCGAATCCGCGAGCGCTTGGTGGAAATCGGCGTTCGACACTTCGTTGTCGTTCCGGAAGTGGAAGTCGGCAATTTTCTGAAGCAGCGCGTCAAGCGAGCCAACGAGCTCGAAAGCCCAATCGACAAAATGTTCGTCAGTATTCATGCGAATGCAGGTCCGACGCGCTCTATAGATCACTGGGTATCCGATTCGATCCGAGGAATAGAAACCTGGCACTACCACGGCAGTCCACTTGGACGGGCTATGGCCGCTATTTTCCAGCGCCATCTCATTCAGGCAACAGGTTTTAAAAACCGACACCTACGGTCAAAAGTGAGTGGTCAGTTTTATGTCCTCCGCGCCACCAAAATGCCCGCTATTCTGACGGAAAATGGTTTCTACAACAACCGCCTGGAAGTCAGGCAACTCATCAGAGACGATATTCGCCAGGATATAGCCGATGCGCATGTGAGCGCCATTATGGAAATTGAAAGGAACGGCCTACCATGAGCAGCCCCTACGAAACAGTAATCGGGTTGGAAGCCCATGTCCAACTTAGCACAAACTCTAAGGCCTTCTGCAATGATGCAGCCAGCTTTGGTGCCGCTCCAAACACTCAGCTCTCCATTGTTAGCCTGGCCTACCCGGGAACTTTACCTCGCCTCAACAAAGCCCAATTGGCTTTTGCTATACGACTGGGGCTAGCCACCTCTGGTACCATAAACAGAAACACCGGTTTTGATCGAAAAAACTATGTGTATGCAGATTTGCCCAAAGGGTACCAAATCACCCAGGACAAATTGCCGATTAGTATGGGTGGTGAGCTTCCCATCCGATTGCCCGATGGGCGTACCAAATCCATTAAGCTCCACCACATTCATATGGAAGAAGATGCTGGCAAGAGTATTCACTCCGACAGCAAGAACTACACAGCCATCGATCTGAATCGCGCCGGTGTCCCCCTGCTCGAGATCGTCACCGAGCCCGATTTAAGGTCCGCCGACGAAGTCGCTGCCTTTATGCAAGAACTGCGCAGACTGGTCAGATACCTCGGAATATCTGACGGCAATATGCAGGAAGGGAGCCTTCGGTGCGACGTCAACATTTCCCTTCGACCACACGGTCGCTCAGCTTACGGAACCCGTACTGAGATCAAAAACCTCAATAGTATGCGATATGCACGTCAGGCCATCGCCTTTGAAGTGCAACGACAGACAGAACTATTGGATGAAGGTGAAGCCGTGGTGCAGGAAACTCGCCAATTCGATCCACAGCGAGGTCAGACCTTTTCACTGCGAACTAAAGAAGAAGCGCATGACTACCGCTACTTCCCAGATCCCGACCTGCCGCCGGTCCAAATCACCCAACAACAAATCGACGAGCAAAAACACCTGATTCAGGAATTGCCCTGGGAGGCTTATACCCACCTACACAAAACGCTGAGCATCGATCAAAAGGATGCTGAAAATCTAGTCGACGAACCTGAGGTATACCAGTGGTTCAGCCAGCTGGCTGCTGCAAAATTGCCACCAAAACCAACCGCCAAGCTCGTCCTGAACAAACTGCTACCCTGGCTTCGCGAGCGCCATCTTCAACCCGATCAATGCCCAATTTCCGCTCAGCAAATCGCCCAATACCTACAACTGATCAAATCTGGGGCAGTAGCTGCCGCGCAAGCCAACGCCAAGCTCCTGCCCAACTTATTGGATAGGCCCGAGAGCGATCCCAAAGAACTCGCTGAAGCTCTAGGGCTCATCCAACAGCAGGACGATGACTTTTTATTGCAACTTGCGCAGGTCGTCACATCTGAATTCCCCGATAAAGTATCCGCCTATCAAAAAGGCAAAAAGGGATTGATCGGCTTCTTCATGGGCGAAGTGATGAAGCGTAGCCAGGGAAAAGCAGAGCCCAAATCTACCAGAGCCATTCTACAAAAACTGCTGGACGGTGAGTGATTCATCTGGGCAACACCTGGCTGGTTTTACAGAAGCCCTGTCAAATTGGGCAGAAGGAAAGACCGACTTTGTTAATGGGCTACCGCCTCAACTAGCGCTGCAAATCCCGGATCAGCAGATGATCCCTCTGCTCCAAAAGCGTATAGGCGAGCAAAGCTGGAAATCAAGCGTATGGAGCGCTCAACAGCTGGAAAATGTCCAAAGCGAACCATCGGATCCCGAGCACCCTAAAAACCTAAAACCATCCTCGGACTGGATTCGCTCTACTAATATGGTGGGCATCAATGTGCGAACAATCGGTAATTTCTGGCAAATCCTAAAATACCAGCTCTGCCTGCCCGCACATGTGCAGTCTATTCACTTGCTACCCATATGGGAGCCAGGTGTAGTCAGCAGCCTATATGGCATGGCCTCCTGGAGAATCAATACTGAGTTTTTTAGCCAGGGCCTCTACCTGCTGGAAGCCGGGCTAGACACCGTGGAAAAGCAGCTCATTTTTGTTGTTGATTGTCTGCACAAATTAGGGCGGCTAGTGGGAATGGACGTCATCCCACATACCGACAGATACAGCGAGATTGTGCTGGCAAATCCGAGCTATTTCGAATGGCTCCACCGCGACGGGATGCGTATTGCAGATCACCACGCCGAATTGTACAAAAAGGCCGAAGAAGCCATACTGATCTGGCTACAATTTGCAGGCACCGCAGACCAAACTAATGCACCGCTGGATCCAGAGTTGTTTTTCAGAAAGCTCTCTGAAGAGGAACATTTAAAGGCATTATTTGGCAGCGATCCGCAGCGAAGAATCAGTCTGATCGACCACCTGTATCGGCTGGGGCTTGAACCCGTTCCTGCTACCATGGCACCGCCTTACCGAGGTCTGGAGGTTGATCCAAGTCCCGATGCACAAACCATAGATGAAGCCGGGCGAATCTGGCGTGATTACAGGCTTACCGAACCCACTGAAATGTCCAGGGTCTTTGGCCCACTGACGCGGTATCAGCTCTACGAAAGGAAAAATGATAATCGCCATTGGGAAATCGACTTTGATCGACCTCGGGTACACGTTTGGGAATACGTCGCATGTCAGTATGCACGGGTACAGTCGATCTACGGATTTGATTTTATGCGCGGAGACATGTCGCATGTCCAAATGAGGCCAGAAGGACCATCAGCATCACCTTCACCCTACTATGACCTCCTCGCCTACGTCAAAACTTACATACAAAAGCAAGCACCGAATTTTGCCTATTTCGCGGAGTCTTTTCTCGCTCCAGATGATTATATGGGTTATGGCAATGAGGTGGATCACTTAATAGCTTCAAAAGCAGAGGTCGCTCTTGGGAACCTGCAAAGCACCATACCAGGTAGCAAAGAGTTTTTGACAGAGCTGGCTCATTACCAATCCATAGCTCAGCACACGACCTTGAATCCTTGCTTTACGGTCATTACCAGCGACAAGGACGATCCGAGATTTGATCGATTTTACACGCGCTCACTGGCGGCTCGCATGTTTACAGCCCTATTGCTTACAGACTGGCCGTCTTATTACAGTTTGGGTGTAGAACAGCGGGATTTGAAATACTACCCATGGCCCAATGAGTATTACACCAAGCTGTATGTTTTCTACCTGGAAGAAGGACCAAAATCCAGACATGGCCCATACAAATGGGGAGGCAACAGCCAACTATTCCACCAATTGGATCGCCTTCACCAATTCGTATCCTCCAATTGGTCAAATATTGAGGGAAAGCCTACCAAATGGCTGATTCCGCCCAATCCTTCGAGTGGCTATGCTTTGCTCGTCTGGCACATCGGCGAACGGTATTTGTGCATGGTCAATTTTGGGGAGGAAGCTGCCGGATATCAAGGGGTACTGTCTCCATATATCTCTGGCAGTTGGGCCATGGCTCATTCACTCTCTGGAAATTCTTTTTCAAATCTTGAGGTCAGCCACCATGGTCAGATAAGCTTGCCCATGATCGAAGGTGGCGAAGGAGTTGTATGGACAAGGACAAAGCCACCTAATCGTACAGAGTAGACCACCAAAAGCTAACGGTCTGTTCCGCATGATTGACGACCACGGGCAAATCTTCCGGCGATATTCCCGCAGGTACGCTAAGTCGGTTGGTAAATCCTTTAAGGAAGTAGAGTTCTATAAGCCAGGGTGAACCACCCATATGATAATCGAAGTACTCAATAGTCCGCTGCTGAATAGTCTCCCAGGAGAACCAGTTGTCGGCATCAAACTCGTAAAACCAAAGAGCCAAAGCATAGGCTGCCGCAGGAGTCGAATTGTGGTAGCGGTCTAGATAGCCGGATTTGATTTCCTCCTGCATGGCTCTCTGGTCGGTTTCATCGACCTTCCTGTTTTTGGCGATCTTTCGAATGCTATCTGCCAGCAATTGACGCAATTGCTTGTGGTCATTCGCTATGTTGTCAAACTTTTCTTTGTTGACGTATTCAAAACTCAAATGCTCTAGCGGCCAATTTTCTTGATATATAGTTTGGCTCTCGTACATCTTATTCCTGAAAGCGACATCAGCCGGAACGCCGAGACTAAATGCAAGGTCCTTAATGGTCCCTTTTCCAACGCCTGGAATGTCATCAATTTGTTCTAGAGACGTAAATCGTCGCCAGAGCAGCTGATTGCGCGCCCTCAAAATCCTGGCGGCCAGGGTTTGACCTATAGTATGGCCTTTCCCATCTGATGGGTCATCTTGAATGGTACCGTCAAGAATTTCTGCGACAGAGTTTGCGGCATTGAAAAAGTTCAGGATGCGATTTTGCACCCATAGCGGGATATTGGGATAGAGTGGCTTAGACATGGGCTGGAGTTGTAGTCATGTGAAATTAGGAAAGATTCGCCACGCCATCAAAAGAAATCACGCATGGGCATGATTACATGCGATCCATACACTCCTTAAGTGCCATTCGCCAATGCCGGGGTAATTGTCCTGAGGCAGAGACCATCTTATGGGTATTGAGTACACTGTAGTGAGGCCTTTTTGCCGGACTTGGATAACCATCGGAAGTTATGGGGGAGACTGCACAGGTCTCAATGCCTGCAAGTTCGTGTATGGCCAGACAGAAATCATACCAGCTGGTGGCACCTGCATTTGCGTAATTGTAGAGGCCGGGTTCTGCCTCCGATTGCAACAGACTAAGGCTAGCTCTCGCTAAATCTCTGGCATATGTCGGCCCGCCAATCTGATCGTATACTACCCTGAGCTGTTCGCGTTCCCGCCCCAGGCGCAGCATACTCAAGACAAAATTGTGGCCGTACTCGCTATAGACCCAGCCTGTGCGTATGATGAAGGAAGCCTCGGAGTAGGCATCTAAAATCGCTTGCTCGCCGGCTAGCTTTGATTCGGCATATGCGTTTGATGGACCAGTGGTATCGGTTTCAAGTAGCGGCCTGTTGTAGGTATTGGCATATACATAATCGGTGCTGTAATGTAAAAAAGCACAGTTGTACTGACGCGCAACCGACGCCAAACGACCTGCGGAAGTCCCATTGACCAACATGGCTTTGTCTGCCTCATGCTCGGCCCGATCTACTGCGGTATATGCCGCACAATTGATGCAAAAATCTGGCTGTACTTCGGCAAAGGCATCTTCCAGAGCCTCTTGATCGGTAATGTCTAGTTGAGAACGTGTATATGCGAATACACGCCAGTCTGTTTGGGCTTTTGCCTCTTCAAGCAAGATGCGCCCAAGCTGGCCACTCGCCCCAAATACCAACAATTTCTTCATCTAAGCCAAAGGTCATAAAAAGAGCGGGTAATGTCTAGTTGGCTCGTAAATTTATGATTAAGAATGGGCTAACAAAAAAAGAACCGGGTGAGAGCAAATGCTCTTCCCGGCCCGAATAAATAGCAACTATCTACTTATCTTCATTTTCCCTTCTGAAGATAAACACCCTTGCATCTTTTAATGCGTGTTAGGGTAATGTGTGTAAATTGGGTTTTAATGTTTCTCAAAAACCGGCGGCAAGTTGCCTTGCCGCCGATCATCTCAAGGACAGATAGATTGAGAAATAAACCAGTTCTTGTCTCTTGCGCTGGCGTTCCAGCCGCTTGACATGACAAAAGTGCTGCCGAAATCAGGCCATTTCAAACCAGTTTAAAGATATTTTTTCACTTTCTAGCAAGTACATTTTAGTGCTATCGTTCTGAAAATCAGATTTTTATGTTAGAATTCAAAGAACTTTCTACGCCTTTAATGCTTACTTATTTTTAAATCTATTTCATATCATTTGTTTAATTTGCGATCATTATCCAACACTTTATGCGCCCCGAAGCATTTCACGCCTATCTTTTCAGACAGTACGAACGGGTACGAGATGAGGCTGGCCTTTCGACGGAGGAACGGTTGGATGGACTCCGAAGCTTACTCATTAGACTTTGCGAACTAGCTACCGACGGTGACCGGTTACTCTTCAGCACCTTTCATGCACGACTAGCCTATGTAGCTCATCGGCATAAATTTCCAGCAGAGCTGACCTATCAGCTTCGACGTATTTACTACAGGCGCAGCTATGGAGCTCATCCCGAAGAGCGCCTCCGGCCAGCTTTTCAAGCACTATGCAAGGCTACACTGGCATGTTTCGATCAAACGGTACCAGATGGATGGAAGGAACTTGCTCAGGCCGATTTTCCCGAGCCTTATCAACCGCCCACCATTGTTGAGCGAGAACCTAATCGGCGCGTCATATGGATAGCCACAGATTCTAAGGAGCAGGTTTTGCATTTAAGAGATGAGGCTCAGCCCGAGCTGACCTACCAGTTGGCCTATGGCCCTGAAGATCAGGACGAGCCCGTTCTCGATACCATCAGTATGATGCAGAAGGTGACCAATCCACCATTTTTATTGAACCTCATTGCCGTGAAGCATATGGGGGACAGTAAGCTACGGGTGGATGCCATCATTTTACTCCCTGACTACCTCATTGATGTTACGGCTGTAGCGTCATCTTTCAGCCATCACCCTCCTCTCATATGGGCCGGACTCAGCAGAAAGCTACTTCCCTTTGAACAACGCCCTGCTCTGCTCACTGGAAATATTGTCAATCACTTTTTGGATGTGTTGATGTCTGATCCAGACACTCCTTTTTCTGAATTGAAGCGCCTCATTTTTCAAACGCAACCCTTGGCGCTTTGCTGCCTCAGTGATCAGGAGGTAAAGGACATGGTTCGCGGATTACGGGTTCACTACACCAACCTCAGACAAGTTTGTGTTCAGGAGTTGGACGCTGTCGGAATAGAAAGGAGTCGATGTAGGCTGGAGCCCTCTTTTTACGCTCCAAACTATGGATTGCAGGGACGACTAGATCTGCTTTATCTGGGTCAGGGAGATCAAGGCCCTACTACGAGTATAGTCGAGCTTAAAAGCGGTGGGATATATCGGCCCAACCGGCACGGCCTCAATCAAGCCCACTTTGTACAGACTTTACTTTATGATTTAATCATCAATCGAGCTTTTGGGCCTGGAGCAAATGTGGCAGCTTACATATTATATAGCAAGACCAATGATCGCCCTTTGCGATTTGCTCCTGCCGAACCATTCAGGCAGCGAGAAGCACTAGATATTCGCAATCGGCTACTTTGCCTGGAACTTCTGCTTTGCGATCTAAGAGTAGGCGAGAACCTATTGAGCAATACCGACCGATTGTTTGCTCGCTTACAATCAAACAGATACCAGGGCATCTCCCGCTTTACCAGCGAAGACTTTAACCGAATTACTGCTGCGTATCGGCAATTGGACAAAACCGAAAGACGCTATCTCGGTGCCATGCTCGGATTCACCGCGAGGGAACAGCGGTTGGCCAAGCTCGGAGAATCGACCAGTGAAAGAGCCAATGGTCTATCTAGTTTATGGGTAGACGACCCAAAAGATAAAATCGATCGTTTTGATGCACTCGTTGGGCTTACCTACGATTCCTACGATCCTGAAACGGGAAGCCTTTATCTGAGGCAGCCCATTGACAAGGAGCGCATGGCTAAATTCCGAATAGGGGATATCGTGGCCTTGTATCCGACTAAAACTCCACTTGGGGATACTGCAGAAGTGCTCAACGCCCAAGTGTATAAGTGCACTTTAACGGAACTCGATACAGAAAGGGTTACTGTCAGGCTCAGATCACGGCAGCTGACTGACTGGGGGTTTCGAGAAGCGAATTATTGGACAATAGAGCGTGATGTTCTCGATTCCAGTTTCGGCAATTTTTACAGAGGACTTTGGGCTTGGGCTGAAAGTCCACCAGTTATTAGACGGCGCTGGTTGGGACTAGATGCCCCACGAAAAGCCAATCCCATCGAGTTAGGTCGCCGTGAAGGCTTGACTGACGAACAGCAAGGCATACTCTCAAAAATTCTGGCTGCCCCTGACTACTTTTTACTATGGGGACCTCCTGGAACCGGGAAAACAAGTGTTATGCTCCATGAGGCCGTAACCTACTTACTCGAACATACTGAGGAGAATTTGCTCTTACTTGCTTACACCAACCGAGCGGTTGATGAAATATGCGAGAGTATAGAACGCATAGGTACTGGTTTCACCCATTATCTGCGCATAGGCTCTCGCTTTGGCACTGCAGATGCCTATCAGGAGCGACTCCTGCAAGTACAGGCAGAGCAGGTCAACACGCGCTCGGAACTAAGAGAACTCATAGATCGGCACCGCATTTTTGTTGGTACTGTAGCAAGTGTCGGTGGAAAAGAAGAACTCTTCAAGCTGAAGAGATTTGACCGAATTGTCATAGACGAAGCTTCTCAAATACTCGAGCCACTTTTAATTGGCCTATTGTCTCGAATTCCCAAAGCTTTGCTTATTGGCGATCATCGGCAGTTGCCAGCAGTCGTCCAACAAAAGGTGACGGAAACAGAACTTCCCAAAGACGAATTGAACGACCTTGGACTATTTAGCCTCTCCGGGAGCCTGTTCGAGAGACTGTTCTGGATAGCCAGACGAAATAGCTGGGACTGGGCCTATGACCAACTCAGCCATCAGGGTCGAATGCACCAGGACATTATGGCTTTCCCGGCCCAGCAGTTTTACTCTGGCCGATTAGCAATCTTACCTCCAGGTACAGGTCCAAGAAGAGAAGAACAGATGGTCGAGCTACCTTTCACCTCCAAAAGTGTAGATGAGACGTACACAACTGACATCAATGACAAACGTCTGGTCTTTATAGATAGCCCAATAGACAGAAGTGCTGCTGATAATAAGGTCAACCGCCACGAAGCAGAAAAAATATTGGGATTAATCAGTGAGTTTGAAAGGCTATACCAGCATCACGACAAGCCGGTCGTGGCAGGTGACATAGGAGTCATTGCCCCCTACAGAGCCCAAATTGCGCATCTGAGACAAAAGCTGTTGCAGGCTGGCAAAAACCCTGACCACTACACCATAGATACGGTAGAGCGCTACCAAGGAGGCGCGCGACGAATCATACTGATATCTCTTTGCGTAAATGACGAATTCCAGCTAGCCAATCTCGCTCAGACTGATCGCGACGGAATAGATCGCAAACTGAATGTAGCTATGACTCGCGCCAGAGAACATCTGGTAGTGGTCGGCTGTAAAGAGCTATTGGAAAGGTCAGCCCATTATAAAAAGTTGATTGAGTTTGCCAGCAATTAGTCGTAGTTAGATCGACAAAAGTCCCTTCATCTACCGAAAGCCTACCTTTATCGAAAATATGGACGATGACAGTTGACGATAAGCTTATTTCACGTTTGTCAAATTTGGCCAAATTGGCTCCAACCGCCGAAGAACGCGAAAGGCTTAGAGCTGATTTAGAAAAAATATTGGCCATGGTCGATAAACTTAGTGAGTTGGACCTAGCGGACATCGAGCCGCTTCAATATCTGGGCGAAACGCAACAGAAGCTGCGAGAAGACCAGGTTTCTGATCAACTATCTAGGAATGAGGCTTTGGCTAACGCCCCACAAACCGATCCGGAAGGGCAATTCTTCCGGGTTCCCAAAGTGATTAATACGTAATATATGTCCGCTGTCATTCAAATCAACCAACTGACTAAAATCTATCAGATGGGTCAAACGGAGGTAAGAGCTCTTCAGGGTATCGATCTCCAAATTGACCACAACGAATACGTGGCTCTTATGGGGCCTTCTGGATCGGGGAAGTCTACCTTGATGAATCTGTTGGGATGTCTAGACAGTCCGACCTCTGGTCATTATGCCCTGGATGGCAAAGACGTCAGTGTAATGAGTGATGGCCAACTCGCAGAGGTCAGGAACAGTAAGATTGGTTTTGTATTTCAAACCTTTAACCTTTTGCCCAGGCTAAGTGCACTAGACAACGTTGCCCTTCCGCTCGTGTATTCAGGTATGAATAGAAAAAAGCGAGAAAATCGAGCTAAAGAGGTTTTAACTGCTGTAGGTCTGGGTGATCGTACCGATCACAGACCCAATGAGCTTTCTGGTGGCCAAAGACAGCGGGTTGCCATTGCCAGAGCACTGGTCAACAACCCCAGTATTATTCTGGCAGACGAACCAACTGGTAACCTAGATACAAAAACGAGTATCGAAATCATGGAGATCTTTGAAAAGATCCAGAGTGAAGGAAATACCGTGATCTTGGTGACACACGAACCAGATATAGCCGAGCACGCTCATCGCATCGTTCGCCTGAGGGACGGCCTGGTAGAATCTGATGTATTAAATGAAAACATCGTTACTACTGATGATCCCAGCCATAGATATAACCAAAGCTAGGCCGGGTAACTCTATTTCTTTGTGCTCTTTTCTATTTGTCTGCTAGCCCCAGACTACCCAGGCTTGCCAAACAGTTAGAACTAAGAAGAACACACCCAATATTCGATTGATATTGCGGGCGATAAAGTTGATTTTCCGCTCTACCCAAGTTGCTGATTTAACGTAGCCGAAGTTTACCAGCAACGAGCCTATACCAGCGCCTCCCATGAAGATAAAGCGGTGGGACCAGGTGGGTTCCATATAATGATTGGCCAGGCCCCAGGTACCCGCAGCTAAGAGATAAGGAATCGACAAGAAATTCATAAAACCCAAAAGGACCCCACCAAAAAACGATCTTCTCTTACTGATCGGCTTGGCCTCTGCCATGGGTGTTGCACTATTCTTAAGTAAGAAGAATATGCCCAACGCTAAAAAGACACCAACAGCAACCAGCCTGAAACCCTCAATGATTGATGGGTTGGCCATCAGCACATTGGCAAAAACGATAGCGATCATCGCTTGTATCGAAGTCGTAAAAGCCGTGCCAAAAACAAATTGGCGAGCAGCTATATACCCCCTTTGCAGCCTGATACGAACCGCGGTCATATTCAGCATACCTGGCAATGCCAGGCCAACCGCAGTAGCGGCCATCGAATACAGAAGGGCATAAATGGGACTCATTGTAAGCTAAGGTAGAAAGACTTTGATTTCCAACTCAGTCGATTCGACAAATGGAAAGAGATGAAGGACGAACAGACTGCTAAACTCTCCTTAGTTTTGCGGCCAAAGTAAATCTAGGCGTATGAATCCTGTAGAGATTAAATTCGGCACGGATGGCTGGCGAGCCATTATTGCAAAAGAGTACACTGTAGACAATGTGATGCGGGTAGCAGAAGGAACTGCCCAATGGTTAAAAGAGCATGGGGGAAAACAAGTCGTTATCGGCTATGATTGCCGTTTTGGCGGAGAGATGTTCTCCTTGGCTACAGCCAGGGTGCTCGGAAAACACGGGATCAAATCCCTCATCGCGCCAGATTTTATCTCGACACCTATGGTCAGTCTGGGGGTTGTCAAAACAGGTTCTGACCTCGGTATCGTCATTACCGCCAGCCACAACCCGCCCAGCTACAATGGATATAAGCTGAAATCAAAATTGGGAGGACCAAGCGTACCGGCCGATATTGCAGCCGTGGAAGCTCTGATTCCGGATGCCGTTCCAACTGACCTGCCGAGTATCGATGAACTAAAAGAGCAAGGACTTCTGGAAGAGCGAGATTTCGAGCAAATTTATATCGATCACTTGGCCGATAAGTTTGATCTCGACCTGATACGCGACAGTGGTATACAAATCGCCTACGATGCTATGTATGGAGCTGGGCAATCTGCCATGAAGAAACTATTCCCAGATGCCGTTCATCTGCACGCCGAAGTCAATCCAGGGTTTAACGGACAAGCCCCTGAGCCGATTGGGCGGAATTTGACGGAGATGGCCGATCTTATCAAGGCCGACGAAGAAATCCAACTCGGAATTGCCAACGATGGAGATGCCGATCGCATTGGGTTATTCGACGGGGAAGGAAATTTTGTCGATTCCCACCATATCCTACTGCTGTTGCTCATGTATCAGAAGGAATACAAAGCTCAGAATAGCGGAAAGGTCATTTTGACTTTTTCCGTCACCGACAAACTTAAAAAGCTAGCCGATCAATACGGGCTCCCTTACGAGGTCACCAAAATCGGCTTCAAGTACATAGCCGAGATTATGGCGAACGAGGATGTAATCGTTGGCGGAGAGGAGAGCGGAGGCCTGGCTGTAAAAGGTCATATTCCCGAGCGCGATGGCATATGGATTGGCCTGATGATAGCCGAATTTATGGCAAAGACGGGCAATACCCTACAGGAATTGATACAGATGATCTACGATCGCGTGGGCAGCTTCCACTGCGATAGAGATGATGTGCATGTAGAAAATGATAAAAAGTGGGCCATCGTTGAGAAGGCCAAAGAAGATCCCTTCACTCAGTTTGAAGACTACAAAGTCAGCGATGTTCAGCACATCGACGGCAGCAAGTTCTATCTCGGCAGT
>JBCBVN010000092.1:0-13326 GCA_039817625.1 Bacteroidota bacterium
TACATACCCTTCGCATAGAGCTTTTTTATTTGCTTGGTAGATAACAAGCGCCCCTTTTGAAAGAAGATCAGGTAGTAACCTACACCTTCGGCATACCAACCCTTTTCGACGCTGAAGAAATGAAGTAGCTCTTCTGTAAAGTGGTGCCTGATAAACACCTCATCATCACCGGTGAGTCTATACCTGCCCGAAAATTTAGGGAACCGAACAAAATCGATGTCTTCCTGACCAATTAGTTCTCCCAATTTGTGCAGGACGGTTTCAGGCCGGAGCCAAAACTCGGGCAAAACCAGGTCCTTTGATCTCAGGTAGAATACCGTTTGACTAATGGGACGTTTCCGTTTACCTTTTAGGCGGTGAAAATCAAAGATTCTGAGGTCATAGTCAAGCATCCCATCCTGTCGCCTGAGCATATGGCGAATCTTTTTGCGGCGGCTGAACCCACGACTGAAGGTGCGGAAGTCTCTCAACTCCATGAGTAACTCATTGTGCTCGCCTGCGTGGTAGGTCATATCGAGCTCTCGGGCCAGCTGGCTAAGCTCACTTTGGCGATTGCGGCGCTTGGGCATAGTCTATCTGTTTTCCACAATTGGCAATATCGGTAATAAACTCATCGTATCTTTACCATATGGCACGCTACATTACCAATTTTCTTTTTGGAGACATAGAAAATGCCAGGCATCGCACGATAATGATCTGGCTTTGGCGCAGTGTGGGCATTGCATTATTGCTCATTATAATACTCTTTGTGGGGCTCGGATTCAGCAACTTACCCTCTGTACAGGAGCTGGAAAACCCTAGAAATAACGAAGCCAGTCAGGTCCTCTTTGCCGATGGCACCCCGATGGCTAGGTATGCTGTCGACAATCGGGTCATGGTGAGATATAAAGACCTGAGTCCACACCTGGTACATGCGCTCATAGCCACGGAAGACAAACGCTACCACAAGCACAGTGGAATTGACTTTAAGGGCTTAGGCAGGGCTGTTTTCTTCATGGGCAAGCGAGGGGGAGCCTCGACCATCACCCAACAGCTGGCCAAGTTGCTCTTCACCGAGGGAGGCGAGGGAAGTAAAAATATTTTTCAGCGCATCACACAGAAGTTTAGAGAATGGATCATCGCAGTTAGACTAGAACGCCGATTCACCAAAAATGAGATCATTGCACTTTATCTGAATCGATATGATTTCATCAATCGGTCTGTAGGTATTAGATCTGCTAGCGAAAATTACTTCGGTAAAATGCCCGATGAGCTTGAGGTACATGAAGCAGCTATGCTGGTTGGCATGCTCAAAAACTCGAGTCTGTATGACCCTCTAGATAACCCAGAAGGAGTAACTAACCGCCGGGAAGTCGTGCTAAAGCTGATGATGGATGCAGGACATCTCGATCGCCCTGCCTACGATTCCATCAGGCAGCTACCGCTAGGCGTCAACTATAATTTCCAGGATCATGACGATGGTCCAGCTCCATATTTTAGAGCAGTTTTGGTCGATTATGCGAAAAAGATCATTCAAGAAAATGACTTGCGTAAACCAGATGGTACCCTCTATGATGTGTATCGAGACGGCCTTACTCTACAGACCACCATCGACGCACGCATGCAAGCCCATGCAGAAGCTGCTGTTTTGGAATCCATGCCCAGACTTCAGGAACAGTTCTTCAGGCACTGGCGAAACGAGGATCCCTGGACGTATGAAAGTCCATTCTCAGAGACAGAAACCCCGGTTGAATCCCGGCAACGTGCCTTTACCCGGGAACTACGAACAACCAAGCGCTATCAAAATCTAAGAAGGAGAATCTTGCTCCCTGCCATACAGGAAGTTAACCAGAAGCATGACCTGCGTTTCAGTAATGACGATCACGAGATAGATCGGATGATCAGGGAGGAAGAAGAGGCTGGATATATCAATCGGCTGATCGGACCAAACGGAATTAGCAGAGATTTGGCCCAGAAGTACAAACAAGTCATGCGACTCGATTTGTATCCGAGATTAAAAGCTGCTTATCTGGAATTACAAGATGCTGTTGAGGCTGAATTCAACGAGCCTACCCGAATGAGAATATTCACGTATGAGACGGAGAATATGAACGTCGACACCATGATGACTCCATTAGACAGCCTGTATTATCACTCGATGATTTTGCAGCTGGGGTCCATGTCCGTGGAGCCTACAACCGGGCAGGTACGCACCTGGGTTGGGGGTGTTAATTTCAAATGGTTCAAGTTTGACCATGTGACCACACCCAGGCAGGTTGGATCGACCTTTAAGCCATTGCTCTACGCAACGACCATCGATATTCGAGCGTATTCACCCTGCCACCAAGTGATAGACCAGCCAGTTACCATTGCCCCTGGTGATGGCAGGTTCCGGCTTCGCGAACCCTGGACACCCAGGAATGCCAGCGATGATTACTCGGGTGAGGTTCTGACCTTAATGCAGGGGCTCAAACAATCTAAGAATACGGTATCTGCTTATTTGATGAAGGAATTGGGTAGCACAGCTCCACTACGCGAAGTGGCTCATAATATGGGGATAGATCAGAGCTACATACCAGATGCTCCGTCTATTGCACTGGGTTCAGTTGATTTAACGGTGGAGCAAATGACTGGAGCTTATTCCACTTTCAGCAATAATGGTATTTTCATTGAGCCTACATTCCTATTGAGTATTAAGGACAGAGCTGGTCAGGTAATTTATGAAGCACTGCCAGAGGAGCGTAAGGCGCTGAGTCCGCATGCCAATTACACCATGGTACATATGCTCCGCAATGCCAGTGTTGGTGCACTAGGTGGTGTAAAAGGGCCAGTCGGCGGTAAGACTGGTACGACTAACGATCAAACAGATGGCTGGTACATGGGCATCACTCCCAAACTTGTGGTGGGTACCTGGGTTGGTGGTGATCGTCGATGGATTCGATTCCGTAGCCTGACCTATGGGTCAGGAGCCAATATGGCAAAACCTTACTTTCGCAGCTTTATGCGGCGGGTTCATGCCGATGAGGAAATCGATATTGATACCAGTAAAGACTTTTTCCGGCCAAGAGGTGATTTGGGAATAGAACTGGACTGCTCGCTTTACGAGAGTCAGTTAAATCCAGATGAAGACGATATAGACGCGCCGGTCGACAGCGTTAGCATCCAGATGAACGGCAATGCCTTTGGCTCGCCAAACTTTCAAGATTAAGTGCTCATCCTACCACTGCGTTTATGGCTCGGTTACTTACAGTCTGCAACTCATATTCCATTGAATTCTGGGGTATTAGTGGTTCGTCTTTAGTCAGTGTCTTCTGTTTATTTTTTGCTGCCTGTATCATACCCGAGGAAGAGCCTCCAAGAGGTGTACAACTCGATCTATCAGATGAGACTAGCCAAAGGATTATTGACTTTCAGGATAGACGACTAACTGACAGTCTATTGGTTTACATGAGTCATGAGGATCCTACCTATCGCTTTTTGTCGGCTCGTGCATTTGGTAGCTATACAGATGCAGTAGCTATAGACTCCTTGATTAGCCTATTGAGCGATCCTTTTGACCTGGTCAGAGAACAGGCTGCCTATGCCCTGGGGCAACAGGGTGAAGATCGCGCACTTCCCGACCTGATCAACGCCTTCGAAAACGGGCAGGATGCTTATAAATTTGAACGCAGCAATGGGGCGATATTGGAAGCTGTTGGCAAGCTAGGCAGTGAGAATGAGTTGAATCTGCTGAGTACCATAGACCACTATCTACCTACCGATACTTTGCTGTTGAATGGTCAGGCACGAGGAATTATGCATCTAGGCAGGCGGGGTATCAGCAGTACTGATGGAACTCGTGTTCAGCTCAACCTGGCTACCGATGTAGCGTTTCCGGTGTCAACGAGGGTAGCTGCCGCTGACTATCTGGCCAGATATCCCAAAAAATTGACTAATAACCAAGTAGATGAACTGGCTAACTACTTATCGGAAGCTGACATAGACGCTGCCGATCGAATACTGGTGAGAGCACTAGCTAGGCTTTCCAGCTCACAGCAAACATCCACTCTTGCTCGCCTCTTCAATAGCGATGACTCTTGGGTGAAAATCCAGCTTCTCATTGGTTTGCCAGATACCAAGTATGAAAGTTTCTGGCCAGCCTTAAGGAAATCGCTAGTCACTGAGTCCAACCATCTGGTACGCGTGGCAATAGCAGAATGGCTTTTAGAGAATGGACAAGAAAGTGAGGCTACGACCTATGCAAAACTAGCTCAAGATTCACTAGAAGGGCGTGAAAAGTACTTGATGTATGCCGCGGCTCAGCGATATCTACCCTACTATTTAGCAGACTACAGGACGAGTATCAATTACGAACTACAGCGCCAATTTGAGCAGGCGGAAGATCCTTATGAAAAGGCTCAAATTTTGTCTGCACTCGGGGAATTCCCCTGGAACTATAGGATTATCCACAATTATGGATATTCCAGCGAGGATGCTGTTGTTAGCAAGTCTGCTGTTGAAGCCATAAGGATGATTTCCAATTTTGAGCGGTTTGATGATTTCTTTGGGGTAAGTAGGAGGCGAGTTCGCACTGAGATTAGCGTATATATGCGGGAGGCTGTAAGTAGTGGTCAGGTGGGGATGATGTACGAAGCAGCCCTAGCTATAAAAGAACATCCAGAGTTTTTCCGTCCGTATTTTGATCAACTAAACTGGATGGCTTCTGCCTTGAGCAAGCTAGAGAAGCCCAGAGATTTAGAAGCTCATACTGAGCTATCAGCCGCATTTGCGGCTCTGCAAAACCGGCCTGTTGAAACTAATCCCCAGGCTGTAGCATTTAATCATCCTATAGACTGGTCTGTTTTGGCCACAGCGGGTAGCGAGCCAGAAGTACGAATCCGGACCAATCGTGGAAATATGAGTATTCGGTTGTTTCCAGATTTAGCTCCGGCAACTGTGGCCACATTCATTCAACTGGTCAATTCTGGATTCTACGACGGACTGTTCATTCACCGCGTTGCACCGGCCTGGGTCACTCAAGGTGGAGATCCGCTGGGTCATGGTATTGGTGCTGGTGAATTTAGTCTTCGTACAGAAACTCCCTCCATGTACTATGATCAGATGGGCATGGTTGGTGCGCCAAGACTCGACCGGGATACAGAAAGCGTTCAATTCTTCATAACTCATGGAGCTACTCCTTCTCTAGATGGCAGATATACCATATTTGGCCAGGTTATTGAGGGGCTTGAACTCCTGGCGCAGCTCAGAATTGGTGATCAAATTGAAGGTACTGAACTTAGATAGCTTATGACAAAAAAAAGTGAAACAGATCTGGCAGGTAGAATTCAAGACTTGGCTAACGACGAGTACGAAGGCGCTATTAAATTGCGCCGACACCTTCACGAAAACCCTGAACTCAGCTTTAAGGAATACGAGACGGCGGCTTACCTATCCGACAGACTTAGTCAGATAGGAATACCCCACAAGCCTATTGCCGAAACAGGATTAATCGCGGAGATAAAGGGACAAGCAGGAGCTGGTCCCACCTTTGCGTTGAGGTCTGATCACGACGCGCTACCCATTTTAGAGGCCAACGATGTCTCCTATAGATCTAAGCGAGATGGAGTCATGCACGCATGTGGGCATGATGTGCATACGACTTGTATGCTGACGGCGGGAAAAATACTTTGGCAATTGAGAAACCGGTTCTCGGGGACAGTACGCTTATTATTTCAGCCAGGCGAGGAAAAAGCTCCCGGAGGGGCCAGCATCATGATTCGTGAAGGGGCCTTGAAAGATCCTGTGCCCAAGGGAATTATAGGACAGCATGTACACCCGCCCCTGGAAGTAGGCAAAATCGGGATGCGCCCAGGATTGTACATGGCTAGTACAGATGAATTGTATCTAAGTATTCATGGTAAAGGCGGCCATGGGGGCATACCACAAAGTACTATAGACCCCATCGCCATAAGCGCTCAAGTTGTTTCAGGTCTCCAGCATCTGGTTAGCCGGCAGGCAGACCCAACCATGCCTACCGTGCTCACCTTTGGAAAGATTCAAAGCGAGGGTGGCGCCAACAATGTCATTCCCAATCTGGTGAGGCTAGAGGGGACTCTTAGAACACATAATGAAGAATGGCGGCAAGAAATGTGTGAGCGAATCAGAAGAACAGCTAGTGGTATAGCTGAGGCTTTAGGAGGGCGGGCGGAGCTAACAATCGTTAAGGGGTATCCCTATTTGGAAAATGATGAAGACCTAACCCGAGCAGTCTTTAAAGATGCCCAAGTCTATATGGGCCATGAAAATGTGGTGAAACTACCGCCGAGAATGACCGGTGAGGACTTTTCATTTTACAGCCATCAGATACCTGCATGTTTTTACAGGCTAGGTACGGGAAACCCCGCCAGGGGAATTACCAGTCCAGTACACAGTGATACTTTTGATGTAGATGAAGCTTGCCTGGAGATAGGATCCGGCTTGATGGCCTGGCTAGCCTTAAGACAACTAGGAACTACCTGATCGGGAAACTCTTCTGGCTTGGTGCCTGCGAAGTTTACGCTGCCAACCTACACGCAGATTCCTGCCCCAAATGAGTACTTGAAACCCGTAGGTGCACCACCAATAGAGCAAGCCGCTGAAAGATAAAGCCCCTGCGGCTGCATATAATTCTGCGTCGCGCAGATCTTTCCCAAAGAACTTGAAAGCAAAGAAGTCTAGCAATGCTACGATGGCATAAATAGACCAAAAAACCAGTGTTCCCCTCATGAGTTGACGAACATACCACTGTGTGCGATTGAGGGCCTGACCAGAGAAAATCCTGGAAGTAGCGGAGAGCTTGCCCGAACGAGATGGAGAGACCGACCTGCGGAAGTACTGAAATGAAAATACGAGATACGCGGGCACACCAAACAGAAAGAGAGCCTGCTCGAAGCCCCCATAAAATGGACTATAAAACCACCGGCCATCTTCGTGTCTGATTTCTGGTACCAACCACATCAACAAAAAGTAAAGTCCCTGCCCGATAGGAAGTGCCAGGTGCTTGAGATCAGTCACGCGTGGCTTATATCGTGGATAGAGGGTCAGCTTGATGTAGAAGAATAAAAGAACCGGCAACCATAGGGTGTAATAGTAGGGTCGAAATCGCCAGTTGGGATAGTCTGCAAAAAGCCCGCTGAAGTCGAAAAGATAGTGGAGTTGGGTGGCTCCACCGAGCAGCAATAGCCCACCAAAGGATCGATTAGCCCACTTGTGGCCGGATTGCTTAAAAAAGAACAGGAATCCGATACCAAAGCAAAGTAGGGTGGCTATGCCCATAATCAGCACAGTCAACTCATGAATGCCAAATTGAAATTGGTAGGGCATTGTCCAAAGGTAATCCTTTGAAAAGAAAGAGCCCGCCAAAAGGGCGGGCCACCAAACTCACTAATACTTGCGAAAATAATATGGGTTTAGACTATAGAGACCTGAAAAAATGGCTTGGGATGGCCATTTTGCCATCAGGTGTATCTTGGTAGAGTAGTTTGCGTACCGAATGCTGGCGGGCAGAACTACTCAGGGCTTACTTTACCCGGTTGCGCTGTAAATCGCGAAAGAACGATTGCATAAACTGGCTAAGCTCACGGCGGCTATCGCGATCAAGCAAGGTGTAGTTTTCTACTTGATCCATAAGCTGGTCCTTCATACTCAGGAAGTGATTTGAAGCGGCTTCCAATTCAGCGCTCTCCTCGAATTCCCAGATCCAGACCCGGTCTTGCTGGTTGCGCTGACCCAAGTCCACACGAACTGTAGCATAGCTGGCACCTACGAAGCCAGAGAAGTCAAAATCGTAAGGGACTGCGGTAACCATGCCATTTTCTGTTTCCATAAGCTTCACATTGCGGCCCTGTACCAAGCTGAAGTCGGTATTTCCGATCATGTACTGGAACAGGTTAACCATTTCAGCATTAGTGAAGGCTTCGTAAGCTGTGCCATAGCTGCTCTCTGGCTGACTAGCCATCAGGCGATCTTCAAGCTGATCGGTGTCTTCTATTAATATCGCATAGCTGGTCTCTGTAGAACCATCTACTGT
Organism: Bacteroidota bacterium; assembly: GCA_039817625.1. Classification (GTDB taxonomy): domain Bacteria; phylum Bacteroidota; class Bacteroidia; order Chitinophagales; family Saprospiraceae; genus Neolewinella. Next base: position 8,027 of record JBCBVN010000092.1, read on the forward strand.
ATTGACGTAAGTCACTTTGAACAGTTCAGTGCGGAAAGCTGCATCGCCGGCAACGGTTCTATACAATTCGTAGGCCAACTGCTCGCGCAACAGGTAGTCCTGACCAACATCACCTTCTACGCAGTGAGTGACCAACTTAAAATCATTGTGCTTATTCAAGCCCTGAGAAAGGAGCTCTTCCTTATTGAACTTGATCTTCAGAGGAGGCATAGCACAATTCATGCGGCGAAAACGACCTCTGACCCTCACCTTTAAACTATAGGTTTCATTGCCATTAGTCAGCTCAGCAGGCATAAAATCTTCAGTACGACGATTATCTTCAAGCACGTCATAGTCTAAAGCGATGCGCAATTCTGAGACACCTTCAGTGGCTGCCAAGCGATCAAAGATGCTTAACTGGCTGTCTGCATGAGCAACAACAGGGCCTAAAGCCATGAAGAAACAAAAGACGGAGAAGATGAGCGTTTTCATAATTAGGAGAATTCAGAGGTTTCAGGTGATTTGTGGTAACGGTTATAATGACTTGTTTTTTTTTCAACCGTTGCATCAAAAGTATTCCCAAACCCGAATCAGGCCCATTTTCTTCGGCAAGTCCTAGTAGAATGTCGATGAATGAAACTCATCATCGCTAAATGGATGATTTTCATCGACGAACGGAAAGATGGTCTTTATAGAGCTGAAAGCCCTTGAATATAAAGGCCTTAGGGGTATATAAAGACAGCCGGCCGGAGAAGTAAGCTTCTCCGGCCGGCTGTCTTTGCTAATGTAGGTTGGAACTATTCTCCTCCCCTACTGCTGATCTCCCTGAGCACTAAAATCAAAGATAAGGCTAAAGCGAAGTGTGTTATCCAGTGGATTACGCTGATTGCTCGTAGGTACAAGATAGCTAAAGTTCAATCCAAAAATATTGTACTTGAGTCCTAATCCTGCAGTCAGGTACCTACGCCCGCCCTTTGATCGATCTTCATGAAAATATCCGGCGCGTACGGCAAACTGCTGGTCATACCAGTATTCGGCACCAACAGAAAAGGTGAATTCGCGCAACTCTTCCTGGAAACCGCTTGGTGCATCTCCCCAACTGCTGATGATGGCTGCAATAGGAGATTGGTCGCGGCGGGCTTCGACATCGCAATCTTCGCCAAGACAGGGGGTGGGTACTAATAACTTGTCGACCTGCCCGGTAAGCGTAAGGGTGTTGTATTGGTCCAGTTCGAAGGTGTAAGCTGTACCTAATGAGAAATTAGCGGGAAGAAAATCCCGAATGGTATCGCGGCTGTAGCTGATCTTAGAGCCAATATTGGTAATGGCTAGTCCGATGGCGAACTTATTATTCCGGCCCCCATCTGTGCGGATGTCATCATTGCGATAGGTGAAGCCCAGGTCAGCGGCAAAAGCTTGACCAACTTCCAATACTGTTCCTCCTACTTCCTGGCCTGCTGCGAGGTCACTGTGCACATACTTGGCCGTAAGTGAGGCGCCAAAACGATCAGACAGGCGACGGGTGTAAGCGAAGGCGACTTCGAATTCATTGGGCTTACCCACACCAACGGGCTGGGCATTTTCATCGGTAAACTGGATGTCTCCCAGGCTGAAGTAACGAAGACTGAGGCCCAGGCTTTGAAACTCATCTAAGCGCTTGTAGCCTGCGAGATAAGCCAAATACACATCGTTTAGGCCGAGTGCCTGAAGCCATGGTGTATAAGTAGCGGAAAGGGCAAGATCTTCTTCGGCAAAGGCCAGGCGGCTGGCATTTTGTGCCATCGCATTGGCATCAGGCGAAAGGGCTACACCGGCATCTCCCATGGCCGCTGAACGAGCATCCGGAGTAATGCGCAAGAAGGGTACAGCCGAAACTACTGTATTAACACAAGGGCGGCCATCGATCTGGGAAATGAACTGGCCGTTTTCTTCGAAGCATGCCTGAGCGAGGCCTTGTGCCTGCAAAGAGCCTGCTACAAAAAGGCCCAGCATAAAGGCCATTAAAAACGAAAATGGTATACGACGATTCATGAGCAGTAGTATGGATCTGTGATTGTAAATGAGCTCGCTGAAGTAGCAGATCAGGTCGAGCTTTTTTCTTTAGATAATTGTTTCCAATTAAGCGCCTTTGGGCGGTTGCATATTGGCTGTTATGGTTTTCTTAACGTATGCTGATAGATGCATATTTCAATCAGCCAATGCCTATCTGCGACTTATCTGCCGCAAAGGTAAATAATTGCTTACATCTTGTTGAATCCTAGCCTACTAAAGGTTCTATACTGCCCAAAGAAACCAATTTGGCCCTATCTTGCATCGTCTTAATAATCTATATGCCCACCGCCACATCTACCAAACTTTCTACACAGGTATCTGTAAGTTCAGAAGTCGCTCAACTTCGCCGTGTTCTCGTTCACAGACCAGATTCAGGGACCAGCCGCATCACACCAAAACGCGCAGAAGAACTTCTCTTTGACGACATTGTACACCTGCCGAGTATGCAGCGTGAGCACGATGTATTTACGGATGTCCTCAAGCGATTTGTTGGTCCAACGGGTGTACACGAAGTCAGTAAATTATTTGAGGAAGCACTGGACCATGACGAGGAAGCCAAACAGGAGATGATCGAATTGATCGTATCGTGGGAAGAGTTGCCGAATAGGTTCATAAGCCTGCTTTCAAATCTCAACCACCGAAGTCTGACGGAAGTACTCATAACAGGTTATTATGAACCTGAGGATCGCGTATTATTTGATCCCATCCCCAATTTCATTTTCACCAGGGATATCGCCATTACCATCAACGATCACTTGGTAATTGCCAAGGCTGCAAAACTAGCCAGGTCTCGTGAAAATTTTCTAACGCGCTTCCTCATGTGGGCACACCCACTGTTCAGTCCTCTCCGAGAAAGTGGAAAGATTATTAATCTCAATGATGTAGACCTCTTTCCTCCTTCAAAGGCGGGCGAAAAAATCAGTATCGAGGGTGGAGATGTCATGATACTAAATGCCGACACGGTACTGGTGGGTACAAGTGAACGATCATCGGATTACAGTGCACGTGCACTAGCTGATGCGCTATTCGATAAAAAGGTCGTCCGTAATGTAGCTCGGGTAAGTGTTCCTGCCGACAGGTCGTTTATGCACCTCGACACCATCTTTACTCAAATAGATCAGCACGACTACGCTTGCTACAAGCCAATAATCATGGACGGCTTTAATAACACAGTAGAAGTCTGGCGCAGTAATGGAGAAACGGCACAATACACGAGTCTTAAAGGCTATATATTGGCAGAACTGGACCCTAAGGCAAGGTTTATCCCTGCTGGAGGTGGTCAATCTCCTTTTCAAGAGCGCGAGCAATGGACGGATGCTTGTAATCTTGTCGCACTCCGACCTGGTGTTGCTTTGGCTTATGACCGAAATACAACTACAGAAAAAGCTTTCGAAGCGGCAGGTTACCGAATTATGGGTGCAGAAGATCTGCTTAAGGCGATGGACGATGGAATAATAAGACCAAGTGAGATCAAAAAAACCATCATATCGCTTCCGAGTGGGGAACTGAGCAGAGGTAGAGGTGGCAGCCACTGCATGACTTGCCCGATCTTTAGATCTTAAAATTACCGATTGACTTCAATAGAGAAGGTTTCTCTTCCAGATCGCCTAGGCAATACTGATGCGGTCATGCGCCCCTCAGCAACCAAATAATAATCTGAAATGGTTTCCATGGGCATTTGTATGCTGAAAAGTCCTTCCTCATTGGCTTCCATTTGCAGCTTTTGCCAAGGGTGGAATTGTGCTTCACGCCTAAAAATATACACAGCATCAACCTCTTCTTCTTCACTACCCTGTTCTACACTGGCGGTTATGGTTACCATCTCCCCATCTATCGAAACTTGAGGTTCATTAATTACCGGCGCTACTGCTGTGATCAAAGGATGCTCTCTGAGATACTCAGCTCGACCGTCTAGAAGCTCTGTCACGCCAATTATTTCTAAGTCTTCTATGCCCAGGTTTACTGTTTCTTCAAAATTTTGATCGAAAAGTTCGGATGGATAAAGTGCATGTGGCTGATCTTCAATTAAAGGCCGGACTGTTGTTCGAATTTCTTCTGCCAGTTCGCGATACTGCCCTTCTGAGAGCCAATCTTCGTAAATTGTTCTAGCGTGAGCTATATACATTTTACGATAGAGCGGTTGTGATAACAATCGCAAAATAAGTGGTCGGCGTTCTTCGCGTTCACGCAAATGCAGGAACAAGCTGAGTGTTTGCAGCTCTTCGTTTTCCAGACTACTGCCATGACCTGTATGTCTAAACCCGCCCAGACTCATATTCATATCCCAGATTACGGGATGCCAGATACCGAATGTATCTTGATACAGATAATAATTATGGCACAGCAGTCCTATGTAGCTATCTAGGTTAACCAGCACATTGTCATAAGCAAGCATCCAGAGTACCTCATCTACATCTAATAGTTCATGGACATTCTGTGGGGCCTCATTCAATTGCTGTGTGAAGTTAGCCAGTGAACGCCACCCTCTTTCATTGTCTGTTTTGAGTTCGTATTTATCCAGATAGCAAGCGGTATCATCACCGAGATATTGCAGCGTTGCCCTTTTTTCTCTGTTGCATCCTACCGCAACATCCTTTTTCCAATCTGGGTCGCATTTAAAGAGTGTGCCCTCCCTATCTCCGAAGAACTGCTCCAGCATATCTTCATCTACAGACTGAGTCAGATTATACAGTCCCAGGTATTCCCCGTTCACGGATACTCTGGCGAAGTTGGCCCTTGGTGCATTCATGTACTGTTGGGCAATTTCATAGCTCAAAGCCTCCCGTAGGTAGCTCGGGTCTCTAAACACATTACTGAGCTTAAGGCGAGTGTACCCTCCTGGAAGTGTCTGAGTAGAATCCTTGTAATCAATCTTCACATTGAAGGGCAGTTTCAAACCACCTGAATTCAAAACAGCATAAAGGGAGCTATTCCCCTTATACCTCACCCCTACTTCGGGGTATGTTTCTCCATCCAAAATCAAATCGGCTTTCAGCCGCTTATCCTTTCGGTTTTCCTTGTATGTAGTGAGTTTACGCTGCCAATTAGGATCTTCGAAGTTGATCTGAATATCAACTATATGATCTAATGCGTACAGATCAGATTGTGCAGAAGCTTCAAATACAAAGATCCAAAGCAATAGTGCCACAATAGTAAAGCGTGTTGACATGGGGCCAAAATATAAGAGCCGCAAGATACAACGAAAAGGTAGCAGGATAGGAGATCCTATTACCGTATCCACCTATAAGTTGCCTTTAGTAGAAAGGTAT
>JBCBVN010000093.1:0-13212 GCA_039817625.1 Bacteroidota bacterium
GGCGAGATCCTCGCCTCGCCTCCTGAGGAGGGGAGTGCGGGACGAGTCACTTCCCCGAATGGCGAGATCCTCGCCTCACCTCCTGAGGAGGGGAGTGCGGGACGAGTCACTTCCCCGAATGGAGAGATCCTCGCTGCAGGACGTCCGGAATCTGATGGTCCCCTGCCTATGCGCCAAAACCTCCCCATCGTACTGGCGCTGATTGGCATTTGGTACAACAACTTCTATGGGGCCGAGACAGAGGCCATTCTTCCATACGATAATTATCTTCATCGATTCCCTGCCTATTTTCAGCAGGGCAACATGGAGAGCAACGGCAAGTATGTAGACCGCAACGGCCAGCCAGTCGACTACGAAACAGGCCCTGTCATCTGGGGTGAGCCAGGTACCAACGGTCAGCATGCCTTTTACCAGCTCATTCATCAGGGATCAAAACTTATACCCTGCGACTTTATAGCGGCTGCGAAAAGTCACAATCCCCTGGGAAAGCATCACGATATCCTATTGTCCAATTATTTTGCTCAGACGGAGGCCCTGATGCAAGGAAAAGACGAAGAAACAGTGCGAAACGAATTGAAACGGCAGGGTAAATCACCAAAAGAGATTGAAGAGCTGTTGCCCTATAAAGTATTTACCGGCAATAGACCAACTAATAGTTTGTTAGTCAAGCAATTAACGCCATATACTTTAGGTCAGTTGATTGCACTATATGAGCATAAAATCTTTGTTCAAGGCGTTATTTGGAACATTTACAGCTTCGATCAGTGGGGCGTGGAGCTAGGTAAGCAATTGGCTAAAGCCATACAACCAGAACTTGAAGATCAACAAGACGTGCAAACGCACGATTCGTCTACAAACGGTTTGATCAATCAATTTAAAAAGTGGCGATAGAGCGTCTCTGGTGACGATAAACCGCCGTTTCAAGGCGAAATTGCGTTGCAATACGTTTCAAATCGCACGAATTTGAGACTCCTGACCTGATTTTGATCATAAATCCACCATCGATTTTCTACTTTGTGAATAGGAAAATTAATACGCTGTAATTGTCTTTTTGAATTCTTGAGTTTTAAGGGATGATTTCAGCATTGCTTTTGTAATCTCATCTTCACACATGACGACTTTTTACTCCTCTAAAGGTGTAGACCGCCATTTATTTGGCCGTACAACACTCAGTATTTCAAGTGCATTTCTTATCACATGGTTACTGATACTAGGGTCTACCAATTATTCATACGCACAATGTAGTTTCGACGGTGGAACTGACGTAGCTACAGTCGAAACCTTCGACACATCAGCTGTTCAATCCTACTCTGCTCCATACGATGTGTTTTCCAGCGCCTTCGGCAGTATTGTTGATGTAACTACATCGGCTACCATTGAAATCTGTTTCTGGGGTGATATGGATGACAATAACGAGACCTGGAGTGTCAACATTTCCGGCGTTGTCTCCACTACAGGAGATTTTGGCTTTCTGCCAACCTCTTCTTCTCCAGTCTGCCAGACTTATGCCATACCGGCTGCCACTCTGGAATCTGACTTATCTGATGGAGATATTGACATCACCTACAACAATTTTGGTGCCGGCTGGGAATTTGGAGACGATTTTAATGCGTTTGTCAATGCAGTTAGCTTTGATTATGATGTAGACGTAGCCATCACTGAGCCTGATGACCAGTGTCAGGATGGTGGCGATATCACCTTTGCAGGATTTCCTACCGATGGTACTGAAACCGGTGATGCCGGAACCTTGGAAATTTTCCCTGCCACTACGGCTTTCAATTCTTCAACAGGTGTGCTAGACGTATCAGAGGTTGAACCCGGAGATTATACGGTAGAATATTTCTATGAAGCCAATGGATGTACCTATGAGGCTTCTACTGACTTTACCATTTTTGAAACACCTAGAGCTAACCTGAGCGGTGAAACTATGGAGTGTGATGTAGCTGGAGACAGTATAGATCTACAAATCCTTTTTGAAGATGTCTCAGATATAGAAGGTGTTTTCAGCATCGCAGCTACCTCGCCCAATACAGCTACGATTACTCAAGACCGCTATCTTCAAATTCCAGATGGCGGAGGCTGTTATACCATTAGATACGAGGTTGAAGACACTACATCTTGTGGCAATGGGCCTTACTTTGATGAAACATTCTTATTCGTCACGACCAGACCTGAACCGAATTTCTCTCTTTCAGGAGATGTCAGTCCTTATGACAGCGATGGAGAAGATGCCATGATTACGATAACGGATCTAAGTAGTGGTCCAAATCAAGAATTAACCGTTAGTGGTGGAACCTTTGATAGCATGTCCATCAATTTTGGCGCTTTATCCTTACCAGCCCCTCAATCGGCAGGTAGTATCACTTATGAGATTTGCCTCACTGAAACCAATGATACACCTGCAGATTGTGACACGTTGTTGGGAGCTGATGCGATGCTATGTAGTGAGGAGTTTTGTCAAACATTCACGGTCTTTAATGATGGTATTGGAGATACGCCCTTCCCTTCGGAATGTGTTCCAGGGGCCAATGCACCTGATGCTTGTGTGGTAAGCACTCGGCCTGATTTTACCATTGAATGCTCTTATTTAGACATTAACTTCCCTGATGTTGTCACCGCAACAGTAGATGTGAATAGTGATATTGTCTTGTGTTCAGAGGATTCGGTTTGTTTTGATTGGTTGGGATCCATAACCTTATTTGGCGAAGACATTGCTGATTCCGATGTTAAATTGACTGATATTTCCGACGAAGCGGATAAAGCTTGTGATGTTATTGCTTTTGAATTCTGTGTTCCCATCCCAGCTGTACAGAATCCTTGCTTTGATCCATTACCCTTTGGCAATGTAATAGAAAGTGCATGTAATGATCCATTAGGACAGTTCATATCTACTGCTCTTGCGGGTATACTCGGTGGCGACGGCGGCGGCGGTATCATAGTTGCAGATACAGATGGAGATGGTGCCTTCGACATGATCGTGGATACTTATTCATTCCCAGATAGTGGTGACGACCTTTGTGTGCCAAACAATGTTGAAGGCCCTAATGGTGCCATTTCTATCAGGAACGTAGTTACCTGGCCCAGGCAGCCCAATAGTGTATGTGGCGTAGTAGTAGAAGACCAAATCAACTTGCTGAATATTCTACCCATTGATGCCATTCCGATTATTGGTGATGTCGTTGAAGCCATTCTGGAGGCGGCTTCTTGCGATGTTCCACTCGATTTTTCTGATGTTCAAACTCAACAGGTATCCGTTCTGAATACGACGCCGCCTTCCTTCGCAAATTGTGGCGAAACGGGTTATCAATTCTCAGAAGATGGTGTTTGTGATACTGAAGCGAATTGGTCCATTCCTGTCGTATTCGACGGTTGCTACGACAGTACCCTGCCTTACATTGGTCGGACTGCAGGAACAGATACCAGCTTCTTCAATGGTACGCCACCTGCCCTTGTAACGGTCGATGGTTCTGGGTTGTATCAGACTGGTGGACCGATTCCCGGTTCGGATTTGCCTCCAGGTAATTACACGGTTACCTACACAGCTTATTCATGTACTGGTCAGGAAGAAACTTGCTCTTTTCCAGTGGTTGTTACCAGTGGTGATCCAGTATTGGCTTGTCCAGACAGCACCTTTATTAAAACCGATGCAGACGACTGCTCAACCGTAGTTACTGGCATTAATCCTCGTCAGGGCATAAGCTGTGCGACGATTATCAATTACGACATTGATTTTGCCGACGGTAGCACTGCTACCACCAACACACCATTTTCGACCGATAACCTGGGAACACACAATGACGCCAGCGGCCAGATATTCCCCATCGGTGAGTCTCTCGTTACCTATACCATGTTGGTTGACATCAACGGCGATGGTGATGTCGATGATGAGAATGAAACGCAGACTTGTTCTTTCACTGTTAATGTAGTTGATACCCAGCGTCCAACCGCCAGCTGTATCGATGCCTTCGTGCAGCTAGACAACACCGGCAGCGCTACGGTATTTGCTGAAGATCAAAATGATGGTTCTCCCTTCGTGAATGGGGGAAGCTTTGATAATTGTGATGATGACCTGGAGATCCTCATCGCTAAAGCAGGTGAAGATTTTGCTGCATCTGCCACTTTTGACTGCTCTGAGACTGGCGGACAGCTCGTGACCCTACAAGCTACTGATGATGCTGGCAATGTGTCTACTTGTTTGGCACAAATAGAAGTTAGAGACTTCTTTGATGGTATTCAGCTCCAGCTGGATATTCCAGAACTCTGTTTGGAAAATGTCAACCCCGATCAGGTAGATTTCTCTAATTACCTAAATATCACTTTACCGGACGGTACGGTACTAGGCCACGATGAAGTGGAAAATAGTACCTTCCTGGGTGATGCAGTGGGTGCTTTTGGCATAACTGCCTTTGCACCAGCACCTGGTACGACAAGTATCGATCCAGGTTCTGTTTCATACGACGGTGAATACACCTTGGGCGAAGGAACCGGATTCATCACGGTTTCTTACGTACTGGCGCTTCCCGGTGCAGATATTCCTCAGAATGGAAACGCTGCTCTTGGCGGTTGCTTCCAGGTGGTACACGAGACTTTCGAAGTCCGTCAGCCACTCGAGATGGAGTCACCCGAGTGTGAGTGTATCGTGCAGAATGATCGCATCGTAGATCTCGATACCATCACCGGCGGTTTAGAGCCATATCAGATTCAGTACAGTGGGGTACAGCTCGACTTCGATAGCGACGGCATCGCAGATGATGTAGACGGTGAATTCATTTACGAAGGCTCAAAGACGGGTTCCACAGGAGTAGAAACGGTATTTGATATCGGCAACTTCAACGAAGATCTGGGTAACCTGCTGGTAGACTACACTCAGCCTACCTGGTCATTTACGATCATTGATGCCAGGGGTTGTGAGCTGTTCCGCTCCGGGTCGTGCGATAATGATGATGAAAACGGCACGCCAGAGATCCTGTGCGAAAATCTCGGACCAGTAAGTCTCTTTACAGAAGACCTGGTCTGCGAAGCTCAGTACGAATGGGAGCATCCGCTACCCACTGATAACTGTGATGTGATCCTGTACACCTACACCATCACCAATCCGGATGGTTCTATTGCCGGTCCGTTTGATATCACGGCTCTTCTCAATCCAGACATCACCAACCCACTGCCTGATCAGTTCTTTGGAGAATACGACTTCGAGCATGATTCGCCAACCAATAATGTGTCTACCGTTACTTATTATGCGGAAGACGCGGTAGGCAACTTCACCCAATGCAGCTTCGAGGTGACGGTTACTGACGATGATGCGCCAAGGTTCATCAACTGTCCTGAACCTGCCGTGATTGTAGATGCGCCTGAAATGTGGTGTGCAGCATTTGCCAATTACTCTTTGCCGCTGGCTGAGGACAATTGCGACATTCCAGTGGTCACACAGATCGATACAACTGGGTTGACCTCTGGTGATCTATATCCAGTAGGTATTACGATCAATACTTTCCAGGCCGTGGATGCTACTGGAAATACAGATACTTGTAATGTTAAGATCATCGTCAATGATTTCCATACGCCTCCAACATTGGAATGCCCTGAGGATGTAGTGGAACAAACCAACGATCCAGGAGATTGTGGGGCGGTCGTCGACGATATCGCGCCAAGCGACATTGATGATAACTGTATCGATAACCTATCCATCGTGTACAGAATCACCAATGAAGATGGAGAAGAGGTGGCTAGTGGATTTGATGACGCCAGCGGCAACTTCTTCGACTTGGGTACGAGCACCGTGGAGTACAGTGTACAAGACATGCCTCTGCTGCTGATCACCGAAGTGACACACGACCTGGGCAATGCTGTTGACGGCACCCTGCCTATTCCCGCTTTTGCTGCTGCCAATCCATCAACTGCCGACTATCTGGAGATAACCAACTTCAACCGGGCAAGTATGGACATCAGTTGTCTGATGATCGAGCGGCAGAGCGCGGGTGGCTCAGAGATCTATGCAGTCCCTACCTTCACCATCCTTGAGCCGGGAGAAACCCTGACGCTCCACTTCGGAGACGGAACAGACGTATACGCAGAGAACTTCTTCAATGTCCCAGGTGCTGCAGATCTCGACCCATCAGAGCCAGCGGCCTATATCGTAAGTCTGTCGAGATCTATACTCGATATCGTAGTTATGAATGGCTTCGACATCAGCAGTCTTTCTCCACCAGAATACAATCTGGGCGGGTTGGACATCACCGATTACTGGTCTGGTGATATTGGTCCGGTAAATGGTGGAGGTATTGTGCGTACTACGGTATGGGATACGGATACGGCCGATGATTTTGCACCCGGAGAAGCTTGTTTGCCGACGACTATCGGTATGCTTAACCCAGGTTTGGCGCAACCAACACCCAATGGCACACAGACGGCGATTCAGGCTCAACCCACTGTTCGCGTGGAGTGCAGTTTCACCGTCGAAGTCATTGACGAAGAGCCTCCAGTTTGTGGCCTGTATTCTGAATTCAACGACTACATTGGCGGTCCGGTGACCATTGAATTTGGAGACTGCATAGAGACTTCTATCCCGGTAAACGATGTGTATGACATTGCTGACGTCAATCTCAATTTACAAGGTTTAGCCGGAGATTTAGGTAATCTGGCCATCACGCTCATCAGCCCGGAAGGAACGGCTATCGAATTGGCAGACGGTGTGTGTGCCGGAACAGATGCCATCGAGTTCACCTTTGATGGAGATTTCGGACCCGTGATAGACGGTGCTTGTGGTACACTCAACAATGGTGGCCAGTTGGTCATGCCCGTAGGTAACATCGAAGCATTTAATGGAGAAGCAGTCAATGGCGACTGGATTCTCCAAATAGGGCACAATGGCCAACAAAGCACCGCTTCAGCTCAAATTCAGTCCTTCATTCTCTTCATCAGTGCGCGGGATGCCTATCCCGACTTTTCTATTACCCTAGAGAATGATCTAGGATTTTGTGGCGCGGAGTATAGCTGGTTCCATCCGATCTTGTTCGACAACTGTCCCGGTGGAAGCTTGCTTCAGGAAATTATCTTCTTTGGGGCTGATGGTACGGAGAATCAGTTGACCGAAACCCTGCCGATTTTCCCTGAGAATACAGAAACCGATTTCTTCTTCAATGTAGGGGAGACGCTGGTTCGCTACACCCTGACGGATGCCGCAGGAAACGCGACTGTATGTTCCTTCGTGGTGACTGTGCTGGATACGGAGAATCCGACCCTCACTTGTCCTGAAGACATCACTATCCAGCTGGATGGTGGTGAGTGTGACGTGATCTACATTCCAGTATTCCCAGTAGATTATACCTACGATGACAACTGCGGGGTCGTGGAAGTTATTCCAGATCCTGACTGGAGCATTCCTTTGCCCATTGGTGTTAATCCGGTAAACCTGACGGTACGCGATTCTTCAGGAAACGATACGACCTGCACTTATGTGGTAACAGTATTGGAATACGTTCCAAACCCACCGCAAATGGTCTGTATCAGTGAGATAAATGTTCACTTAGACGACGAAGACTGCGAGCAGGAAATCATCCCTGAGATGGTTCTTGCCGGTACGGAGTACTACTGCTTCGACAACTATGAGTTGACCCTCTTCCTTGAGGATGAGGACGGCAACCTGGATACGATCGAGAACAATGTATTGGGTGTCGATCAGATTGGACAAACAGTAACGTACAATGTATACGATCCCCGAAACGACATCAGCTGTTGGGGTACGATAGACGTAGGATTCTTCGAAGAACCCGACTTCATTTGCCCTGCTGATACGACAGTGAGTTGTAATGCCTTCACCGATCCGAGTTTGTTGGGCGAGCCTATTCTAACAGGCTGCGCGCTAGCAGGAGCCAATGTCAGTTTCGTGGATTCGTTGTTCCGCTTTGAGCAGTGTGATGACCCGAGGGCGATTCTGACCAGAACCTGGACGGTCGAAGATGACTATGGCAACTCCGGTAGTTGTGTGCAGACCATCACCATTGAGGCATTTGACTTAATGGATGTGATCTTCCCGACTGACTTTGATGATGTTTCGGCACCTGCGATTTCATGTTTTGCAGCATCGAATGATCCTACACTCACAGACCCTGTAAATACGGGCTTCCCGACAGTTAGTGAGGGTGGAAACATCTTCCAGACCAACTTCTGTAGTGCGAGTTTCTTGTTCACGGATGAGGTCTATGACATCTGTGCAGGTAGTTTTGAAATCCTGCGGACCTGGAAGGTTAGAAATACATGCCAGCCAGTTATACCTGGCGTGAATCCCAGAGAGCATGTTCAGATTATCCGAGTGCTTGATCAGGAAAACCCCGTACTGGATTGCCCGGAAAATGATACCATCAGTACAGGTCCATTCGATTGCAATGGCGTATACATCGTGCCTGCGCCTGAAGTAGTGGAGAGCTGCTCCGATTTCACCTATACCGTGGTGACGACGGGTGGAACTTTGATTCAGGAACCAGACGGATCATTTGTCATTGCCGATCTGGAATTGGGTACTTACACCATTCGGTACGAGGTAGAAGATGAGTGCGGTCGCTTCAGCGAGTGCAGTTATCAATTGACGGTAGATGATCAGGTGAGTGCAACCGCCATCTGTGAAAATGGCCTCAACGTCTCATTAGATGGAAATGGTTTTGCCTCTATTGCTGCTGAAGACATCGATGGCGGTAGCGATGACCTTTGTGGCAATGTTGAACTTGAGGTTCGCCGCTTGTTCAACTTCGATGCGACGAACTGTGAGCTTCTCGATAGTCCTTTCTTCGGAACATGGGGTGAGTCTGTACCGGTCAATTGCTGTGATATAGATAGCCTGGTGACCATCGAATTACGCGTCACAGACGAAGAGGGCAATTCCTCGGTCTGCTGGACTGACGTGTTAATCGAAGACAAGCTCGCTCCGCTCTGCTTGCCACCAAATTCTGTTCAGGTGACTTGCCTGGAGGTAGAAGGAGAATTGCCAGATAATCTGAACGACGCCTTTGACGAGGATCCGGTTGGAACTGCCGCCCTACTCGATCAGTTATTCGGGGAGGCTACTGCCGCTGACAATTGTGGAGGTGCAACTATCGAGCAGTCGGTTATCGACACACGGACCACTTGTGGTTCGGGTACGATCTTCCGGACATTCGTTGCCATAGACGAGCAGGAGCTATCCTCAACCGCTCCGTGTACTCAGCAGATTATTGTGGCGCCCGTACATGATTATACGGTTACTTTCCCGGCTGACCGGAGTAGCACGGAATGTGTAGAGCCTGACTTCGAAGGCCTTTTCATAGACGAAAACGGATGTGATTTATTCACCACGAATATCTCTGTAGATACTTTTGAAGCTACGGCCGACGAGTGCTACAAGCTACGTCTCACCTACGAGATCATCAACTGGTGTGAATACACCACGGAGGAGGATCCGTATATTATACCAAGAGATGCAGACGGTGATGATGTGTTGGAAGAAGAAACCTTCTTGCATGTATTGCCAAATGGCCTTGGTGGTATTGATGACGATGTTGCTTTGCTCGACAACGATGCCAATCGCAATAATGGCTTCATCAGCACGCTAGATTTACACGAAGTAACACCAGGTCTGGTGTTTGGAGCTTCGACACAACCTTATGGTACGGATGAATCCAGAGGATCCTTCCTGTACAGACAGTTTATCGCGGTGTATGATGAAACACCACCGGTGTTGACACTGCCAGACCTCAATCCGTTTGAAGATTTGGATGGCAACTGTACCGAGGTAGTCGAGATTGACTTCACGCTTATTGACGAGTGCATTTCAGTAGACGACTACGTGACTTCTGCAGAGCTGGATGCCTTCTTCACTGATCAAGATGGCGATGAGATCCTCACTTTGGCGGATTTTGTTCCTTCAAATATTGTTGAACTGTCTCCAAGCATTTCGAATAACGGCGACAGCACCTTCACGATAAGCTTCGAGAATGAGTTGCCATTGGGTCGACATGCCCTCAGAATTTTAGCTTCAGACGGCTGTGGAAACAGCACGGTAGGGCTTGTCATATTCGAGGTAGTTGATGCCAAGGCACCCACACCAATATGTATCAATGGCTTGACAGCGACGCTAATGCCTGACGGCAATGGAGGCGGAATGGCTGAGATTTGGGCGATTGAATACATTGCATCTGAAGCTGAAGATTGCCAGGGTCCTGTACAATACGCCATATACAGAAATGACGATGCTGCCTCACCCGATTTCGAGGGACCGATGGTAAACGATACCGGTCTTGTATTGACTTGTGACGATCTTGGCCCGTTAGTAGTCAGAGTTTATGCCATCGATGCCGCGGGTAATGCAGACTACTGTGAAACTACACTCACTGTGCAGGCTTTCCAGCCTAGTGTATGTGGTGACGGTGGAGATGTCGGAACCATTTTAGGTATCATTGAAAGCACGGCAGATGAACCCGTGCCCAACGTCAAGATGACCATATCCGACGGAGGTAATATGAACGGCACCCAGTTTACCGACCAAAACGGTGATTATGCCTTTACAAATCTGGTACTCGGAGATGACTATACCATATCGCCAAGCCACGATATGCCGGTAGATGTTGCTTCGGCCATTACCACCTTCGACATTCTGATGATCAATCGTCATATCCTGGGGATTGATGCTTTCACCAATCCGTATCAATATCATATTGCTGATGTCAATGGTGACGAGGTGATCAACGTCATCGATGCTGTCCATATTAGGATGGTGATTATGGGGCAAGAGGAGACCTATATTGCTGGTCCGAGTTGGCAGTTTATAGATCGCGATTATGCATTCTCTGATGATCCTAGTGAGTGGTTAAATGAGAATCCGCCAAGCGTGATCAATATCAATGACCTGTCAAGCGATGTGCTCAATGCTGATTTCTATGCACTGGAAATGGGTAATGTTTCGTCCGCTCAATTTGCGAACGGTGTGATAGAAGATGATGCAGAAGCCCGATCTTCTGTGGCTTTGGTTACAGAGGAGATAGACCTGATGCCAGGAGAGGAATATACGGTCGATTTCATCGCAAGCGACCTCTACGGCTTCCAGGGTACTCTGGAGTTAGCTGCCGGATTAGAGTTGATTGATGTGGAGTACGGCCAGCTGCAAGCAGCTAATGTCAATCTAAATCTCATCTCAGATGGCCTGATGTCATTCAGCTATGAAGATGTTGGTGGTATTGATGAAAACGACTTACTCTTTAGGCTGCGCCTACGCTCGAATGTTCGGGCTCAATTGAGTGATCTACTGAGTATTACCAACCGAATTACGAAAGCGGAAGCCTACCCGATGAATGCCGTAGTGGCCAATTTGGGCATCGACTTTGTGCGCTCTGTCGATGATGGTATTGCTTTCTTATTGGAGCAAAATAACCCGAATCCATTCCAGGATTTTACTCAAATTGCTTTCCAACTGCCTGTAGTTGGCCAGGCAACATTGGTGGTCGAGGATGCGATTGGGCGCGTTATACTGGTGAAGGAAATAGACGGAAATGCCGGCTTCAATCAAGTCAGCCTCTATGCAGAGGAGCTGAAAGGTGCGAAGGGCGTTCTGACTTACACACTGACGCAGGGCGATGAAATGGCTAGCCGCCGTATGATTGCCAACTAACTGCAGTTAAGAACAAGTTCATTCTGAATTTTTTAGGTGTGGCTTGCGATTAGATCGAACGGTCTATTTCGTGAGCCACACTTATTTTGATTGACTATCTTGGCCTATATAAAAGTTGGTCATTTAGAATGAGGTTGATAATAGGAGTTTTACTACTGGCTATATATTCTTGTGCAGTTGATGGGCAAAAAGACCTGATGTTTTTGTAATACACAGTAATTATGATCAAGCAATTTGACCTAACTGGGAAGGTGGCCATTGTAACTGGCTCTTCTAAGGGGATTGGACAGAGTATAGCTAAAGGACTGGCTATGCACGGCGCTAAAGTCGTGATCAGTAGTAGGAAGCAAGAGGCTGTAGATGAGGTCGTTGAAGCTTTTAAAAAAGAAGGCTTAGCAGCAATGGGGATCGCTTGCCACGTGGGAGATGCCGACCAGCGGAAGTCCTTAATAGAAAAAACCGTTTCCCACTTTGGAGGGGTGGATATACTGGTCAACAATGCAGCCACCAATCCGACCTTCGGACCTTTATCGGAAGCAGACCCCGGAGTGTTCGATAAGATTATGGATGTCAACGTAAAAGCGTGTATGCTGCTGGCTAATCTATGTCTGCCGAGCATGCAATCCAGAGGTGGTGGCTCGATCATCAATATTGCCTCAGTAGAAGGAATGAAGCCTTCGGCGGGTCTGGGTATGTATAGCATCAGCAAGGCTGCGCTCATCATGCTCTCCAAGAGCCAGGCGATCGAATTTGGACCGATGGGTATTCGCAGCAACACGATATGCCCTGGATTGGTCAAGACAAAATTTAGCGCAGCATTGTGGCAGAATGAGGCTATTCTCAAAAAAATTACTACCCATTTACCCAGCCAGCGGATGGCTCAGGCCGATGAAATGGCGGGTATTGCGGTGTTTTTAGCCTCGGATGCTTCGAGCTATAGTACAGGGGGTGTCTACACGGCTGATGGAGGATATATGGTGGCATAGGTACTCGATTTCGAGGGCGCGCCTATCCTTCTGTGTCGTACACCGGAAGGGCCTATCTTGGGCATTAGAAACGCAAATATGAACTTTGAATACACATCAAAATCGCTGGAGTGGCAAAAGCGGATTGACGAATTTATGCAGTCGCATATTTTCCCGGTAGAGCAAGCGTATTCTGAATTCACGACCCGAAATCCCTGGAAGCATTTTCCAGGTATGGAAGAATTGAAAGAGCGAGCGAAATCTGAGGGCCTTTGGAATCTCTTTTTGCCAAGCAATTATGGAGGATTCAGCCCTGGCTTGAGCAATCTGGAATATGCGCCGCTGGCTGAGTTGATGGGGCGGGTAACCTGGGCTTCAGAGGTATTCAACTGTTCGGCTCCAGATACCGGAAACATGGAAGTATTGGCAAAATACGGATCGCCTGAGCAGCAGCAAACCTGGCTGGCTCCGTTGATGAATGGTGACATTCGATCTGCTTTCCTGATGACAGAGCCAGATGTTGCTTCTTCAGACGCCACCAATATTGAAACCTCCATTGTCAGGGATGGCGACGAGTATGTCATAAACGGTAGGAAATGGTGGTCTTCGGGT
>JBCBVN010000094.1:0-13104 GCA_039817625.1 Bacteroidota bacterium
AAACTCTCGGCGGCAAAGGCAAAACCGTCAACACCATAGCTCATCCAGTTGACCAGCTGCAATAAAATCACGTTAGCAGCAACTACTGCCGTAGTTTCGGCTCCGTTGGCCCAGTTGTAAAACAGGGCGAAGCTGAGCGTCAGGCAGATGGTTCTCAAAAAGATGTCTCCGTTGATGCGTAAAAAATCCAGCAGCTTTTTGCGAACCAATAATTTGGCTGATTTCAACAATTTGAGCACCCAACCATAGCGCCAGGCGAGTAGTCCCGCACCAGCAAACACACCTATATATTGTGCGATAACCGTCCCCCATGCTACACCTGTTACCCCCCAGTCTAATTGCTCAACCATGTAATAGCTCAGTCCCATGTTAACTACATTGATTAAAATCGTAAGTAGCAAGGGGTAAATGGCATTTTGCATGCCGAAATACCAGCCGAACAGCACCATTAATCCCAAGGCTGCAGGTGCTGCCCAGATGCGGATGTAGAAATATTCCGCTACCAAGGTCTCCTGATCGACTTGTATGTCGAGTAAGGTCTCCGTGCCTCGAAGTATCAAAGTTTGAAATAATACAAACAAGGCCGCCAGCACCCCAGCTACCAGGAGTCCGCGAGCCAACACACCAGCCATTTCCTCCTGGTCTTTTCGCCCGTATGCCTGAGCCGTCAAGCCGGTGCCTGCCATGCGCAGGAAGCCACAATTCCAGTACACAAAATTAAAAGCCATACTCCCCAGGCCGATAGCGGCAATATGTAAAGACCCTAGTCCACCCATTAAATACGTGTCGAAGCTCGACAGCAGCGGCACCGAGATATTGCTCAAAATATTGGGGATGGCAAGGCGGAGAATTTCGCGATTCATGATGCGAATTGAAGGTACTTTTATAAATCTACATTACACGCTATAAGGCAGCATTTTGGCTACTAAATCGTTATATTTTACTATAACCAAATTGCCTTTTTATGAAAATTCCTTTTCTATCCCTATTGCTCATCGGCTTACTGAGCCTATCGCTGACTACCGCCTGCGGAAACGACGATGATAACGATGGTCCCAATAGCATTGTCACCATAGATGGTGTAGACTACGAACTGACCAAAGGCTTTATTGAGTCTAGCCCGGGTCTAGATCCTGGAGACTTTGATGTATTCGTCTACCTGACTGGCGAAGGCATTTCTACCGTACAGGGCGACTTTACCGGTTCGGGTCCATTCGTGATACTATCGTTCATAACCACTGCAGATAACGCCCTACCCAATGGAACCTACTCTGTAGCCAGCGGCAACTTTGATGGAGCAGGTGCACTGGTCAATGCCGACTTCTCGGCAAATGTCGAAATCGATCAGGATGATGCCTTGATTGGGACAACGGTTACTGTTTCTGGCACTGACTCCGCCAAGGAAATTGTACTAAACTTTACGCGCCAGAATGGTTCTTCAGGTACGCTGAATTATGTAGGCCCACTGCAAGTTCTGAACTAAGAGCTTGTTGGGAAATTAGAGCTAAGAAAACAGAAAGCCGCTTTCGATGAGTCTCGAAAGCGGCTTTCTTTTAGAGCTATAGTATGCATTACTTATCCATTTCCTCTGCGCAACTATTTTTACATAATCCATAGAGGTTTAGACTATGATCTACTACTTTGAAGCCCAGCAAATCACCCATCATATTTTTAATTTGCTGCACACGAGGATCGCAAAACTCAACCACCTTTCCACAATTATTGCAAATGATGTGGTCGTGCTGACTATAACCATAGCTCTTTTCATATTGAGCGTGGTTGGCTCCAAATTGGTGCTTCTTGACCAGGCCACACTCTACCAATAGTTCTAGCGTATTGTATACCGTGGCCCGGGAGACACGATAATTGCAGTTGCGCATATGTATGTACAGTGCCTCAGCATCGAAGTGATCATCTCGACTGTATATCTCCTCTATGATGGCGTAGCGCTCTGGGGTACGTCTCATCTTATTTTCAGCAAGATGCTCGTTGAAAATCTCTTTGACCGTATCGAGAT
The DNA here is from genome assembly GCA_039817625.1 of Bacteroidota bacterium. Lineage (GTDB taxonomy): Bacteria > Bacteroidota > Bacteroidia > Chitinophagales > Saprospiraceae > Neolewinella. The sequence continues at coordinate 2,018 of JBCBVN010000094.1, forward strand.
GCTCGGCCATATTAGTGGTAGTGGGCATAATTTAAAGCTAATATATATTTAGTAAACCTCACAAGGTTGAGTGAAGTTTAACGCTATTCATCTCGGTCTAGCCTTTCTACTGTAGCCACATTATCAAGTGCCTTTAAGCGCATCATAGCCAGGTTGAGTTGGTCTGTATTGTAGACAAATAGGCTGAGCTGAGCTTCAAAAAAACCATCCTCTCCTGAGATGTTCATGCTTCTGATGCTCAAGACGAGTTCACTGATCTCGTGCGACAATTCTTCTATAACTCCTTTTCCGCGATCCAGGCCCGTCAGGCGCAAATCGACCACAAATCGGTGCTCGGTGGTCGAGATCCATTCTGCACGCAGGATGCGGTAACCATAGTTGGCCATGAGGTTTTCTGCATTGGGGCAATTGATCCGGTGGATCTTCATTCCGGCATTGGTCGTCACATAAGCAAAAACACTATCGCCTTGCACCGGATTGCAGCAGTTTGCCAAAGAGTGATCGTACTGATCCCCGGGCTCGCCATTGATGAGCAACTTGGCCTTGCCTTTAATCTTGTTGGCTGGATTTCGCTTTCGGGCAGCGGGTGGAGGCTGCTCAATCGCTTCTTCAGGTAGTGCTTCCAGGCGACCTTCCCTAACCTCGTAAGGTTTTAGAAGATGAGCCACCGTAAATTTTTCGGTAGCCAGCCCATAGAAAAGATCGAGTGTGCTGTTGTTGGTATATCGCTTAGCCAATTTGTCGTAAGCGGTATCCAGTTCTTTCACGCCCAGTTTTTCCAGCCTGCGCTGCAGAGACTCTCTCCCAAATTCTCCTTTCTCGCGGCGCTCCTCACGCATTGCCTGCCGAATTTTCGACTTGGCCTTACCCGTCTTGACCAGCTTTAGCCAGTCCTGGTTGGGTTTTTGATTTTTATTGGTATTTACCTTTACCTGGTCTCCGTTTTTGAGCTCGTAATTGAGTGGCACAATGCGTCCATTGACCAATACGCTCTGGCAAGTATAGCCGACCATAGAGTGGACACTGAATGCAAAGTCGAGAGCCGTAGAGCCCTTTGGCAACATTTTGACATCCCCATCCGGAGTATAAGCGATGACCTCTTCATTAAAGAAGTTATTAGCTCGAAAATCACCCAGAAACTCAACTGTATCGCTATTCGGATCGTCAAGTATATCTCGAACGCTGGAAAACCATCGCTCGTAGACGTCAGGCCCTGATTTGACCCCTTTATACTTCCAGTGGGCCGCAAAACCGCGCTCGGCAATTTCGTCCATGCGCTCTGTGCGAATCTGGACTTCTACAAAGCGACCATCTTCTGCAATAACCGTAGTGTGCAGGCTTTCATAGCCATTTGCCTTGGGCACAGAAACCCAATCTTTTAATCGCTCGGTTACTGGCCGATAAATGTCTGTGACGATACTGTATAGGTGCCAGCAGGCAGATTTTTCACGTTCGGGTGGCACATCCAGAATAAAACGCACGGCAAAGAGGTCATAAATCTCTTCGAAGGGGACCTGCTTTTTTTTCAGCTTATTGTAGATAGAATATATCGACTTAGGCCGCCCGGTTGCTCGATACTTTATCCCTTCAGCATCTAGCTTTTGGATGATGGGCTTAGTGAAAGTATCAATGAATTCCTCTCGCGACTTTTTGGTCTCTTGCAGTTTTCTGGCAACAGCATCGTAATCTTCCCGATCCAGAATTTTCATGCACAAGTCCAGAAACTCCGATCGAATGGCATAAAGACCAAGTCTATGCGCTAGTGGAGCATAGACATAACTCGTTTCGGCAGCAATTTTAAATTGCTTTTTGACGGGCATTGACCCCAGGGTGCGCATATTGTGCAAGCGGTCGGCCATCTTGATCAGTACAATACGCACATCCACCGTGAGCGTAAAGAGTACCTTTTTGAAATTGGCCGCTTGCTGAGACTCCTCTTTCGTTGATTTCTCTAGCTTGGTCAGACCATTGACCATCGTGGCAATACGCTCGCCAAACTGGGCTTCGATATCATCGAGGGTAATGGGCGTATCTTCAACCACATCATGTAGCAAAGCCGAACAGATGGCCGTAGGACCAAGTCCAATTTCCTCGGCACAAATTCTAGCTACAGCTATGGGATGCAGAATGTAGGGTTCACCAGATTTTCGGCGCTGATGCCAATGAGACTCCTTAGCCAGTTCGAAGGCTGCTTGCATCTGAGCATTGTCTTCTTCAGAGTACTTGACGCGTAGCGAATTGATCATTTCAGCATAAGCCGAATCGATCTGAAGCAACTCGTCTGCAGTGATGTCTAGTACTTCTGGCATGTTTGCGGAGCCGGATGAATTACGAAATTAAACATACGAACTGGTATTTTTGGTTTCTTATCCGATCAAAAGTGGATCATTGTTTATGAAATTGGTCTTATTTCTCCATACGCTCATTGAAGGTGGCATCGGGCTGCTGTTTATATTCTATGCCGACGCATCCAGTTTTGTCCCCGGCTTTGCCGATGGAGCAGGCGAAAGCTATACCATGCTGATGCATATGTATGGATTGGCTGCACTTTTTCTGGCAGCTGTGAGCGGCTACCTGCTCTTGCGTATAGAAAGTCTGAACGAGCCTACCGGGCAGACGCTAATGGTCTTTTTAATCATCTACCATTTGGGTATGGCCATCATACAGCTGCGAGAAAACATCGATCCCAGAGCGGCCTATTTACACTTCTTGCTAGTGATTCTGTTTGGTGGGGTATTTGGAAGGCTGAGGGGTTGGTATAAGGAAACGCAAGAGAGATCCTAACGCATTTCTGGCAGGTATTTTGAAGAGCTTCCTGGTGAAAAAACGAATCTTATCGGCACCAGTCGAGTGGATATTTCAACCCTTTACAAGCTAGAATACAAGAAAAGTCGTGTCATTTGCCAACAATGCTCTAACCAGAAGACGTCTTGCTCATAAACAACCGAAAACCGCATGAAACCATATGCAAACAACCTTGGCCCTCTTGGCATCGTCTTCCTGATGCTTATGATATTTGGTTCTTGCATCTCAGATGATGACGGCGGTAGAATACCGAGCTGTACAGACGAGATCATACATCAGTTTGAGATGGTTCCGTTTAACGGTCAGGACATGGAATGCAAATTTGTGTTGAATGCCTATGAATTCAGAGGTGAGAAATACTTTGTGCCGACCAACAATTGCATAGACTTGATCTTAGTTGTTTACAATTGTAAGGGCGACCAGGTCTGTATGCTAGAAACCACTGAGTTTTGCACCAATTTTTGGTTAGATAGCGAGTCCTTAGGCATAGTTGGCATACAAGAGTAAAGTGGTTTTGAAGCTGCATAAATCCATAAAAATCATGGTTATCCGAGCAGCTGGAATTTAACGGGCCAATGATCTTGGTTGTAAATTTGCAATAATACAACCAAGATCATTCCGGCCATGGCCAGCATCAAAAACATCACCGACTACCTAGAGGCCATTGCGCCTTTGCACCTACAAGAAGGCTATGATAATGCCGGCCTAATCGTTGGAAATCCGGACACCGAGGTGAGGGGGGTACTGACGAGTCTTGACTGTCTGGAGGCCACGGTTGCGGAGGCTGTAGCCCGCGATTGTAACCTGATTGTAGCGCATCACCCCATTGTATTTCGTGGATTGAAGCGGCTGAATGGAGCCAACTATGTAGAGCGGACCGTGATCGAAGCCATTAAGCGAGATGTAGCCATTTACGCCATTCACACCAACCTGGACAATGTCTTTGAGGGCGTGAACAAGCGCATAGCGGAAACACTCGACCTGCGGAAGTACAAAATACTACAACCCAAAGGCGAGGACCCCAACATCGGCTCGGGCATGATAGGCGAATTGCCGCACGAGATGGCAGCTTCAGAATTTCTGGCTTATCTGAGCGAACGCATGCAAACAGAGGTGGTCCGGCATACCGCACCACTAGAAGGCCCCATCTCTCGGGTTGCGGTCTGCGGAGGTTCTGGCGGCTTTACCCTCGGTGCTGCCAAACGAGCCGGAGCGCAGGTGCTGGTCACCGCAGATTATAAATATCACGAGTTTTTTGACGCTGATGGCCAGATCATGATATGCGATATTGGCCATTATGAGAGCGAACAGTTTACTACTCAGCTACTTGCAGAGATATTGCGGAATAAATTCAGTACCTTTGCGGTCCTTTGTACGGAGCGTAACACCAATCCGGTGCGCTACTACAAGCATAGTTCCGAAAAATCAAGTTGATAACCCTTATGGCCAATCAAGCTGACAAGCCAGTAGAACAGAAATTACACGATCTGTTTGCCTTGCAACACATCGACAGCAAGATCGATGAAATCGAAGTTTTGAAGGGCGAATTGCCCATGGAAGTAAGCGATCTGGAAGACGAGATCGCCGGCCTGGAAACCCGTGTAGGTCGCCTCGAAGGTCAGGTCAAAGAGCTGCAAACAGAAATCAGCAACCACGACGCAAACATTCACGAAGCCAACCAACTCATCGAGCGCTACGAAAAGCAGATGGACAACGTGAAAAACAATCGCGAGTATGAGGCTCTGATGAAGGAGACCGAAATGCAGCGACTGGAGATTCAATTGTCTGATAAGAAGATCGGTCAGGCTACCCGCGAGTTGGAAGCCAAGCAAGAGGTCCTAGCGGCGACCAAGGAGCGCCACACCGGCAAAGCTGAAGTGCTCGAAACCAAGCGCGAAGAGCTGAAGTCCATCATCACCAAGACGGAAAAGGAAGAGAAGAAGCTGCGCAAGGCCAGCGACAAAGCCCGCAAGGAGATCGAAGATCGTCTGCTGAGAAGCTATGATCGCATACGCACCAACTACCGCAATGGCCTGGCCGTTGTGACAGTCGAACGCAATAGCTGCGGTGGCTGCTTCAACGCCATTCCACCCCAGCAGCAGCTGGAAATCTCGCAGAGTAAGAAAATTCAGGCCTGTGAGCACTGCGGCCGCATTTTGGTAGACAGCGCCATCGTGGAAGAAGTAGCTGGGTAATCAGCTCATATATCCACTCTGTGAAAATCCCCCTTGGCAGCTTGCCAAGGGGGATTTTCTATTTATTGAAACAACCCACTAAAATTCGTGGTAAAACTCAGCCTGACGCCAAAGTCTTCGTACTCAAAATCGCGCCAGCTGGTAACGAATTCTACCCGTAAGACACGGAAAATACCGTCTATGGTGTAACCCAACTCGCTGTAGTTTTCGCTGGTAGGCGTGTATAGATAGTTGACAAAGAGGTCTTCTCGCCAGCCCAGCTTCTGGATCTCCCAAATGCGGGTGAGTAGGAATTTGCGGAACTGGTAGTGCGCAAAGACCTGACCATACTCCTGAGCCGTACTATTGATATAGATGGGCAAAAGTCGATATGCATCGAGTGGATCCGGATGCGCAAGGGCAATATTGGTGGTGGGAAAATGTGCGAAATCCGCAAAGTCTACTACTTCCTCTACCGGGAAGAAGCCGCCTTTTACCAGGAGATCCAATCGGCCACGAGCACCGAATCTGAACTGATTGCGGAAGCCGGCTTCTAGACGCACAAATTCGGTTTCTCCTCCCAGGGCAGGCAGGCCAGCTCTGATGCGCAAGCTCAATTCAGGAGAGCTGTTGGGAATGGGATCTCGACTATCTCCAGAACGCGTATACCGCTGGCCTGGCCGCCAGAGGAAATCAGCTCCTATACCCAGAGATTGGGTCTGTCCCACCGGGGTAGCCGTACCTAGTAGTTCGTTGTTAAAGGGGAAATTGGGCAGGTATCCGTTATCATCTCTAAACCAGGCAGCATCGCTATTATTGATCACCTGAGTTCGATCTTCATAAGAAGCCTGAAAACCATACTCCCAATCCTGGTCTATGATATGATTATAACTGGTCTTCACAAATCGACGCTCGTATAAGCGCAAAAAATTGTCGTGACTAAACAGAGAGGTAAATACATTGACCCAGGGGTCTATGGCCCAATCGGGATCGAACTGTCGAAGATTGCGCCCCCCCACCAATGACCAGCTACTTTCGTTGGCATCTGCCGACCAGGCCAGATTTAGTCCGCCGTGAAGCGTCATTTTTTCCCGAGCAAAACCGTAGCGAGGTACCGCGAAAATTTCAATTTCAGGGCGACCAGGGCGTGTACTGGTTTTACTGATACCGAACCTCTTTAGCCCGAGGGTGGCCCCCAGGACATAGCCTTCTACCGGATTAAAGAAAGGCTGCGGAAAAATACTTCTGCGCCAACGATTCCTGGACCCCGATGTGCGATACACCCGGGTTCCGCCCGCTCCTATGGCAATGGTCAGGCTATCTTGCTCTTCTGACTCGACTCGCTGCGGTGTTTGAGAACCCGCGGCCTCAATGGCATCGATAATATACGACTCTTGTTCCTTAGAGGTAAGCGGTACCGGGCGGATATCATTCCAAAATGCCGTATCAGAGACCCCTACTGCCGAATCATCTCTGATGACAAACTCCCTTTCCACCTCTGGCTCTTCCAGCTGGCGGCGCTCTTCTCGCTCGTATTCGCGAATCAGCCGCCTGAGGTCTTTTCGGGTAATCTCCCCACCTTCGGCCAATATTTCTTCTGACTCTCGGTTGCGGGTTTCGCTGCGCACGCGCCTGGCGTCTTCTGCCTGGCTCCGCTCATCTATGACTTCTACATATTCTGGCAATTCGCCATTGAGCTGAACATCGTATTCGGAGAGGGTACTGAGGTAGTGGTACTCAAAGTCTATACCAAACAGCTTGCCATATACATCGATGATCCCACTGATAGGCATCCAAAGGCCTGCTTGCAATGGCGCGTAAGTCTGCTTGATCACAAACCGAATACCAAACTTGTACACCTCCAGATCCAGGCTGTGAATAGACCAGTCATCTTCTACGATATAGATATAGCCATTAAACACATCATCGCCCCTGGACCGCGAGGTAACCTTGATTTTATTGATTAATTCATCGCCCTCTACGAACACGCCCTGGTGCTCGAACCGATAGTAACCAAATGCGCGAGTCGACAGCGGGCTAATGGCTCCGGCAATTTCGGGCTGATAAAAACTGCCGAATATGAATGGTGTTGCATCTGCCTGAGCTTCCCCAGACTGGTAAAGCGAAATCACATCCTGGCTGAAAGTATTGGGTCGCTCGTAGATCACTCGACTCACAGACTCGCCGGTATATACCCGGGTGGTGTCTATATCTTCCCGATCTTCTTCGTCCATCATGGCCAGGAACAGGCCGGGGATTTTATTGATCTTTCCCGTGCCTTTGATGTAGACCAAAGCTTCGTAGCGATCTACTTGTTGGCGGTGATACCCGGCCTTGGCAATAGCTCGTCGTATAACGGGATAAGAGACATCTTCACCAGAAGATATGACGTCTATGGTTTGTAGGTCTACACCGCGCTGTACCAATGCAATATCCAGAATGGTGCCACTGGAACCTACTTGTATGCTTCTCTCCTGAGCCACATAACCAATAGACTGAAACTTGACCGTATAGCGACCAGGTGACAGCCTGAGCACATAATTGCCCTCGACATTGGTCACTGTGCCCGATCCGGTTTCTGCCACATAAATAGAGGCAAAGGGCAGAGGCTCTCCCGAAGTGGCGTCAGTTAGGGTTCCACTAATCGATTGTCCATGGGTGTAGCCTGTAAAAGCCAGCAAGACTAAGCATAAAAATTTGCGCATAAGACCTACAAGTTTGCTGCAAATAAGCGTGTAAATGCATTGTTGTTCAAGTACTTCTAAGTTAAGATCGACTTAAAGCATTCTTTTGTCGACCAATTCGATGCTTACTTTTACACCATGCTGCTGCACATCACCTGGGACGTATCAGATATTGCTCTATCCATTGGAGGGTTTGAGATGCGTTGGTACGGATTGATGTTTGCCATTGGCTTCAGTCTGGGCTACATCATGGTGAGGCGATCTTTTTTAAGGAGGCAGCTTCCGGAATCCTGGTTGGATTGGCTCTTCTTTTTGCTGGTATTCTTTACGGTTGTAGGTGCCCGGCTCGGTCATGTCTTTTTCTATGAGTGGGATCGCTACAGCAGTCACCCTGAAGATATATTTAAGGTCTGGGAAGGCGGACTAGCTAGTCATGGCGGGGCCATAGGCGGACTACTTGCTGTTTGGATATTCAGTCGATTTGTGAGCAAAGCGCCCTACTTGTGGGTTTGCGACCGGCTGGCGGCGGCCGTAGCTTTGACTGCAGGCTTGATCCGCATGGGTAATCTCATGAATTCCGAAATCGTGGGAACACCCTCAGATGCGCCCTGGGCATTTCTCTTTGTGCGGGCCTATAACGGGCTCGACGCCGTGCCCAGACACCCCGTTCAGCTCTATGAGGCCATCTCCTATTTGCTCATTTTCATCATCCTTTACCAGCTGGAGCAAAGAACCACCAAGCGAGTAGAAAGCCTGAGCCGAGACACCATACTGGATGCCGGAGAGAGCACCCGAACAGCATCGACAACGAGCAAGAAGGCCAACCCGCGCCTGCCTGCCGGTGCCAAGCAGGCAGGGCAGTCCAAATTCAACATCCGATCAGAGCGCGTAGGCTACCAGACGGGCATCTTCTTCTTGCTGGTATTCAGCGCCCGCTTTGTGTGGGAATTTTTCAAGAGCGATCAGGGCGGCGGATTACAAGAAGGACTGGGCTTACTCAGCACGGGGCAATGGCTCAGCGTTCCACTTATCCTGATTGGAGGCTGGTTGGTCCTGAGAGAGAATCGCTCCCGATAGCGTGTCATCTTCACCCGGCTTTCCAAAGCCTGATGCTATCGTATCTTTGCCGCTCAATTTGATCTATGCAGCTTAAGGTTATGGACTTACGCGGGTCGGGCACTTCTCCCCAATCCGGAAAGCAAGTAAGTGGCCCATCGGCCACCTGGGCCGATTTTCATGCGGTTTTGGATCCCATCTATGCCGGTGATCCCCTCTACATTTACCCGCTACAGAATGATCTGGAAGACATCTTCTCTGAAAAAAATGCAGCCTTCACCCGCGGGCAAGCCCGCATTTGGGTAGCCTATTCAGAGGCCGGCAAACCCATTGGTCGCATAGCTGCTTTCATCGATCCCGAAAACATCAAGATCGCCGAACTGGCAGTAGGTGGTATCGGTTATTTTGAGTCCATCAAAGATGATTCCGTAGCCGATGCTTTGTTTACCGCAGCAGAAGACTGGCTTCGCGAGCAAGGCATGGTCGTTGCCGAAGGCCCCATCAATTTCGGTGAGCGAGACAAGTTTTGGGGACTCCTGGTCCGAGGCTGGTATCGGCCCATATATCAGGAGACTTACAATCCGCCCTACTACAGGCCCTGGCTCGAAGACCGGGGTTACACACCTTACGAGCAAAGTCTAACGCTCCGAGGCCGGCTAGACGAAGTCCCCGCCGAGCGACTCAAAAGGCTGGGCACAAGCATCAAAAAGCGCTACAACCTGATCACCAAGCGCATCACCAAGGACAAGCTCCGAGAAGGAGCCGACGATTTTGCCGCAGCTTATAATGCAGCCTTTTACGAGAAGCCCCACTTCAAGCCGCTCACCGGTGAGCAGATTTACCCAAGCTTCGTGGCCATGAAGCCAATCATGGATACTTACCTGACCTGCATTGCCTTCGAGCAAGACGGTACTCCAGTAGGTCTGGGTGGTTTTGTGCCCGACATCAATGGCTTCATGAAGGGTTTCAAAGGCAAGCTCAACTGGCGCACCCTCCCCATCTTCCTCTGGCGATTGAAGTTTCAAAAAGCCAGAAACTTCAAGGGCATCGCCCTGGGCGTAGCACCGAAATACCAGAGAAGAGGCTTGTATGCGCTACTCTCTCACGAACTCTACTCAGAGGGCGACAGCCACATCTTACGCGTTTACGAGAATATGGAACTGTCGACCATTCGCGGTCACAATGACATCATGATCGCCTCTTGCAAAGCCATAGGTACCAATCCTCACCGCATTCACTTGGCTTATCGCAAAGCCCTGACACCAGACGCTAAGTGGGAAGCCTACAATATGATCCCCGAAGACGAAGTAGACATCGGAGACCTGAGCTTCTGGGAAAAGTAGGAGAGATCATGTTTTACACGGCCGTTATCTCCGTGTACCGCAAGACAAAACACTCTTTTTAAGCCCCATGGCATTTAGGCAGAGTGGTCAAGCTCGTGTTCCTTCCTATATTCATATGATGGATCGCATTTTTCTTTTCCCACTCCTATCATTCGTATCCCTCTTCCTTCACGCTCAGGCTCGCATAGACCCGGAACTCATCGAGGCCTGGATCCTTCAAGAACAGGCCGAAGTGCTGATCGTCATGAAAGAGCAACCACAGATCAGCTTTGCCCAATCGCTCACCAGCAAGGAAGCCCGCGGACAGTACGTTTATGCGATGGCTACTCAGCTGGCGGAAGACAGTCAGGCCCAACTGCGAGACCATCTCCAAGATCGCGATATCGCTCATCATCCTTATTCCATCGTCAATGCCATTTGGGCCAATTTGACGGCAGCTGAAGCCGAACTGATTGCCACTTTCCCCGGTGTAGCCAGATTGGATCCCAACCCGTGGATTAGGCAGGACCTGGGGTGGTCATCCTCAACTATTGGGCAATCTCGTTCTGCCGTAGAGTGGGGCGTAGAACGCATAGGCTCAACAGCACTTTGGGCAGAAGGTATTCGCGGTGCCGGAGTTGTGGTCGGTGGTCAGGATACCGGCTACGATTGGGATCATCCCGCCTTGATCCGCCAGTATCGAGGTAATCTGGGGGATACAGTAATGCACGACTATCACTGGCACGACGCCATCCGCGAGCTCAACCCGATGAATAACGGTGGCTCTAACCCTTGCGGGCTAGACTCGGCCGTGCCCTGCGACGATCACAATCACGGTACTCACACCATGGGCACTATGATCGGAGATGATGGAGAAGGCAATCAAATCGGCGTCGCCCCCGAGGCCAGCTGGATGGCCTGCCGCAATATGGAACGCGGATATGGGAGCCCGGCCAGTTATATTGAGTGCTTTGAGTTTTTTCTGGCACCCACCCGCGTAGACGGGAGCGAACCCGATCCCAATATGGCTCCTGATGTGATTGCCA
>JBCBVN010000095.1:0-13086 GCA_039817625.1 Bacteroidota bacterium
TCCCGTTCTGAGCGCCCCCATATCGTTGCGACTGCCATCCTGGTCTTGAAATGCTGTGCCTGGCGATCCTCCATCAATACATGGAGAATTACTGTCTAGGCGCAAATCATTTCTGGACTCGTCCTTCAGTTTCGGATTTTTGCTGATCGATCCCTGACCTGCAGAAGCACTGTAGCCGTAGTTGAATCTATTGCCCCAAACATTGTTGTAGCTCAGACTCGGATTCGACAGGTAGGGAGAAATGCCAAAATGATTTCCGGTAACAATGTTGTTGCGAATAATGGGATTGGATTGTTCGCAATAAATCCCAGTTGGCCGCCGACTGTATGAACTTCCGAGATTACCTAGTATGGTATTATTTTCAATAATCGCAGCAGCACCATTGAGGCACACAATACCGGCATCGCCGAAGTTGCTTCTGACAATACAATGCCTGATGACAGGTGAAGCACCATCGCACACGATGCCATCATATCCTCCTCTAATGGTAAATCCCTCGATCAGACAAGAGTCAGCCGCCCGCAGGCTCGGGTTTCCGCCATCCATCCCAGCCTGGCCATCAATGATGGCTCTACCCGTAAATTGACTGATGATAGAGATGCCATTTCGCATGATGACGTTTTCTAGATACAGGCCGGGTGCGACAAAGATGGTATCTCCGGGTGTAGCCGCCTGAATGGCTGCATTTATGGTGGTGTATGGGGCTGTTGATGTTCCACTGGAGGGGCCTGTGTGATTAACATCGACATAGAGATTCTTTGCGCCAGTGCAAGCAAAATGAAGGAATGCGATGGGCAGCAAGAGCCAAAGAGAATTTTTCATGCTCATTGTTTGCTCATTAATATCTACAGATCAAATCATGTTACATGCAGGAAATCACCCCATCTGACACCCGTGAGAACAAAGGCAGCGATGACTAGCGATAATCATTAAATTCTTTCAGCTTCACCTGAATAGAGAGGCTAACAGGGCCCTCTGCATACACCATAGTCTCAGGAAGTATCGAAGACCTCAGTTGATTGCACTCGTCAGCATTATCAGAAGCATTGATCTGCCTAACTTCCTGGCATTGGGCCACGTGAGTACCCGTGTAGGTAGCGACAAATTCTGTCTCTGTAAATCGAGAAATATGCAATTGCCCCTCAAAGGGTTGATAGGCAATATTTTCCTTGTGGTCGTAGAAGATGATGCTATAATTTGCCCGATCTTCCATCTCTTCAAAATCTGGAACTCCGGGCACTGAGGAGATGATCGATTCCGCTTGCTGGCTTAAGGCTTCTATTTGACGCCCGCCTTCTTCCGGGGATAACTCTCCTGTTGCCATCTTCATCGCTACTTCCCGCATACGCTCTTCCAGGGTTGCTGTGCTGTGAGTCGCGGCTGCTCTAGCTGCTCGTTGACTTTCGAAATCACGGGCTTCCAATTGGCTTTCCAAAAAGGCATTTTCCTGTAGACCCGCAGATAAACCAGACAAACTGACGGTAACCTCATTCTCCAATTCACTGGTTATTGGAAATGGAAGGCCAGCTGGTAGCTCTACCTCCAGAAGCAAGTGATAAAATTCTGGTCTCTCGGTATTTTCACTTAGCAGTTCCGGGTTGTCACCATCGATTTCAGAAATATCCAGAAACAGCGTTTGACCTGAATTTCCGATGGCTGCCTCTACCACTTCGCAAGCGCCGAATGAAGCACTTCCGTAATTGACATTGACCTGAGCCTTCAGAAAAAAACCGGCAAGAAACAACATGGCGAACCAGAGGGTCGATCTAAACATAGAATGAGTTATTATTTAAGAGGTACATCATAGTAGTAGGGCGAGTCAATATGTTACACACTACTCAGGATGCCATTTCCGGGTAATAATTCTGCATCACTTTCTTAGGGCTACGATCCACCTTAAATAGCCCCCAGTGCTTTTCGGGTTCCATGGCATCTGGCGATCCCTTCCAGGGTTCGTCAAAGGCTTCAAATACAAAGGTGATGATGCCTTCCTTTTCACTCCAGTCGATCAGCTCGTGATAGTAAGCTTCCTGAAGCGACTCATTGACATTCTCGGGGTGTATCCCTCTTCCATTGGAGTTCGTCGTCCAGCCTGCCTCTGTTATCAATACGGGAACATCGGGATATTTTTCAGCTACCCCAAAGAAATTCTGCTTGGTGTATTCCAGCGCTTCGTGAATATTCTTGTATTCCCACACTGGGTAGGTGTGAATAGAGATAAAATCCAGTTCGTCGACTAAAGGTGCGAGTTTATGATGCCAGGGGACATAGTTTTCACAAAAGGTGACTGGCTGGTTGGCACCACGTTTCACAGCCCGGGCATACTCCATAACCCGTCTGACAGGTACCAGATGATCTGTCCAGTCCACGGTTGCTTCATTACCTACGGAAAGAGAAAAAATAATATCAGGGTACTGATTGGCCAGTTTGATCAGCTTTTCGATTTCCGCTTCGTTCTTTTTTTGGTTGTTGCGCAAAACCCCATTGGGATACATAGCTCCCCATGGACAATTGGGATTGCTGACCTCGGCTGCTATATAAGCGCCTAGCATGACTTGAAAATCCATGCCCTCTTTCTCGATCACACTAAGAACAACCTCAGCGTGGCGACTGCAATCATAGAGTCGCAAATATTTCCAGCGGCCTTCCAATATGTCCAGGTCTTCTTTTATTTCATCATAGCTTGGGTATACACCTGTATCCGGGCTTTGGCCTTCGCGATAGCCCGAATAACAGATCGCTGGCTCGAACCTGAAACCTAGTTTTCTATATCTATCCATTTGGTGTTGTATTCAATCAGAAGAATTTGGGGTTTCCATCCTTGTCCCACAACCCCCAGTAGGCGCCTACATCTCCTTCATCGCCTACCTTCCAGGCTTCATCGAAACTTGAGAAGTACATGACTTCAATGTTCTCCTCTTCACTCCAATGCTGGGTATTGATGAAGTATCGCATGGCATTTTCCATGGAAGGTTGAGAAGCCTTAAAATTTGTGCCGCGGCTTGGCCAGCCGGTCTCGCTGATCACAACTCGCTTTCCATTTGCTGCCTGTACAGCCATTTGGTACATGGTCTTCATGTAGGGCAAAGAATAATCGATGTGGCATCCTTCCCAAAAGGGGTAACAGTTGGCATATATCACATCACAAGCGGCTGTAATGGCAGGTCTGTTTTTGAACTCGTAGTAAGCGTCAACATAACCAACTTCTGCATTGGGCAATAGTTCCTTTACCCGCCTGATGTAATCGAGCAGCTCTTCTTCAGTCAGTTCTTTGCGATACAACACTTCATTGCCTACAGCTACCAGGTCTGCTTGTCCTGCCTCGACTACTTTCACCAGGTTCTGAATCTCTCGCTCGTTGAGCTCGAGATCATCGCTCAACCAGGCTCCAACCATGGTTTTCAATCCGTGTGCCTTGGCTATTCCGGGTATGAGTTCGTTGCCGTCGGTACAAGAAAAAGTTCTCACCCACTGCGTATAAGGTTTGAGAATTTTAATTCTGGCCTCTATTTGTTCAGCGCTAATAATATCTCCGGGCTCTTGTCCTTCAACGTATGAGCTGAAACAGATGCCATGGATGCCATGCTTGAAATATTTGCCGAATAGTGTGGATAGTTCTTCTTGGGTCATACCGGAGGTATCGACTCCAGCCAGAGACATGATTTGTTCTGCGCGTACAGACATGCAAGTAGATTGTTATGATCGATTTAAGCTAGTTTACCACCGGCAAATATAGCGTAAGTCTTTCGCCTGATTCAAGCGTGTTTTCTACAGGGGTGTATGCATGAAACTGCCCAGATCGGTCTATCCATCCAGAGAATCCGAGGTTGTTGTTTACTGCCATAGCCAATCTGTTCTCGACGCAGCGAAATCTACTGTAATTTAAGTGCTGAACCTTCATCATGGGCCAGCGGAAATAGTTGTTATTGCTGAGATTGACAAAGGCTTGAGCTCCTCTTGAAGAAAGTATCCGTGCAAAGCTGGCCCGCATCCATTCATTGCAGATTCCAACTCCAAGTCGTTTCTCTTTTACAGTTATTGGTTCTACAGCTTTAGCCTGTTTGATAGACTGACCTGCACGAGATGTAGCCAAAAACCCAAGCATCTCCGTTTCTAGAAATGGCAATGGCTGAGTTTTCTGGTGCATATCTGAAATGGCTCCATCCGAATTGATCAGCAAGGCTGCATTGAAGACATTTCCGCTACCCACCTCCTCGAACTTGGTGCCGATCAAATGGTAGGCACTGGCACCGGAAGCATTTCGCAAGGCATAGGCCACCAAGTCGTCGTCAGTCTGAAAAATCCAGGGAATAGCGGTTTCTGACCACAGCACCAGATCTATGGGGCCAGCTTTTCCTATTTCACTGGCCAGAGACAAAATGCGCTCTGCTCGTTGATTGCCATTGGCATCGGACCAGGGTTCATGGCTAACATCGTCTAACAACAAGGCAACGCGAAGTGATTCATGGTCCCTCTCAATACTGGTAAGGTACTGCATCCAAAAACCGACGAGCGGCCAAAGTGCCAACATGGCTCCTAAGTGCAGCCGTGATGATCCCGTGCCCAGATGAACAGCCCTGGCCAACAGGCAATTGATCGTATATGCCAGATAACTGACTAACCAAACACCTCCTATGGCAGCGGGCTGAATGAGCGGAGTTAGTGGCCCTAATACATACCCAATGGGAAGCGTCACCCACGGCAGTGTATCCAACCAGATTTGCATTTGCAGAAATTCCAAGAACACCAGAGCGAGAGGAAGTACCAATACTGCAAGCTCGGTGCGATCAGCCAGCAATCGCATAACGAAATGAATACTCAGTGCGCTTGCGACCCCATGAATTGAAGTGGCCAGCGTAAGTCCAAAGAAATATAAAGCCGTTTCTCCAGATAGCCCCCCTTCTATCAAGGCAGCTGAATCTAAGACCCAAAGCTGGGTCAATAAGCCATAGCAAGAACCATACAACAGCGCAGTTTTTACTCGGTCACTCCTACCCAAATTTTGCCTGGCCTGAAACATAAGTGGCGCCAGGGCCACAACACCCAGTACCCCTGCCAGTGGCAAGTGGATAGAGATCGCGTGTAAGACGCCAGATAGAAGAGGTGGTAAAAACAAGCAGTGGTGCTTTGTCGAAAAGCAATTAACGAACTGTAAATCGAAGAGCGCGATTGAGCACAATGCCACTTTCCAAACGGACGTAGTACTGGCCTGTTGGCAACTGACTGGTGTTGAATTGAAGACGCTGCTGACCTTCGGCCAGAACGACTTCATTGGACATGATTGCCTGACCTAGCTGATCATAGACGGTATAGCCGACCCTTCGATCGCTGGCCGTATATACATCCAGATAGAGCATGCCAGTTTCGTTTGGATTTGGGTAAGCCTCACCGATAATGATATCCGCTTCGCCTTTCGTATTGACGATGACGAACTGACTGTCTTCGTATTGACCATCAAAATCGACCTGTCGGAGTTGATAGTAGTTGGCCGCACCAGCCAAGAAATCTTTATCAAGAAAGGTATAATCCGACCGGGTTGTGGTATTACCCTTTCCATCAATTGTGGCAATAGTTTGGAAAACCCGACCAAAATCCTGACTACGCCTTAGCTCGAAGTGGCTATTATTGATTTCTGCCTCTGTAGACCAGCTGATTTTTACGCCTTCACTTATTTCTTCACCTCTAAAGCTGAGATAAGTTACCGGAGCAGAAATATCGAAGGTCAAGGTGGCCCCACCCTCGGCACAGGTCGGGCCATTGGGCGGACCGGCCGGTGACCAATCAAAATTACTTCCCGGGGCTATGCCTGTAAGCTTAAATAGATAATCTGTCCCCAGAACAGCGCCATTGGCCTGAATGACCCATTCATTTTCCAAAACGTTGTTGACGTTGCCCACAAAGGTCATACTCCTATTACCGTCAGATTCTATGACGGCACCGGGTAGTATATCGCTTCCAACGCAGTCGGTGAGCAGGTCATCGGTAATGACATCCTCGTCTATTAGGTTGGGTGAATCTGCAAGTCTAAAAGGAGAACTCGTTGTCGTTACGGGCGTCATAACTGCTGTACCATCACCAACCAGTCCTACGCGCAATTGATAGCTATTGGTGAAGGATGACGCACCTCCAAGATCAGGGTCTTCATCAGACATCTCCCATCTGAGCCTGATTACACCCGTTTCATCGGTTATGAGGGTAGTATTTTCCGGAGCCAGCCAGGTGGCGTCGACTATGTCGCCATCGTCTGCTCGCCAGCGCCAGGTACCCGCTCTTTGCGAAACGGCAAACGCAGTATCACATATAAATAGCAGTAAAAAAGTAGATAGTATAATTTTCTGCATAAACGGCTTTACTTGGTTTATAGAACCTAATATAGGCCAAATAAGCAGAAGTAAAAATAAATATTAGCGGCTATTACTTGTTATTTATTTTGTACCAATTGGTCTATTTATTCCACTAAAAATTTACCACGCATCAAGCCATAGTGAGCCGGAAAAGTACATATGTAATCATAGGAGCCCTTGGCCGGTGCATCAAAAACAACTCTTGTGGTCTCTCCCCCACCGATCATCTCAGTGTGCGCAATAATCGCATCACTTTCAGGAATATAATCGGTCGAAACAGCTAACTGTGCTTCCGCAGCAAAACGGTCAATGTCGGTACCTTTCTTGAGCAAGACGAAATTGTGCCCCATCAGCGATTTCGACATTTCGCCGGTATGTGTAAGAACCAGAGTCACTTGCTGACCCTCTTTTACCCTCAGAAGCGATTTGTCATAGCGCATCTGATCGTTGGAGCCGAGTTCAAGGGTAATTTCTCTGGCCACATCTCCGAGGTTTGGAGATGGCGTACTGTAATCAGATGCGGAGTCATTGCCTGTTTGATTGCCAGCTCCGCCGCAGCTAAATACAAACAAACAGAGGGTGAATAAAAGCGCAATTTGAGTTTTCATTAATCGGTTATTTAGGGTAGAAAGCTTGGGATGAGAACTATTGATGTAGTAGACTTACGCAGGTCGGAAACCCTAACATTGAGACCGGGGCCTTTCTGAGTCCTTTCTCACTAATAACTGGGCTAATTGATAAGAGTCATTAGGTTCTTACAGCAGTGCCTGTGGCTACAACCATCAACATACCCGTACCCACCGTTTCATAATCTAAGTCTATACCGATTATGGCGTCTGCCCCCAGGGATTCCGCTCGCTCGGTCATCTCGCTCATAGCGATATCTTTTGCTTCCTTCAGTACCTCCTCGTACGCCCCAGATCTACCGCCGACAATATCTCGAATGCTAGCAAATACATCTCTGAAAACGTTGGCGCCTATGATGGTTTCGCCCGTCACCAGACCTAAATATTCTTTTATTGGTGCGTTGTCTAGATTGCTGGTTGTAGTCAGGATCATTTTTAGTTGGTTAGTACACTTTTACAATACTATTGGTCGCCAACTAGTTCACAATCACTGATACATAAGTCGCCTAGTAACCGGCTCTTCCAATTATGATTTCGTCATTATCACTTGCACGCTTGAACATCTCAACAATACTATTCATATACGATTTCATTTCTAAGATGTAGTCTCCATCAAGCGTATACGCGGCCTTCCTGTTTATCTCATCCATATCAGTAGCAGCTATCCAATCATCTGTGCTTTTACTGCTCATAAACTGATAGAGTTCTTTCACTTTATCGCTGGTATGATACCTAATCCCCTCTTTCATATATTGATCTTCATAGGTAACGATCATCTCTGTGGGCATAAACAAGTATACCGTAGGCTCGAGGCCCAACTTTCCTCCGCCGAATGTGAACATGATGTGTTCCCACAATTTGTCTACATCAACCATTTCTAGCACTTCCTCGCCTTGAGGAAATCGCTTTTCTTTCTCTATTTCAACGAATGTTTCTTTCGAAATACGTTGCAACCAACCTACTTGTCCCATTAGTTCCTTTTAATTCAGGGAAGCGGAAGTCCATCTACGCGCACAATCTGATCCAGACGAATGGTTTCTCCATTTTCCATAACGAGAAATTCTTCTTTCTCTTTGGTGTATACATCCTTCAGATATGTCTCTTTCTCGATAACTTCACCATCGACTCGATACTGGATATTTACTCGCTTGCGGAGTGATATTTTAGCCAACAAACCATCGTGAAAGTTGCAGTCTATAGGAACGTACTTATCCATAGAAAACATTTATTTCTTCTTTATCCAACCAAACACTCGCAGGATCTGTAGACGCCACGAGATGCCTTCGATACCTCCGAGGAGCTCCCTACTGGTCGACACCTCGGAGGACCTCAGAGTTTTCTCCATGCTCTCTATGTTCACAGTTGCACTTGTACGGTCTGAACAGAGTTGGCATCCATTTCAATCTCAGCGAATTGATCACCAATTTTGAGTTTGTAGGTGATCGCTTCCTTAGTGGTATTGAGTAGTTGAACACTGAGTAATCCTTCAGAGTTGATGCTGGCACAGGCGTGCAGGGCATCGCTATCCAGACCATCTGTTTGCTTTTGGGTCTTCAGCACCTGATCTCCTGGTCGCATGCTACGGCTGAGTTGGGCGAGCACGTAGTATACTGGAGTATAATAAATCTCGTCCGTTTCGGTATTGATCATTATGGGAGCTCCACAGAAATTGCCCACATGGTTGGGCCCTCCGTTGTGATCTAAAACTACATTCCAGTCTACCCAACCGCTGAGCCAGTTGTCAACGCTTACGATAATGTTGCGTGCATATCGGTGGACGGGTACATACATAGGATGCTCTTCAATCGAAGGCGAGGCCCATGGAGCCGTGTATGCCCAGTCTGTGGCATTAGCATTCCACCAGAAGTCATCGTTTTGGAACCAACCTTCTTCCTGGAAACCATCTGGATCACCGATACCTGGAGGAGCGGGTTTGCCCAGGTCATCAATACAACCTTCGGTGTGAATGATGGCGTGATTTGGATAGCTTTCATGTGCTTTGACCAGCTCATCTTCATACACATTGAAGGTACTTTCATACCAGTGAATAGCCGTACCATAAACATAATCGGATGTCTCCTCATCACCGAGTATGGCCGAGGTCCATTCATCCATGCCGTTGCGATTTTGGTCATACATGAGTACCCGGACATCTTCGTGCCCACCAGCCTTTAGCTTAGGCCCCAGATAGGATTTGATGAATTCGTTCTGTGTTTCTGGAGTGAAGTGCATGCTTTCCCATTGACCATTGTTGCCATGAGGTTCATTGACTGGCGTTAGGCCCCAGATTTCAATTCCTTCACCAGCATAGGCATCCAGATATTTAAGGATATAATCCGCATAGGTTTCTTCGTATTCAGGCTTTAAGGAGCCGCCTGTTCCCTGATGATTGTTTTCAGGTGTACCGGGAATGTACCACTCTTCAATATCCTTCATCCATGCCGGTGCCGTCCAGGCAGAAGCAATGATGCGCAGCTCCTGATCCGACTGCCCCGCCTTAATGGCTTGCGCTTCCTTGATCATAGGCAGCAAATCATACGAAGTCACGTCTACCCCAGGATATGCTTCTTGTGGAAATCCCTCGCTATCTGGGGCAATGGTGAATTGTTCCAGTTCGGCATCGCCGACTACATCGGCATACGAGTACTTGCCTTCAACGCTGAAGTCACAAGCTCCGATATGCGTTCGTGTCAGACTAAAGTTGGCGCCTCCTTCACTGTAAATTTGCTGCATTACCTCCTGGCGAGCGGCTTCAGATAAGTGTGCCAAAACAAAAGCTGAAGATTCTGTAAACGAGCTACCAATCCCATCAAGGGTCTGCTTTACTTCCTCTGGAAATATCTCTACGATATGCCCTTCTACCTCTCCTGTCTGGAAGTCTACGTTTTCTCGTTCTGCCATTTTATCGCCTGCTTCCGAGGTAACGACGATTTTGGTAGTTGTCATGGTTGGCGGAGGAGGTGGGGATGTGCAGGCTTGGAATAGCCCTATACACAATAGTGTTACCCAGGCACTTGATGTTATTTTACCCATAGCTTCTTTTGTCTTTGCACTCAGCGAGGCACGTATTTATATTGTTGGCACAAGCTAATTGTTTTTCGTGGTTTATCCGGAATCGGCCTAAGGGGAATTTTTCCCAGTAGTTTACCACTCATTTCAGTCTTTGATGAATCGATAGACCTGTACCAATTCCCCTACCCGATCTCTGATCGTCAATAAGTATTGTCCCGACGGCAAAGCAGAAACATCCAGATTGAACCGATCTATATCCGCATTTTCATCAATGAGTACGCGCCCCAACTGATCTCTTACCTGTACATGTGCCTGCCTTAAATCCCCTTCGATATTCAGTATGTCACGGACCGGGTTGGGCGAAATCACAAATTGATCGCCGCCATTTCCAGGCGTCTCCGTGCTCAGCACCTGATTGCAAGCATTGATCTCCGCCAGTATGGCGCTGTACTTAGGGGCAGGAATCTGAGTAGTATCCTGATATAGGGATTCCAGGATTCCCCAGCTGCCATATTGGGCAGAACGAGGGCTGGTAAATGAAAAATTCATAAGCAAAAGAGGTTCCTCACCCGTTTGCAAAGTACGCACCATATCAAACCATTCGCCATATAGATTATACATGGCTGTATCTCGCTGAATATCGAGCAACGCTTGCGCATATGTGGGCTCTTCACCAAAGGGATGTGGGGTCAAATGCTGCCCACCTTCATAAAAGACCAGTGGCAAACCCAGTGGATCAGCCAGTTCATTTTTTTGCCGCTGCAAATATTGAAAAGATTCATCCATGTCGGCTCGTGTAAGGGCTGCTACATCTGCTGCCGTTGCTAAGTCTCCCAATTGATCGAGAGCAGCATCGCTCTCATCGGAAAAGCCAAAGTAAAAGGTAGGACTGACTGCATCAATACTGCCTGGAACTAAATTTTGTACTATGCGATTACTCACATCCTGCCAGGATGCCTGTACACCCGCTACCCTTGTAATTCGATCCATCTGGCCTTCAAAAACCTCAGTCCAGATATCCATACACTCCTGAATGTATGGTACTATGCCTTCGGGCCATGATACGCCCTGATTAATACAGCCGTGCAAATTCAGCCAGTGTGTTTGACTAAATATCCAATTCCATACTTCATTGCTGTATTCAATATGCAAATGACGGTCTTCCGCCAATAAATCTCGAAAAAGAATGGCCATCTGACTCATGAAGTCAGCGCTTGCTCGATGAGGTACGCACACCCACCCATCGAAGCCGTGCTCATTCATCAGTCGGATCATCATTTCATAAGGCACTCCCCTTGGCGTTGCCCAGGTGTAATGATCCATTTGGGCTCTGTCATCCCATGTCAACCTACTCGAATCCTCATGTTGCCCCCACTCACTATATCCCCAGCTATTGGTGCTCCCCCAATCCATAAATCGCACGCTCGGAAAAACCGACAATTCCTCCAACCAGACTTCATTGAAAGGTTGGTCCAAATAAGTGTTTTCAGTATCCGGCATCAGCACCCGTATATCCCGAATGGGATCTTCCACGCTGGAACTTAAAATGTTCAACTCTACTACCCCGTCTTCCGGGCTGACCACATCGAATGTCATCCTATGATCATCCGTTTGCTGCAGATTTGAGAAGTTACCCCAGAGCGAAATTTCGCCTGTCCCAGTCCAAAGAACCGTATAAGTACCTATCGGCCAGCCATCAGTACGACCCCAAATGGTTGACACACGCTGCTGAAATTCTGTGTCGCTAATCTCTTGGGGAACATGAGTGGGATAGCCATCTGATCGATAAGTAAGCTGGTCTGCCCAGCCAGAATTAAATGGCGCATTTGGATTGTCTACATCTTTTGTATACCACTGACGTGCATTGTGCATTAGGTCTACGAAGGGCAATTCGGTAGCCCAGTCTGCAATGCCAGCGATATTGGTACCAAAGGACAACTTACACGCCTCAGAAGGTTGACTAAAAATGGACCAAGGCAGTAAAAAAATCAGAAAAAGAGCGTGCAATTTATTCATGACCAGTTGCGTGATTTGAATTTAAGGACTTCCGCAGGTGGACATAAAAATAGCAAATGACAGTAAGCCCGGTACTATAAAAATTTATATACTACCGGCTAGTATACGCGCTCTACCAGCAGGCTCTTTCGGCAAGACATGTTCAAGGACCTGAGGAAAAACAACACCTTGCATCTTTAGACTTTGAATCCGATACAGATAGGCGGCACCGGTCAGAATCTGCTCAGCCACATCAGCCACTTTCCTATTCTTATAAGAAGCCAAATAGGTTCCTTTAACCCAGTCATTGAAAGCACCCATAGCTGGCCCACACCATATTTGATAGTCTTGCACCCGATCGGCTACACCGGCATTTGCCCAGTTGGAAGATAGCCCCAGGTACCAACGAAATATGAGCGCCATTTTACGACGTGGGTTATCTTTCGCTCTATTGATTTGCTCAGGGTCTCTACTACTGAAAAACGAAATGCACTCCTGCCAGATATCTTCCAGTGGCTTCCTAAAAACTCGCTTTTCCAGTGAGCTGCGCTCTGCCTCAGGGATTTCATCTATAGAATTATACTGCTGATAGTAGTGGTATAGCTTTTTAGCTCTTGGACCAAAGAGTGTTCCTCGCTTGACCACTTGCAATTCGACGCCCATCTCAAACATATCAGAAGCTGGTGCACCCATCACATCTGTTGAAGCAACCGTCTCCAAAAGTTGTCTAACGGTATCGGATGTGCCTGCCTCTAAACAAGCCTGATTAACAGAACCAGTAACGACATAAGCTGCGCCCATCATAAATGCAGCGAGAGCCGATTCCGGTGTAGAAATCCCTCCCGCTGCACCTATTCTAATTCTATTGGCGAAATCAAAATGCGCTTGAGTTTCGTCTCTCAGCTTAACGATGATGGGCAATAATACCACAAGGGGTCGATTGTCGGTATGACCACCTGAGTCAGCTTCAACGGTAATATCGTCAGCCATAGGCACTTCTTTAGCTAACTCCGCCTGAAGAGAAGATATTTTTCCCTTCTGCAATAAGGCACGCACATACTTTTCCGGCGGCGGCCCCATGAACTGCCTGGCCACCTCAGCACGGGAAA
>JBCBVN010000096.1:0-13078 GCA_039817625.1 Bacteroidota bacterium
CTGGAGTACAGATACCGAAGAATTAGTGAGGGCCTTTCACAAGTCCCCATTTACTTTTTCCAAGAGCAAATACCGGTCAGAATGGCCCGGTACAAAGCCGAAATGAAGTCGCTTTTCTCTTATATCGCTGTCTGCAATGCCTTTGATCAATTGTGCCTAAAAGACGAGCACCAAATCAGAGGTGCAGAGCGGGCGACCCATGCCAACGGAGTCACGGCCATCAAGTACGAATATGTAATGTGCGATTTGGAGGCATTCGACACAGAGCCCTATGTCAATAATTTTCGGGATTATCTACCTCATGTATACCTTCAACTCGACAGCTATTTCAACCAAACAACCGGCTGGGCCAAATACCTGAGCACCTGGGAAACTACTGCTCGTGAACTACGCGACAATCCAAATATCGGTATGCGGTTTATGCGCAATGGCAGTGGCCGCCGCATAGCCAACGATGTAGGTCCATTGCTGGGACAAACCGAACTCGACAAGGCTCAGTATGCACTCAATGCCATCAATCAGCACATGAGCTGGGATGGCTATTATCGATTTGGGGCTGAAGAATCCTTAAACAACTTATGGGACAAAGGACAAGCGGGTTCCGGTCCCATCAATATGATGCTGTATACCCTGCTGAAGGCCAATGATATTGAGGTCCAACCCGTATTGACCGGCCTGAGAGACTACGGCCGCCCCATACTCGAATTTCCCATTTTGCGCCAGTTTCAGCACCTGATGGTTATGGCCACACTCGATGGCCAGCCTTACATACTGGATGCTAATGGCTACATGTCTATTGTAGGACTTCCGCGGGTAGGCGCACTCAACGAAGCCGTTTGGGTATTCGGCGATGATGAGCCCTACTGGGTAGAGGTCAAAAGCCCACTCGTCACGAACGTGTACCAGGTCAGCGGGCAAATCACAACGGACGGCTCCGCTGAGATAACCGTAAAGAACCAGGCCAAGCAATACTTCGCACTTATTGCTTCGGCCGATTTAGCCGATGAGAACGACGAAATCGAAGGCCCCGTCATTGATCAATTGCTCGGGAAATTCCCCGAAACCCAAATGATGGACCGCCGATTTGAACCGTGGGTAGACCCAACGAGCCCTTTTGTCATCGACCTGGACGCCAATGTGCCGATCGCTCAATCTATAGATGACTTTTTATATCTCCAACCCATCCTGTTCGATGCGCTGACCGGCGATCTTGTAGAAGACGAGTCCAGAACATTCCCCATAGATTTTGCCTATCCATTCAGGCAGGTATATCTGGCCACCTTTGACTTGCCAGAGGGATATGCTGTAGACGAAATGCCGGAAGGCGTCAGGATACAGAGTCCTAACGGCGCTGTCTCTATTCAATTGATGATGCAGCACAAGGAAGCCGAGCACCAACTATCGGTCAATTTCTCCGTCCGAATAGGCTCCTCCTTCTTTGAGGCTGATCAATATGAGGCATTGCGAGAGATTTTCCAGCGCGTCATCGACATCCAGGATAGTGTGGTCGTACTAAAAAAGGTAAAATGAGTCATTCCAAGAACCTGGTATTAGCCATTGGCTTCATGCTCCTATTCATTCCATCAGCATCTATATCTAGCCAGACTTTTGAAGAAATCGTCTTCGGCGTTATTCCTCCAGAGGATTTGGCTTTAACACAATTAGAATCTGACACTTCCGCCGATGCTTATGTATTACACGATCAGGTAAATCATGAGATTTATAAGCACAACTTCAGCTTCAGGAAACGCACCATAGTACACAGACGTCTAAAATTATTTCAGGCCAGCTCTTTTGAAAGGAGCGACGTAGAAATAGGTTACTTTACCGAAACAGAAAAAGTAAAAGGATTAAAGGCTGCAATATATTTACCGAGTGGAGAAATTATTGATCTCGACAGAAGGGACTTCATAAGAGAAGAAGAGGATGATGATTTTTCCGTTGTCAAATTTACTTTTCCACAAGTTACTGAAGGCGCTGTAATAGAATATCAATACGAGGTAGAAAGCGAGAGCATCATCCAAACCGACAAGTACTATTTTCAAGAAGATATTCCTGTTAGGCGAGCGGTTTATGATGCTTATATAGAAGGAGCAAACACATATGTAGCCGTAAGTAATTGTATTGCAGAAATGTGTGTAAATCACAATATCAATACATCTGAAGCCGATAGTATTCGCAGAGCAAGAAATAGAGATCCTGGCTCTCTTTACAGATTTGAGCTTTGTGATTTACCCGCCTTAGATCCCGAACCATATGTAGATAATTTAACAGATTACCTTCCCTATGCCTTCATTCAATTAGATAGGTATTTGGACTACAGCTCAATGGAATGGAAGGATTATTTAGGCACTTGGAACTCAGCGGCTGATCGAATGATTCAGCATGAAAATATTGGTGAACGATTTTTAGACCAAAGACAATTAAATAGACTGTCAGATAAATTACCGGCCCTTATCGGAGAAACAGAATTCAAGAAAGCACAACATGCCTTAAACCTAATCAATGGGAATATAGAGTGGAATGGTGAGTATAGTTTCTTAGCCGATGAGCAATTAAAAGATTTATGGGAAAAAGGATCTGCTAATTCTGGAGCCATAAACATGATGCTGCTCGTCATTTTAAAAGATCATGACATAGAAGCAAAGCCTGTACTCACTGGACTGCGCAACTATGGCCGCCCCATTATGGACTATCCCATTATTCGCCAATTTCAACATTTGATGGTACTGGCCAATCTGGATGGGGTAGATTATCTACTCGATGCCAATGGATATAGATCAGAAGTGGGGCTACCGAGGGAAGAGGCGCTGAATGAAGCTGCCTGGGTATTTGATGAAGACACCAACTATTGGATCGATGTAGAGGCTCCTCTGGTCACCGACTTATATCGGGTATCGGGTCAATTGCAGGCAGATGGCTATTGCCAATTTCACATTCAAAATCAAAGCAAGCAATACATTGCCTCAAATGCTTACGAAGATTTAATGGATGAAAACGATGTTGTTGAAGGCCCGGTCATTGATGCGCTCCTCAAAAAGTATCCAGATTCAGAATTAATAGAACGGCAATACGCTGCTTGGACTGACCCAACCAAGCCCTTCAACCTGAATCTCGACGTCCGAGCACAAATAGGACAACCACTAGATGATTTTCTCTACACGCAACTGGTATTGATTGATGTCTTCACCAGCGATTTGGTCGATGATGATGAAAGACTATTTCCCATTGATTTCACCTTCCCCTTCAAACAAATCTACATAGCAGAATTTGACCTGCCTGAAGGATATACTGTAGATGAAATGCCGGAAAGCAGTAGAGTGAGAAGCCCTGATGGATCGATCAACGTTCAATTTATGATGGCCCACAACGAAGCTGAAAATAAGATAAGCGTAAACCTCACCGTTCGCGTCGCTGCTTCCATGTACCCTGCAAATCAATACGGCATACTTCGCGAAATATTCCAACGCGTCATCGACATACAAGACAGCATGGTCGTACTGAAAAGAATCAATTAGTCCTTCCGACCAATAGGAGCACCCAGTAAGTCGTCAGGAATGCCAAAAGCATCTACCAGCACACCGACGTCTGGTCTGATTTCTGTACATAGCATATCGACCAGTTTTCGAATGGCTTTACTCTTGACTCCAGCTATGTAGTTGCTCTCCAGGTACCAGCCCCGGTGTTGCTCGATGGTGTGAACGGCATAGAGCGCACAGAGCTTGGAAAGTACTCTCTTCTCCGGCCCGGTGGGTAGGGTATCCAGCTTGGCCAAAAACTGATCGAGGGTGATGCGCTCGATCCAGGCTTCAGCGGCTTCCATCATGTGTGTCTGACAGCGCAAGGCGGCTGAGAAGGCATCCATACCCTCCTTCAGATAGGTTCGGAAGCGGGAGGCTAAAGTCTGTGTGAGCCGGCGATCGCGGAATTGGAAAGCTGCCTGATAAAAGCCCGGTGTATCTATCAGGCTGCGATCCGTCTGTCGGATAACTACCGGGTTTTGCTCGGTGATAACCGTAGAAATACGACGGCCTAAAAACCGCAGAATAGCGAGGTTGCCATCTTCCTGGAATGCCTTTTTAAAATCGGAAAGCAAGCTTTTGGCGACCAGCTGCATCAGCACGGTATTATCCCCTTCGAAAGTGGTGAAGATATCGGTGTCTGCTTTTAAGTCTGCAAACCGGTTGACCGACAAATAGCCTTTGCCGCCCGTAGCCTCTCGACATTCTTGTATACAATCGGTTGTGAACCAGGTGACGTAGGACTTCATACCAGCAGCCAATGCTTCGATCTCTCGCATTTCTTCCTCAGATTCCTGGTCTACGAACCTATCCAGCAGATAATCGAGTGCGAAGTGGCTGGCATAGGCTTTAGCCAAACGCGGGATCAATCTCCTTTGCTGGTTGGGATAATCGAGTAGTAGTGTCTCTGTCGAATACTGATCGGCACCAAACTGGCGACGGCGCAAGCCATGCCTGACCGCTATGGTCAGGGCAGACTTTGCCGCACTCAGGCCGGCCCTTGGCACACATACCCGTCCACCGACCAGGGTGCCTAACATGGTGAAGAAGCGCCGAGAAGGATTTTCAATAGAGCTGTAGTAGTTGCCTTCATCGTCTATTCCGCCAAATCTATTGAGCAAATTGGCACGTGGAACCCTGACTTTCTCAAACCACAGGCGACCATTGTCGATACCATTCAGGCCCATTTTGTATCCATTGTCCATGGCAGTAATGCCGGGCAGCAATTGATGATCGCTATCTCTTAAGGGCACCACGACGGCATGCACACCCTGGCTTTCTCCGCCTACGATTAGCTGAGCAAACACCGCAGCGTGGGTCGAGTACAAGGCATTGCCGATGTACTCCTTACCGGCACCAAAACTCGGAGAGTGTACAATGATTTCATCCGTTTTAGGATCGTAAACGGCAGTCGTTTCTAGACCTCGCACATTTGATCCATGGCCTGTTTCTGTCATGGCAAAACAGCCAGGTATCTCCAGAGTGCCCGTTCCTTTCAGATACTTGTTGTGGTGTTCCTCCGTGCCCAGATTGGCGACGGCACCACCCCAAAGGCCGAACTGAACACCAAAGCGGATGGTCAGGCTTAAATCGTGATAGGCCATAGCTTCCATAGCGTAGGCATAAGCCCGCATATCTCCCTGGCCACCGTAAGGCTCATCGAAGGCAAGAGCACCGATTCCTTCGTCGGCCAATTCTTGCATCCATCCCAGCACCTGCGCACGGTAATCCTCCTTGTCGCGCTTTATGTGGCGTTCGAAAGACGGGCGCATCAAAATTTCTTTCATGCGCACCATCATATCGGCCGCTTCACCATCTAGTATACGCTGCAACCGCTCTGCCCGGGTAGTGGCATTTACGACCGTAGAATCTCGATTGACGCGGCTGTCGTAATCATCAAAAATGCTGCGATAGACGCCCTCCCCTACCCGGCCTAGTCCGTTTTCCAGGGCTTGAAGTGCTGGCAATTGGTCGGCCCACCAGGCCGGATCGTGTTCGGTATCTGCTTCGGCGCCAAGTCGGGCACAAAGCTCGGCCAAACTAGGCGGATGGCCTTCGGGAATCGTAGCGGCTATGCGCCTGATTTCCGTTTCCCAAAGCTTGAATCGCTCTCGGCCGGGAGGGGTTGCCGGGTCGCTCAAACCCATCAAAATTAGCTTGTCTTCATTTTTCAGAAAGGGCAATTCAGCAGCCAGTTTTCTGAGGCCATTGATCTCCTTCATATTCAGGCTTCTATCGGCCCAGGCGGCATACAGCAGTGGCCACATGGCGCGCAAACCCGGTGAAGAAGGGACGGAAGCAGGAATTTCGACACCCATTTAGATAGACTTTAAGTTTAGAAGACAAGATACAGCTCGGTTCCGGTTTTTTTGACGGATAGCGACTTGCGCAGGTCGGTCACTCAAACCATACTTACTCATATAAACGTTCTAGATGCAAATTTTAGTTATGAAAAGCCCACTTCTCTTTTTAGCCATAGCTCTTGCACTAAGTTGTAGCCCCCCCGATTCCGGAAGCCATACCGGTGAAGATCAATCGGAGGTTGAAACCCATACAGAGCTCGACAAAGAAGAAGATTCAAAGCAGCAAGAGGAAGCGACCACCACACCAGATATAACCGATCCTGCGGAAGTTCAAATCACCATACCACCCCAGACTACAGTAGACGTAGCCGATGTCATCGACACTAAAGCTGTTGAACCAGCAATCACTTCCCCCATCCCAGATCAGCAGAGAAATGACACAGAAAGTGAGCTTGACTCCCGCCAAAATACTGATGAAGCAGAAGTACAGCCTCAGCCAACTGCAAACGCTCCCGAAGAGCCTGAACCTGAAGACAAGCTGCAGATTACGACAGATGCCTGGGCAGATTTACTCCGTCGGACGGTCAGCTCTACGGGACGGGTCAATTACGCCTCCGTACTCGGAGAGCGAGAGGTTCTTGACAGCTATTTAGAAGTCACCTCAGATGGGCCACCAGCCGGGACATTAGCTGCAAGAGCCTACTGGATCAACCAATACAATGCCTATACCATCAAACTGATCATAGACAACTGGCCCGTGAGGAGCATCAGAGATTTGCACGGCGGCAATCCTTGGGATGTACAGTGGATATCGATCAGTGGAGAAAATCTGAGCTTGAATCAAATCGAATTTGAAAAGTTGCGCCCAGGCGATACCGATGCACGCATTCACTTTGCCGTGAATTGTGCAGCCACTTCCTGCCCGCCTTTGCACAACCGTCTATTCACGGCATCCAATCTGAATTCGACACTGGATCGGCTGAGTTCCAGGTTTGTCAACAATACCAAATACAACATCATTGACCGTAGCCCCTGGCAGTTGAGCAGTATTTTTGATTGGTATGGAGATGATTTTGGAGATATTGAGCAGTTCATCCGTCAGCAAGGAAGTGGAGAGCTTGGAGCAGCTGGAGAGCTACAGTTTATGGAGTATGACTGGAGTCTGAATAATTGATCGCTCTATTTCTGCTGGATAGATTTACTTGCCTGCTTTTGCCTACTTTTAGGTTATGATAAGACCACTTGTCCTCACGCTATGCGTGATTGCCATTTGCGCAGGCTGCAAGCCCTACTACCAAGCAGAAACTGTTGTTGCCAATCGGCAGAGTTTGACAGAAGCTTCCGTAGCTGATGAGTCGGTCAGCCAGGAAGTAGAGGAGATGATTGATCCGTATCGGCAAGAGCTGGAGACCGCTATGGCTGAAGTTATCGGTCAGGTAGAAGAGCCTTTAACACTTTCGGCTGGCGAGAGTACGCTTGGCAATTGGGTGGCAGATCTATTGTATGACGAAGCTAAACGACTCTTCCCCGATCAGCCCATAGATTTTGCCATCACCAACCGAGGAGGTCTCCGAATTGATGAAATACCGGCAGGCCCCATCACTATGGAAGACATGTATCGGCTCATGCCTTTTGATAACGAACTGGTCTTGGTCAATATCAATGGGGTCGTCATGGAAGAGTTTTTGGACTACATGGTCGAAAGATGGAGGGGTTGGCCTCAAAGCAGTCAATTGCGCTACCGAATAGAAGACAACAAGCCCATGGCGGTGACCATTCAGGACGCCAGTCCGGTGCTCAATCGCAATTATCTGGTGGCTATGCCCGATTATATAGCCAATGGTGGCGACAATGCCGAAATGCTGGCAGATCGACCACAGATAAAAAGTGGCCAGCTCATCAGAGATTTGCTCATCGATGCCATCAAAAGACGAAGGGTAATACAGGCGGAGTTAGATGGCAGAATTGAATAGAAAATAAACCAAGCAACACAGAAAGATATAAATATGAATAGACGAGTATTTCTCAAAAGGACCTTTCAGGGTGGCTTGGTGTTGATGGCTCCAGGAGGCTTGCAGGCCTTGAATACCGATAGAAGACTTACCAAGCTTACGGTTCTGCACACCAACGACTGGCACAGCCAGATAGAGCCTATGCGCCCAAGTAGTCGAAGAGGCGAAACCGAACCACTCGGGGGTGCCGTAAGGAGAACTGCTCTGATAGATCGTATTCGGCAGGAGGAAGAACGCGTGCTGCTATTGGACTGCGGAGATATGTGGCAAGGAACGCCCTATTTCAATGTGTTTGGCGGAGAGCTCGAGTACAAGCTAATGAGTAGAATGGGCTATGATGCAGCTACGATAGGCAATCACGATTTTGACGCTGGTCTCGACGGCTTGCTCAAACAACTTCCTAACGCCAGCTTTCCGCTGGTCTCCTCCAATTACGATTTTAGTCAAACCATCATGAGTGGAAAGACTTTACCGCACCTGGTGCTCGAGAGAAAGCCACTAAAAATTGGCGTCTTTGGAGTAGGTGTAGAGCTGGAGGGCCTGGTACCGAAAACGGGTTATGGAGACACCATCTGGCTGGACCCGATCGAACAAGCGAAGCAGGTATCTACTATGCTGCGCAATGAAAAGAAATGTGATCTGATCATTTGCCTCTCTCACCTGGGCTACGAAATGCGACCCTGGGAACCAGACGATCAAAAACTCGCTGCTCAAACCGAGCATGTTGACCTCATTTTAGGTGGTCATACCCACACCTATCTGGAGCGACCAACTCGAGTCGATAATGCAGCAGGCAGACCGGTCCTCATTAGTCAGATGGGCTACGGCGCTAAATATATGGGACGGCTCGATTTATTCTTCAGCCCAAGCAAAGAACGCATCTGCGTTGATTGCAACAATTTGCGCGTCGAGTAGGAAAAGTTTTCCTCTTTTGCGAACGCCAATTTCGTTTTTGAGGACTTTATACATAATGGAAAAATATCTTTGAAAAAAGCGTGTTACAGATTTGGAAATCGACCTCAATTTGCCTCATATTTGATGCCCCGCGTCGTTATAGACGTTCAACAAGGAAGACACTGGCAACTATCTTCAACTGACACACACCAGCCGTCAGAACGCCCAATAGTCTTAAGATAAAGGCTCCACCTTCCTTCGTGTAACTTACTGATATACAGACATTTTTATTCACCCACCTATCTGGGATGCCTATGCCCGGATCGGTCGTTAAACCTCGCTTGTAGAATGCGCCAAGACCACTCTACGATATGGGATAACTGTCTGCGAACTATTAGAGACTCTGTTGACCCGCAGAGCTATCGCACTTGGTTTGAACCCATTAAACCCGTAAAGCTTTCCAGTAATGAATTGACCATTCAGGTGCCTCACCGTTTGTTTTATGAATGGTTGGAAGAACACTACGTAGACGTCTTAAAAAATTCTATTCACAAAGCGATGGGACGCAACGGCAAGTTGCTATACCAGGTGCTAAATCGAACCAATAAACGCAACCATTTGAAAGCGGAAAATGGACATGATAAGCCCGCCACCAAATCGGTGCGCCCTGACGAGACTACAGCCGATCAGGTAAGAAATCCATTCGTCATTCCCGGTATCAGAAGGCCGCATATCGAGAGCAATCTAAATCCGAGGTTCACTTTTGACAATTTCATTGAAGGAGACTGCAATAGTTTGGCGCGAAATGCAGCAAAAGCCGTAGCCGACAAGCCTGCTAATACGGCTTTCAATCCACTGGTTATTCACGGTCCTGTCGGTCTCGGCAAAACACACCTCTTACAAGCTGTAGGCAATCATGTAGCAGAGCGTTTCCCAAGAAAGTCCGTCTTGTATGTCACAACCGATCAGTTTACCAATCAGATCATCGATTCCATTCAGCGGAACGCCATAGCAGACCTGCTCAATTTTTATCAGCACATCGATGTGCTACTGGTAGACGACATTCAGCAACTATACAACAGGACCAAAACACAAGACATATTTTTCAACCTCTTTAATATCCTAAGGCAGAATAACAAGGCCATTGTACTAACCTGCGACCGCCCGATCAAGGACCTCAATATTGAAGATCGCCTCAAGAGTCGTTTCCAGTGGGGACTTACCGCAGATTTATCCATCCCGGCTCTCGAGACGCGTATGGCTATTCTCAAGTCTAAAGCGCAAACAGAGGAACTCTCGATCCCCTCGGATGTAGCTGAATTTATCTGCCACCACGTACAGGAGAACATCCGTCAGCTGGAGGGCGTGCTCAACAATCTGGTCCTTCGCCATGGTGTAGAGGGACGCGATCTGGATTTAGATCTGGCCAGGGAGGTCACAGAAAAGTTTGTTGATCGCATCAACCAGGAGATCACCCCCGAAAACATCCAGAAGGCTGTAGCCAATCACTATGGACTGGAAGTCGAGAAGCTGCAATCTGCCACACGGGTTCGGCAGGTTGTCCTAGCCAGGCAGATCAGTATGTTTTTAGTTAAGGAGTACACAGAATCGAGCTTAAAATCAATTGGCAACTTATTTGGTGGGCGAGACCATTCCACAGTCCTTTACTCCATCCGTACCATCAAAAACCTGATGGAGACCGACGATGAAATTCGCTCGACCATGGAAGAGCTCGAGAAGCAGATTAAGTTGGGACAAGCTTAAGGGCTTATTAGCTGGACTTTTCTACCTTAGAGCTCTCGGAAAACACAACGCCCATGAGCTATAAGGAAGCGATTGAAAAGGATTTGTCCAAAGGAAGGCTGGAAGATGCGCTCCATAAACTTGACGAGCTAATTACTGCGTCAGGTGATGACTTTTACAGTGGAGTAGTCATTCAGCTTTTTGCTCGCTTCAATCGAAATAAGATGGATTTTGATGGAGGGACTAAGCTCCAGCAAGACTATGATATAGAGAATGCCAGAATCACCAGCTCCGTTTACAGCCAGCTCAAGGAAGTAGAAGACCAGGAATACGTCAAAAAGTCCTCTTCTGGTGGGGGTACCAATAGCCAGGCATCGGGTGGTAAATCGACTGCAAGTGGCGCAGCTGATGCAGCCATCGGATACATCCGTATTCTCATGCTGACCAGTAATCCGTCGGATACGGCAAAGCTCAACCTGGACCGGGAACATGCGCGCATACACGATCAGCTGCAGCTCAGTGAAAACTACGGCGACTATGAGCTTCACAGACAGCGAGAGACTACGGTATTGCACCTGGGTCAGACCATGTTCAAAAACCAGCCGCACATCGTCCATTTCAGCGGCCACGGACAAAATGAACGGGTTGCTGCAGCTATAGACGAATCCGATCCACTGGCGGAAGTACAACCCGGCCAAAAAGGAGGACTGATGTTTAAGCAGGTGGAGGGCCATGAAACACAGATCGTATCTTCAGCTCAACTCAAGGCCTTATTCAGCTCCATGGTAAAAATCCAGAAAATACCCATCAAACTGGTCATGCTCAATGCCTGCTACGCTCAGGATCAGGCAGCAGCCATCTCTGAAGAAGTGGACTATGTTATCGGCACCAACGATGCCATTCTCGATGAGGCAGCCTGGACCTTCAGCGTGGGCTTCTACTTCCGGCTAGTTTCTGCCGAAAATACGGCACTAAACGACGATATTGTCAAGCAGGCTTTCAATATGGGCCAAACCAATGCCATGCTCATGGGAGAGCCCATGGATCGATTCAAGTTATACGTCAGGGGAGAACTCATGGCCTGATCGGACTTCAGTTTAGCGCTTGTTGGTAGAAGTAATTCGCTTTCCTGTCGATTAAGATAGGCACAAGACTGAGGCAAAGGCGACTTTGAGGTCATTACTTTTAAAACCACCTCTTTATGTACCGTAAACTTACTGGCCTGGGGCTGCTGATAGCCCTTTGGACAAGCGGCTATGCCCAAGTCTCCGATTTTCCCACTACCCTCGAGGAACTAACAACAACCATTACCGAACTGGATGCCCAGTTTTGGGAAGCCTATAATCAATGCGATGTCGATGAAATGGCCAAATACTTGACCGATGACATTGAGTTTTATCACGATCGTGGCGGACTGACCCTGGGCAAAGAAGACCTGGTCAACGGAATGCGCGCTGGTCTCTGCGGAAGTAATCCTCAGCGTCTGAGGCGGGAAGAAGTATCCGGAACCATTGAGATTTACCCCATTGCAGACTACGGGGCCATCATACGCGGCAGCCACCATTTTTATGTAGTCTCAGCAGATGGCGAGTTTCTGGACGGAGCAGCTCAATTCACCCACCTTTGGCGATATACCGACGGTGTATGGCAAATGGCGAGGGTTTATAGCTTCGACCATAAGGCACCAGAATAGCTTAGGCATCCTTAAACTCAGCGGCCATTTGTCGGCTGCGGTCAACGACAAGTTTAGTCACACTCGGTCTGGAATAGTGGCCGACCGGATCGAAGTTTTGCCGTTCTTCGTATACTTTCTGTAGCTCGAGCTCTGCAGTGAGTAGGCACTCTCGTTCCAACTGAGGCTCGATGAGCCAACTGCCATCAGGAGCTGCGATGCAAGAAGCACCATTGGCCAACCATTCCGGACTGTTATCTACTATGGTGTCGATATGTGGAATAGGAATGGCTCCTGAGCGATTGTCCTTTAAGTCGGCTTTTGATAAAAGGCCAGAAACGGCAATGACATAAGATCTGGACTCTTTGGCAATAAACTTGGTCAGATCATGGGTATTGTGGAGTCCACCGGGCCAAACCGAAACATGCAGGTTCTCGCCCTGGGCGTAGAGTGCCGTCCTGGATAAAGGCATCCAGTTTTCCCAACAATTGAGGCCACCAACTCGCCAGCCATCCCCTAACTCGTGAACGCGAAGACCATGTCCGTCTCCCGGCGACCAGCAAAGGCGCTCTTCATAGGTCGGCTGAAGCTTGCGATGGACAGATTGGATCTCCCCATGGGTATTGATATAGACTAAAGAACAGTAACAGGAATGCCCACCCCGATCCAGCGGGCGCTCTATGATGCCCAGATAAACCGATATGCTTCGCTGAGCAGCTAGTGTACAGAGTGGAGCCAGGTCGCCGGCTTCTATATCGACAGATTGTGTCAAATAATGGGCATGGATCTCTTTCTGAACAGGATCATTGAAAGAAGCGCCGCCAGCAATAGACAACCAGAAGGGATAGCCCGGAAGCAAAGATTCGCCAAAACAGACCAGTCGAGCTCCGGCATCTGCTGCTTGAGAAACGTAGTCCAGCACCTTGATCAGTG
>JBCBVN010000097.1:0-12970 GCA_039817625.1 Bacteroidota bacterium
GATGACCAGGCGGTACGTATTTCGGCTCGCCTCTCGGAATCTAGCCCACCGGCCATTTTTTTCTTCTTCTATCATTAAGAGTCTCTGATAATCGATTTCTTAAAGATAGAAGAAGAAAAAAAAGGCCGGTGGGCTAGATTCCGAGAGGCGAGCCGAAATACGTACCGCCTGGTCATCATGAGAGATGAGACTTTTGACGAGGTTGGAAGCTATAAGCTCAGCCCGCTCAATCTGTATATCGCCATGTCTACGGTGATTATTTTACTCGGGGTTTTGATATTCCTACTGATTGCTTACACCCCATTGCGAAGACTGGTGCCAGGCTATGGAGATGTAGTGAGTCGCAGTGAAATGGTGGAAATGCAACGCACAGTGGTTCAGCTAAACGAGCAGCTGGAAGCTCAGCAGTTGCAAACTCAGGCCCTATTCAAAACAGCATTCGGAGAATATCAACCCGAAGATATAGACAGTAGCAGCATGGAGGCCGGTATAAACGATGTGCCCGAACCCATAACCGTATCTGCCGAAGAAATGCAGCTCAGACAAGCGGTAGAACAAAGGAGGTCAGGTAACAGCGTCGGTAACAATATCTTGCCTACAACGACTGATAATAATGATATCAGACTGGAAGAACTTCCTCTCATCGCACCAATAAACGGAGAAATCAGTGCGCGCTTTAATGCAGCTGATGGACATATGGGGGTAGATATTCTGGCTCCGGCCAATACGGCAGTGAAGGCCTGCTTGCCAGGCGTAGTATTTCAATCGGAATACACTTCCGCTTATGGATTTGTGATCGGGATTCAGCATGCCAATAATGTCATCTCGTTCTACAAACACAACAGTACGCTGCTAAAGGATGTAGGTAGCCAGGTCACTGCCGGAGAAGCCATCGCCATTATTGGCAATACAGGAACACAGAGTACCGGACCTCACTTGCACTTTGAGCTCTGGAGGAATGGTCAGGTGCTTGATCCTACGGATTATTTAGCCTTTTAAGGTTCCCAATACAATTGCTTCGTCACAAAATCAGCTTGAAGTAACCAGCCTCGCTTAACCAACCAAAAACAAGGAGACATGAACACCAATGATAAACTTGCAGGGCTCCGCCTAGCCATGAAAGCTGCTGGGATTGATGCCTATCTCGTTCCATCTACGGATCCACACATGAGTGAATACGTAGCTCCTCGATGGCAAGGTCGAAGCTGGCTAAGTGGTTTTACAGGCTCGGCTGGCACCCTGATCGTCACTAAGAACTGGGCAGGCTTATGGACGGATAGCCGATATTTCATTCAGGCAGAAAAAGAATTAGCTGGATCACGCATTGATCTGATGAAATTGCGAGTTGCGCACACGCCCGAATACAAAGAGTGGTTGGTTGAAAACCTGGAGCCCGATCAAACTCTGGGATATGCTGGGAATTGTTTGAGCCTGGTTGCTGCCAGAGACCTGGATCACAAAATGGGCAAGCATGATATCAAAGTGGATGCCACTCATGATTTGCTGGATTATATCTGGCAAGACAGACCAGCTGCACCTCAGAAGCCCATCTATATCCAACCAGAAGCTTATGTAGATCAAAGTGCAAAAGAAAAGATCAGTCGTTTGCGGGAGTGGATGCACCGAAACAGAATAGACTACTTCTTGGTCAGCGCACTTGACCATCAGGCGTGGCTGCTCAATATTCGCGGATCAGATATTGACTACAATCCATTGATGGTCTCCTATTTAGGGGTTTCTGCTGAGGGTAAATCCGATTGGTTCGTTGGACCGCAGCGCGTAGATAAAGCTTGGGCATCTTCTTTAGACTTAGAATTATTCACTTACAAGGCTACGGCAGGCAGACTTATTGAACTGCACGGCCAGGGTCAGCGAATCGGTATAGATCCCTCAACGACCAATCTAGCCATATATGAAGCGGCAGGTGGCCATACCACGCTACAGAAGAGCAGCCCCATTCCTGCTTGGAAAGCCATTAAAAATGATAAGGCGACTTCGCACATCAAGAATGCCATGGCTCGAGACGGATTGGCTATTCTGCGTCTGAGGCGCTGGCTGGACTCGGAAGAGGCCAAGCAAAAAACCGAATACGAAATCGTCAACCAGTTGACCGCCTTCCGTTCTGCTCTTCCCAACTACAAGGGAGATAGCTTCGGAGCTATCGTCGGTTGGAAAGGTAATGGTGCGATCGTACACTACGACCCACCTCGTGAAGGTAGTGCCGAAGTCGGCGAAAGGGGAATACTTTTGGTCGATAGCGGCGGCCAGTACCTGGATGGGACTACCGATATTACCCGAACTTTTTGCCTGGGCGACCCTACTCCAGCGGAAAAGCAGCATTTTACCCTGGTGCTTCAGGGAATGATCGATTTAAGCCTCGCAAGATTTCCCCAGGGAACCTCAGGCGTACAACTCGATATTCTGGCCCGTCAATATCTCTGGAATGATTCGCTCAACTATGGCCACGGTACGGGCCATGGGGTGGGCTATTTTCTGAATGTACACGAAGGTCCTGCGGGCATCAGCTCAAATCCCCGATCGAAGACAACACAATATCCTCTTGAGGCTGGTATGGTGTTTAGCAATGAGCCGGGTTATTATTTGGAAGGCGAGTACGGCATACGTTGTGAGAACCTGGTTCAGGTCGTGGAGACATCTCCGGGCTGGCTGGCTTTCGATACCCTCACTATGTTTCCGTTCGAGCGCAAGCTGATCGATTCCGACATGCTCAGCCACCGGCAAATACAATGGTTGGATACCTATCATCAGCAGGTTTGGGAAGAGATGAAGGATCTGGTAGAAGGCGAAGAGCGCAGCTGGCTCGAAGAAGCTTGTGAGCCCTTGCTCATTGATGCTGCGCAGCTAATTTAATACCTGCCTCTATGCGCAGATTCAGTCGATTTTCCTGGGGAGGAATGGGGCAGTTATACCCCGTTGTATAGGCGCAGTAAGGATGATAAGCTCTGTTGAAGTCAATCATTATCGTTTCTGGCCGGCCTTGAGGGAGGGGTAGATTTATATATCGTCCGCCACCATAAGTTTGCTGACCACTGGTCTCATCCTGAAACGGAACAAATAAATAGTTGCTGGACACCGACCGAAAACCAGCGGGTTTTAAAACCATAAGTGAGCCAGCCTGCCCATCAATGGAAAAATGTGCCCTCGCCCAAACGCTATAGGTCTTGGAACTGCCAGAGCTGGTGGGCATGTCCAATATCTCGGTGTCATCTGGGTAAACTAGACGTGCTTCCACACGATACTTATCATTGATTTCAAAAAAAGGATGGGCGGTAAAAGCTTCCCTATCTTCAGGGGGTAGTGGAGAATGTTCGGGGTCTTTGTACTGCGCGTTCAACTCCATTTGCCATTGGGTAATCTGGTCGGTATGAGTCGGTGGCTCCTCAGCTACAACACCAACTTTGGGTGAGCATGACAGCACGATAAAGCCAGTTAAAAGGAGGGGCAAAAATTTTGCGAAGGCTGGCATTGGCTTACGGTTTTCGTTGAAGTAGTGAAATAACAACTTTTATCTGCTGTCTCAAAAAAAGAATGAAGCCGTAGAGGACCCCATTCAATGGGCTATCTTTACCGCATGCCTAAACGTCCTCGTCGCAAAGTGATTCTTCTGATTGTATCCGGTCTGCTGGTTGCAGGCGTTTTTCTCCTTCGTCCCATCTTGCTCATAGCAACAGGCTACTCTGCCAAGCATGCTTGTAGCTGCCATTTTTTTCAAGGCAGGAGCCTGGAAGACATTTCAAAAGAAGACTTAAATTTTTCTGTACTTCCGCAGGTCGGTCTTTCACTCACTGACGATCAGGGAGGTGTACAGGCCAGCATTTTGGGCTTGTTCCGTCGTGAAGCTCGATATACTACAGGGCAGGGATGTACCCTCATTAATGATGCATCAATACCACTTTCTAATTTGGCGCCGACTCCTCTGCCGACTTCCGATTCTATAGCTCAAGACATAGATTTTAATCTGGCCCTGTCTGATAGTTTAGGAGTAGACGGTACCAGACTGGCCCAGGCGGTAGACTTCGGTATGGCACCAGTCGAAGGAGGTGCAGCTAGAGCTTTGCTTGTCATTAAAAATGGTCAATTACTAGCCGAAAGTTATGCGGAGGGATACGATGAAAACTCTTTGCTTCTGGGGTGGTCGATGACGAAGTCGATCACAGGGCTACTGGTAGGTATGGCCGGCTTGCAAGCCGATCAGGATCATCTTTTCCCCGAGTGGGAAAACGATGAACGGTCAAACATAACCATCGATAATCTTCTCACTATGAGTTCGGGCTTAAAATGGACAGAGCGGTATGGTGCTTCGACCCACGCGACTCACATGCTGCACCGCACGCCAGACTTTGCCGCTTATGCCCGAAGCCAGCCCAAGGTTGCCGAGCCGGGCGAACAATTCATCTATAGCAGCGGTACGTCAAATATGCTCATGCAGCTGTACTTGGAAAGCTTTCCGACCTACCAGGAGGGGATAGACTTTATGTACGAGCGCCTTTTTCACGCCATTGGCGCCAACAGCTTTCGGATAGAAACAGATCAGAGTGGTAAGCCCGTAGGCTCAAGCTATGGTTGGGCTACGGCCAGAGATTGGGCGCGAGTAGGGCAGCTGGTTTTGCAAAATGGGCGCTGGGGTAGCGACCAAATTGTCGATGGCGAGTGGATAGACTACCTGCGGAAGTCCGTCTGCACCAGACCCGAGCATGTGCCGGGAAAGGCAGAATCTGAAGAGTGTAATTATGGTGGGCACTTCTGGCTCAAAAGCATCGCAGAGCCCAATATGCCCGATGATGCGATACTGATGCGCGGGTTTCAAGACCAACGAGTGATCATCCTACCTACGCAGAATATGCTCATTGTTCGCCTGGGTCACAATAAGGATAAAGCATTTGATTTCGATGGCCTGGTCGAGCGGGTGTTGCAATCTTTGAACTAGGAGGTTCGCGTAAAAGCGAACCGAGCGCCTGACACTCAGACGCTCGGTATAAAAGTTTAGACTAAAATGGCGGTGATGCTTACGATTTTATCTGAATCGAGAACCCTGTGTTTCAGGAGATCCAGTATTGTCATTCAGCATCACGGGCAGATCACCGTCTGAGACAATGATCTTGGTGTTTGGTGATTTGGCTAGCTCTAAGAATGCTTCAATGGACTTAAATCGAAGTACTTCGGGAGTAAGACCTTCGGCAATGATCAGCTGTGCATCGCGAATACCCTCGGCTTCTATCCGCTGTTGATCGGCTTCGAAGCGAGTTTGTTGCAATACAAATTCCATACGCAGTGCCTGCTGCTCCGCTTCCAGAACTTCTTCGATCGCTCGGGCCAGATTGCCGGGCAGGGTGATAGACTTAATCAGGACGTTTTCGACATTGATGCCTCTATCGCCCAGCAGCTCGGTCATTTTATCGCGTATGGCTAATTCAATCACATCACGGCGGCCGGTATGCATATCCTTGGCGAAGTAGCGCGCGGAAACATCAGCTGATGCAGATCTGAAAACCGGGAGTATAACCTCCCTTTCGTAATTCCGTCCAACCTGACGGAGAACCTGTGGTGCCTGGTCTCTATTCAGGCTGTATAGAATGGAAATTTCTGAGCGGATATTCAGACCTTCTTTAGAGGGAAGATTGAGTTGAACTTCCATATTCTCGGTCTGTGTGCTCATCTTGACGATGCGGGATGTAAGTGGGTTGAAAAAAGCAACTCCCTGATCTACGGGAGCTTCTTTAAACTTACCTAAAGTCTGTCTTACACCGACTTGCCCTTCTC
This sequence comes from Bacteroidota bacterium, assembly GCA_039817625.1. Classification (GTDB taxonomy): domain Bacteria; phylum Bacteroidota; class Bacteroidia; order Chitinophagales; family Saprospiraceae; genus Neolewinella. The sequence goes on from JBCBVN010000097.1 coordinate 5,782, forward strand.
GGACAATGGTGCAGGAGGGAAGGGCCAATAATGCGGCCAAAAATAAACAGCAAAAAGCAAAAAGTGGTCGCATAACAATCTGGTTTTTAAGGGGTTAATAATTATTTAATTAACCATCCCTTAAGTCTCAAGTTTGACCGTATTTCTGGATTTAAGAATAGTTTAACACATTTTGCACGCAAGTGTATTGTTAGTGAATTGTCGGGTGAAATCAGCACACCATAACCGCCTTCTACTTCGGATTTAGAGAGGTGGTAATTATATTTTATTGACAACCTATTGTACGGTTTGACTTGCTTGTCAAATTTGCTTTCCTCGCCTGTCTGAATAGATAGGTCAGACCAAATAGCTGCATTTTTTCTTCTGACTTTCAGACTGTTTTTCTGCACAATTTTCAAATATCCTACCTTGCATCAGTGCCAGACGCAAGTACAGATACCGAAGACCAGCTCATCAAATGGCGCCTGATTTTAGGTCAGGCAGCTGATCCTGCAGGCGATATGGGGCTGGAGGGCAAGCTAAAGGGCATGGACGATACACTGGCCGCTTTGTACGACAGTGACAGGCGTGCAGGTTTAGGTAGTTCTTCGCCCAATGTCAATCGCTGGCTGGGAGACATCCGAAAGTATTTTCCTAGCTCTGTGGTTCAGCTTTTGCAACGAGATGCCATCGACAGGTTGGGACTACACCAAATGTTGTTGGAGCCGGAGCTGCTGGAGACCATAGAGCCAGACGTTCATTTAATAGGGACTCTACTGAGCTTGAAGAATGTACTGCCGGATCACAGCCGGGAAACGGCAAGGTTGGTCGTGCAACGGGTCGTTAAGCAAATAGAGCAGCGTCTGCGCGAACCCCTCCGACAAGCGCTGGAAGGGCGCAGAAGAAGGTCTACGAGAAATCGAAGACCGAGACCTAGTGATATTGACTGGCACCAGACCATACGAGCCAACTTGCGTCATTATCAACCGGAGTATAAAACGGTCTTGCCGGTCAATCTGAGGGGAGACGCAAGAGGAAAGCGATCACTCAAGCGGGTAATTTTGCTCATCGACCAATCGGGCTCTATGGCCGAGTCGGTGGTGTATGCCGGAGTGATGTCGTGTATTCTGGCAAGTATTCCCAGCCTGGAAACTAAAGTGGTAGCTTTTGATACCAGTGTGGTAGATCTGACGGCCGAACTACCTGATCCTTTGGACTTGTTGTTTGCCATCCAGCTGGGAGGTGGAACAGACATTGGTCGCGCTTTGCGATATGCAGAGCAACTCAACGATCGTCCCAGCGATACGGTCTGCATACTGATTAGCGACTTGTATGAAAATGGCTCGATAGATGGCTTGCTGGCTAGTGCTCAACGCCTGATCAGCTCGGGCCTGCGATTGATTCCGTTACTGGCATTGAGCGATTCTGGTGCCCCTGCCTACGATAAAGAAGTAGCGGAAGAACTGGCATTGATGGGAACAAGACCCTTCGCTTGTACCCCTGATAAGTTTGCAGAAGTACTGGGAGAAGGTCTATATAGTTAATAAGGCCGAGTCACTCATGACTCGGCCTTATTAATTTCCTATGCTCTAGGCTGTGGCCTAAAGCGCTCCAGATACCTTTTGAGATCGGGAATAGATTCAGCGTCTTCGATGGCCTGAAAGAGGGCTTCGAGGCGAGTCAGTCTATTTTCGATCACCTCTTGATCTTCTTCGCTGGCTTCTTCCAGTTTGCCGAGTTGCTCACCATGAAACTCACTGATAACCCGGGCAGTAGCAAATCGCACATAGGGAGATAGACTCTGGTTAGTACCTACTTCCTGCATGCGATCGAGACCATTTGCCATGGCAGACTCATCGCCTGTGGCCTCTAGTAGAGACAAGTAGGTGGCATAAAACTCAATGCTGGCCGGACCATCCACCTGCGTAAGTCTATCTTCGAAATAAGGCAGCCTTTCGGGGCTTCCTTCAGCCGCATAGACCGCACCTATCGCCGCAATCATATCCTCATTATCTACCCCCTGATCGACCATTTCTTGTGCAATTTCTGCAGCTCTTGCCAGGTTGGTGCTAGCTAGTGCAGATAGGCCCGCCGCAACAACAGGGAAGGCAGCTTGCTGATCCATAGCAGCAGAAGCAGCAATTTGAGACAGTTGATCATCTTCTGCTTCTGTGAGCATTTCAATCGCCTGTGCACGAGCCCCTGAGTGCGGATCGTTTTTGGCGATTTCCCGTATGCGATCAACGGTGACTTCGGAGACGATGCCCAACCTATTCATAGCAACCTGACGAAGTTCGTGTTCTGGATCGGTAAGGGCTTCTTGAAACAGGGTACGACCAACTTCGGTACTTGGGTCGAGATTGCGCATACCTTCATAGCGAGCTGTTCCGTTATCGCCGACCTGGTATAGCGTGGCAAATTCTTCTTCGTCATAGCTATCCAGACGCTCACTGAGGATGCGAAACTCCGGATCAAAAACGACTAAGTCAGGCTCGTCGCCAACGGTGAAGGTAAAGGTCTGGTCACGCTCATTGACCATGACATCTTCGTAGCGAGTTGGGCGTCCTTCCTTGTAAATAGCCACTTGGGTAGGCAGCTGAAAAATGGGCGGCACATTGTTGTCGGTGCTTTGGGTTTGGCGAACCCGAACGGTCACCTCATTGCTCTCTGGCAAGTAGTCGTAATCAATGGTGAGCTCTGGATGACCGGCGCTTAGATACCACTGGTCGAAGAACCACTGTAGATCTTGTCCGCTCAAGTCTTCATAAGCCATGCGCAGCTCGTCTACTTCGACAGCTGAATACTGATTGTCGCTCAGATACTTTTCGAAGCCGGCAAAGAAGAGCTCGTCGCCCAGATAGCCGCGCAGCATGTGCAGGACCAATCCGCCTTTGTTGTAAGAGTGGGCGTCAAACATCTGTTCTGCATTGTCGTAGTCATACCAGATCAGTTCGTGTGGTTCTCCGCGCTGAACGCTACCGACATAGGCATTTTGCTCATCAATGCGGTGCATCTCTGCGGCATCTACGCCATGCTGGTGCTCTAGCCACAGGTATTCGCTGTAGTTGGCAAAGCCTTCGTTCAGGGTGAGGTTGGACCAACTTTCGCAGGTAACCAGGTCTCCGAACCAGTGGTGGAACATCTCATGAGCGACGATTTTCTCATTGATATCGACATCGATCAATTCACGGTCTGTGCCGTACATGAAATCGCCGAAAATGACGCCCGTAGTATTTTCCATGGCCCCTGACACATAGTCGCGTACAATAACCTGGCTGTATTTGGGCCAGGGGTAATCGACACCGGTCACCTCGCTAAAGAAGGTGAGCATTTCCGGGGTATAAGGGAAAATATCTTCTGCGTGTTCTTCGTATTCGGGCTCAACATAGTAGTCTACGGTAATGCCATTCCAGGGCTCGTCTTCAACTACAGCAAATTCGCCAATGGCCACCATGAATAAGTATGGGGCGTGGGGAAGGTTCATCTTCCAATGGTCCGTGCGGGTACCATCCTCATTTTGACGAGAACCGACCAAGAGGCCATTGCTCAGGGTCTTATACTTGTCCTCGACGGTCAGGAACATCTCCTGGGTGCAGCGTTCGTTGGGTTGGTCGATCGTGGGAAACCAGCGTGAATTGTGCTCGGTTTCTCCCTGGGTCCAGATCTGTTGAGGCTTGTCCGGATCTTCGCCTCTTGGGTTGATGAAAAATAGCCCTTGATCGCTGGTGATGGCTGCGCTGCCACCATCGGGTTCGGGTGTGGCAACGTAGTCGATATAAATCTGATAGGTTTCGCCACGGTTGTAGCTTTTATCTAGCTGTATGGTCACCTCGCCACCTTCTTCATCGTACTTGTAGGGCTGAGGGCTTGTGCCATTAGCCATGCGGATTTCCTTAAACTCGAACCCTTTAGCATCGAGGGTGACGGAAGTTTGTGGGCGGAAGACGGGTTGGAGAGTAAGCGTAGCTTTTCCAATCACCTGCTCGTTTTCCCAGTCGAAAGCCAGGTCGAGAGTCGTATGAATCAGATCATTGGTCCTGGTCTGAGAAGCTCGATAAACGGGCAGTTCGTAGCTGGGCTCCTCAGCCACTTCTTCCATGGCTTCGCTTATTTCTTCGTCGGGCTCTATGGCTGGAGCTGTAACGACGAGGGTGTCGAGCTGGCGCTCTTCCATTTCTGGCGCTACTACGGTTTTTGGGGTGTTACACGCTGCCAGGCAAGCCAAAAGGCATGCTGAAATTGCGAATAGTCTCATTTGAGGTTTTGTTTTTTGAACAGAGTAGTTGATTACTTCTTATAACGCAAGGTAATAAGGCTACAGGTATATCTTTGCGCCCCGATTGCCCGAAATGACCAATTTATGAGCTTGCGCAGCAACTTTTGCTTACTCTTTTTCAGCTACTTGAGCATACTGGCTATCGCTCAGGAGCAGCCGCCTCCGCCAGATGCTACGGCACCCTGGTTTGATGAAGGAATCACGCTGGACGGAAGACTGGATGAGGCTGTATGGCAGAAGTCTATTCCAGCAGATAATTTTTGGGAAACTTTCCCCAGCGATACTCAGCGGGCAGTTTACCAGACCGAGGTCTACTTCGGGCAAGACGAAGATTTCTTTTACATCGGAGCCAAGCTGTATGTTCCAGGGCACAAATATGTTATTCCCAGCCTGAGGCGAGACTATCGGGCAGGCGGTAACGACAACATCACCTTTGTATTTAACCCCTTTCTGGATCGGACTAATGCCATCGTATTCGGGATGAACCCGCTAGGCGTCAATCGCGAAGCCCTGATTTACAATGGTGGTGAGAATGGGGGTGACTTTCGAGAAGAGTGGGATAACCGTTGGAAAGGAGAAAGCCACATCGATGAAGATTTCTGGTCTTGCGAATTGCGTATTCCATGGTCTGCTTTGCGTTTCCCTGAAGGCGGTACAGAATGGTATTTCAATAGCTACCGCTTCGATACGCAAGACAACACTCGTACTACCTGGCATCACATTCCCCAAAACCAGAGTATCATCAGTTTGGCCTATATGGGGCGCATTGCATTTGAGCGCCCGCTGAAGGGGAGTGGCGGCTTTGCATTGATCCCGTATGCAGGTGGCGGCTTTTCGCGCGACTTTGAGGAAGGGACACCCAGTGATTGGTTCAGCAATGTGGGAGGCGATGCCAAAATTCCGGTATCTACTGGTTTGAACCTGGACCTGACCGTCAATCCTGATTTCAGTCAGGTAGAGGTTGATCAGCAGGTCATCAATACCAGCCGATTTGAGTTGTTTTTTCCTGAGCGGAGGCAGTTCTTTCTGGAGAATGCCGACCTTTTCTCGGGCTTTGGCACCAGAAGAGCCAACCCGTTTTTCTCCAGGCGAATTGGGGTGACGAGAGATACGACCACGGGCGAAGCCTTGCAAAATCCCATTTATTATGGTACCCGGCTTAGTGGCAAATTGGACAACGACTGGCGAGTGGGCCTGCTCAATATGCAAGCCGCTGCCAATTTTGAGAATGGCTTGCCCAGTTACAATTACACGGTTGCAGCGGCTCAGCGCGTCATTGGGGCGCGATCAAACCTGGGGGGCATCTTTGTCAATCGCCAAAACTTGGGCCAATTCAGAGATACCAGCGACGTGAATCTCAACTATAATCGGGTCGCTGGCCTGGACTTTAACCTCGCCACCCGAAGCAATATCTGGAACGGTAAAGTATACTTGCATCGGGCATTCGGGCCACAACTCGGTACCGACGCCTGGAGCCACGGTTTTGCCCTGGAGCGCAGACGCCGGCGTATTCAGATTAGCTATAACCATCAGTATATCGGTCAGGATTTTGATGCTGAGGTCGGCTTCGTGCCCAGGCGGGGCATCTTTACCCCCAATTTTGGGATTAGTCTCAGTAAGTATCCGACCAATAGCCCGGTGGTAGAGCGCGGGCCCTTCCTGGAGACCAACGCAGTATTCAGCCAGGGAGAAGGCCTGACCGACCAAACAATTTTCGGCGGATACAGATGGCGATACAGAGATACCCGAGATTTGAGGATCTCGGTGGCGAGAGAATATATTTTCTTGCTCGAGGATTTTGACCCCACGCGCTCAGATGCCACGCCATTACCCGGCCGCCAGGGCTATGAATATCTCTTTGGTGGTATATCATGGAGTAGTGATCGCCGCTTGCTATTCAGTACTTCGCTCGAAGCACAGGCCGGCCAGTTTTTCAATGGAGAGCGGTATAGCCTAAGTGGCAATTTTCGATATAGGTATCAGCCGTTTGGCAGCATTGACCTTCGCTTCAATTATACCCGGATCGATTTGCCAGATCCCTTTGCATCGGCAGATCTGTTTTTGATCGGACCCAGGATAGATTTCACCTTTAGCAAGTCGATCTTCCTGACCACCTTCTTGCAGTACAACAGCCAGATCGACAACATCAATCTCAACGCCCGCTTGCAGTGGCGCTACGCTCCGGTCTCGGATATATTCTTAGTGTATACCGACAATTACGACAGCCTGAACCTGGACGTGAAGAGCCGCGCACTGGTGTTTAAGTGCACTTACTGGCTAAATATATAAGGTGAGATTAGCCCCATGTAGGGCTGTCTGCTTTTAGCAATTAGGTAGACTTCCGCAGGTCGGGTACAGTGACCGACCTGCGGAAGTCCAAAACGGGCTAACTATGACGAGTTTTTAAAACGGACCTCACATCATCCAGATCATACCCTTTGGCAGCCAGTAAGACCAGGTAGTGGTACATCAGGTCTGCAGCTTCGCCCAGAAATAGCTCCTCGTTTTCGTCTTTGGCCTCGATGACGAGTTCTACGGCTTCTTCGCCTACTTTTTGAGCAACCTTGTTGATTCCCCGGTCCAGGAGTTTTCGGGTATAGGAGTTGCCCGGGTCGGTAGCATCTCTGCGTTGCTGTATGGTTTGCTCCAGCTTGTTCAGAAAATCACCTTGGTTGATCTGTCCCCAGCAGGTATCGGTCCCCGTGTGGCAGGTCGGCCCCAGCGGCCTGGCCAGGACAAGGAGGCTGTCCTGGTCGCAGTCTGCACCCCAGGCTACGAATTGTAAGTAGTTGCCACTGGTTTCCCCCTTCGTCCAGAGCCTCTGCTTAGAACGGCTGAAAAAGGTAACCTTACCCGATTCCAGCGTGGTGTCTATGGCCGCCTCGTTGACGTAGCCGAGCATGAGAACAACTCGGGTGTCTACATCCTGAATAA
>JBCBVN010000098.1:0-12912 GCA_039817625.1 Bacteroidota bacterium
ATGACATTTCTCAGGCACAAAATCGTTGAGCTCTTTAAACCCAAAGTAGATACAATCGTATATTTGTCTGCAATAACAGGCAATTTAGCCAACCACCATCTACATAATCTCTCTAACTCAGCCTAAAAAGGCCTTGTCCCGTTAAGGGCTCAAAGACGCGCCCCATGAATAAAATTTTACTAGCCAGCTTAGTGCTCGGCTTGAGCCTAACCAGCTCATTTGCCCAAGAGGTCGATACCGATGTCTACCGGACCATAGACGGTCGGTTCAACAACCCCAATCACGAAGAATGGGGAGCTGCCCGTACGCCTCTACTCCGACTTACTGGAAATGGATTTGCAGATAGCATCAGCGTACCACCAGGTATAGATCGCCCCAATCCACGAGTGGTATCTAATACCCTTTTTGCTCAGGATGGACTCATCAATGACCCCATGACCCTAAGTGATTACACCTGGGTATTTGGTCAATTCATCGATCACGATGTAGCCCTGACTGAGCACCCTGGCGAACCTTTTGATATCAGTGTGCCCGCCGGAGATCCACAGTTTGACCCACTAGGTCTTGGCGATGTCTTCATCAATATGACTAGAAATGGTCCAATACCTGGAACTGGTACATCTCCCGATAATCCACGTCAGTACGACAACGACATTACGAGCTTTATAGATGGCTCTGCGGTCTATCATTCAGAGCAAGAAGCAGCTGATTGGTTGCGCACATTCGAGGGTGGAAGATTGAAGACTTCCGCAGGTAATTTGCTCCCCTATAATACGGTAGATGGCGAATTCAATTCGGAGATTGACCCTACGGCTCCACACATGGCCGACCCTGTGGGCTTTGCCCCAAGAATCTTTGTGGCTGGTGACCTTCGTGTCAACGAGAATCCTCTGCTGGCTTCACTGCACACCTTGTTTGTCCGCGAGCACAACCGCCAGGCAGATATGATAGCCGCCGCCAACCCAGACTGGACAGATGAAGAGATCTATCAGTACGCACGCAAAATGGTAGGTGGGATCATTCAGTCTATCGTATACAACGAGTGGCTGCCAGCTATGGGTGTCATTCTGGATCCGTACACGGGCTATGATCCTGAGGTTCACCCTCAATTGGCCAATGTTTTTTCTGCTGCGGCTTTTCGCATGGGCCACACCCTACTGAACGGAAACATCAGGCGTACAGACGGTGCTGGAAACATCATTCCGGAAGGCAATCTGGAAATCCGCTTTGCATTCTTTAATCCAATGGCCATTCATGAAGTCGGAGGACTGGAGCCTTACCTGCGCGGTATGGGCGAGCAAAATCAGCAGCGCTTCGACGGAAAAGTGATAGACGATGTGCGCAACTTCTTGTTTGGCCCTCCGGGTTCGGGTGGACTCGACCTCGTATCGATCAACATTCAGCGCGGCCGCGAGCGTGGACTTCCCTCTTACAATTCTATCCGATTGGCTTACGGATTATCCCCTTATACTTTCCTCGAACAAATCAATGACGACCTGGAAGTAGCGGGCAATCTATCTCTACTCTATGGTGGAGACATTCGCAAGGTTGACCCCTGGGTGGGCATGCTGGCAGAAAAGCCCATGGCAGGCGCCATCTTTGGTGAGACAGTCCTGACCATTATGGAAACTCAGTTTCGGGCATTGAGAGATGGAGACCGCTTTTTCTATCTCAATGATCCACTTCTGACGGAAGAGGAAAAAAACTGGATTTCCAGTACCTCATTCCGCGACATCATCATGTACAACACAGACATTGCTCTCATGCAAGACAATGTGTTTTTGACTACTGAGTACTCGGTCATTTGCGAAAGCATGACCTACGATGTAGACGGTGGCGTACTGGTACAGGGAAGCTGGGATCCCCTCCCAGACACCCGCATCGATGTTTTGGTCAACAATCAATCCGTAACCAATAACATCACAGGAGATTTGGGCATCTATAGTTTTGACGAGCTCACCGCCTGTGATCCCAACATCATCAGCCCTTCAAGAAATGACACCTGGCTGAACGGTCTGACCGTACAAGACCTGGTCATTATAACCCGGCACATTCTATTCATAGACCGATTTGATTCGCCCTATGAATATCTGGCCGCGGATGTCAACTTCGACGAAGATGTCTCTGTAATCGATATCGTTGCGATCAGACGACTCATCCTGGATCTACAGCAAGATTTTGACGAAGGCCAACCCTGGCGCTTCGTGGGAGCTGCGCACAACTTCGTCGATCCGGAGAACCCCTGGTTAGAGCCTATTCCATCTGTGCTGAATTTGGCTCAGATCAATGCTGCTGACCACGACCAGGGATTCGTAGCCTACAAGCTGGGCGACGTCAATGCTACAGCAGATTTGACCATCGGCGGCACACTTGTCGAAGAAGATGCTGATGTACTCGCTATGCGCTACAACTCTGAAGAGACCATGAATGTGATGTATGCGGATCGGGAGGTGGAAGCAGGCGAAGTTTTTGACCTCAAATTTATGGTTGCCGGTGGCGCTGAGAATCTGGATGGTTTCCAGTTTGCACTAGATTTCGGCGACAATTTGGTTCAACAAGCTCCTGCTGACTTCCAGTTTGGTGAGCAGTTCTTTGGGCACAGAGGGCAAGATCGCAAGCTGAGACTCGTGGGCGAGCCTATAAACGGAGAAACGACTCACTTCCACGTCTTACTCCGGGCATCCAGAGATTGCAAGCTATCTGAAGAGATTACGGTAGCTGCAGATTTCCCAAGCATGGCCATGGACTATGAAGATCATCTGCACGCCATCAATTTGGTGCCTAGCGCAGCTTCGGACATGATGGATAAAATTCCACCATTTACCTTCTTCCCCAATCCATTTGACCAGCAAATTAGTTTACGCTTCGATGAGCCAATTGGTAGCGATGGTGAAGTTCAGATGTCAGATCCACTAGGACGCATAATCATGACTGTCCCATTAAGAGCTGGCGGCACCGATTACAACTTGGAAGGAACAGGTGATTGGCCAGCAGGACACTATTGCTACAGTGTGAATGTGGACGGAATGATGCACAAAGGCTGCTTGGTTAAGCACTAGTTAGAGTAAAAAAAGAACCTCCGGCTCGTAGGCCGGAGGCTCGCTTTACACTCACTAGTTTATGAAACTTAAGCCAACATAAATGTGCCGAGAACCGGCACGCATATAATTAACTACACCAACGATCAATTTGTTACGCTTTGGGTTGGTTACTCAGCTAATTTTTTTCAAAAAAGGCCGCAAACTGACAAAATTCATACAGGGTTAACGTGTTCACCTTGTTGCAACCCTCTTGATTTTTTGCTCCCCCTGATCTGCTGCCACCAAAATACCGGATTGATGAGTTGCTTGCGCAGCTCAAGATCAGTATACATCCGGGTCATCGTCTCAATAAGTCTTGGGTTGCCTGCAATGAAGCTCGTCAGGAAATTGGTGATGCGCTGATGTTGCATGACTTGCTGCAATCGATAGCTCAGAACCATCTCTTTGCGAAGCACCCGCTTAATGCGTCGATCATAGGCCAGCAAATAGTCGGCATCAAACCGATGCTCGACCAGGCATTTTTCAGCCAGCTCCGCAGCGATAAACCCACTGTAAACCGCATTGCCGATTCCTTCTCCGGTAAGCGGATCAATTAAGTGGCCGGCATCTCCGCAGAGCATAAAGTGGTCGCCGGAAAGCCTGCGCTTCTTTGATCCCAGTGGCAAGCCGTAGCCAATGGGTTTTTCCAAGGGTTCTGCATCAGCGAAACGATGACGAAACTGATCACTATTGATTATTTGATCAAGTGCCTTTCGCAGGTTGATCTTCTTTTTCTTGATGATATCACTGCGCATCCCCAGTCCAACATTTGCTTCACCATTGGGCAGGGAGAAAATCCAGAAGTATCCTGGGTTGATCTCCTTCAGAAAATGAAGCTCAATAAAATTGTCTTCATGAAAGCCCGTTACTCCGCGATAGTAGCGCCTGACCGCTCCGGCGTGATGTCGTTTATCTATTTCCAGTTTTCCAACTTCGCGGGCAAATCGAGAATGTGCCCCATCGGCAACCATGAGCAAACGACAATCAAAAACATGCTGCCCACTAATATCCTTGACCAGATAGCCTCTTTCACTGCGCTCGTATTGTGCAATAGCCACACCGGTGATCAACTCAATTTCAGGACGCCGACGTACCTCCTCGATCAAAAATTGATCAAAGTCCATTCGCTTGCTCACATATCCTGGAGCTTCGTTGTATTCACGCTGATAGTCTACTTGAAAAGGAAGCTCAATTAGCTTTCCATTGGGCGGATAAAACCGAATGCCCCACACATCCGTAGGCTTAAATCGATCTCTAAACCGCTGCATGATAACTGGATCCAGACGGTCGAGCAACACACCAACTTTTCCACTTATGGCGTCCCCGCATATTTTATCGCGAGGAAAGGTAGACCGATCGATCAAAACACTAGGAATACCGAGGTAAGCCAAACGCAGGGCTGTCGCACAACCTGCTGGCCCTGCCCCTACAATAACAATATCTTCAGATCGCATGTGCCGAAGATAAGATTAAAACAACTGTCTAAGCCCATCTAAGTGGCCGTTGATCAGTTGGGTCATATCTCTGCGTATGGCCATATAATCTGTAGACAAGCCAGGGGCAACCGTAGACAAGCTGCTCGCCATCTGCTCGAGCTGATCTCGCAATAGATCGCCATACTGATTTCGAAACTCTGCATTTGTCAGGTTTTGCAAGGCATTCACCTGGCGTTGCATCGCCACCGATAGATCTGTGGTTATCGGATAGTTATTTTGTTGGCCCAATCGGATGAGTTGGTTGAATACCCTCCGATAGTCGACCCTAAGCTCCCTAAGCCATTCAACTCGAGTTGGCCGGCTGAAGGCCGTCTCTGCCAACTCTGCCTGTGCCATAACAGCGACAAGTCGAGGAACCAAATAAGCAGTCAACTCTCGGCCACCAGAAATAATCGGTCCACTGGAGGTAATCTCTGTTTCTTCGACTTCCCTTCCGCTTCGCAACTCTATGGGCCTCAGCGGTTCATCTACTTCGTGTAGATTAGGCTCGTCCTTTTCACAACTCAAGCCGATTAAAATCAGCAATACCACCAATCCTCTGACATACATAATAGATCATTTTAGCAAGGAACTCATCTCGTCACGGCTTTTCCTGAACGACAAAACCTATGCTGCTCAAATCTCGATAAAAATCAGGATAAGACTTTCGTACGACCATCGGATCTTCGATAGCAATCTCTCCCAGCATCGCTAAGGGAGCGAACGACATGGCCATGCGATGGTCGTGGTAGGTACTAAAAACGGGGACATCCTCTACCTTCGCTTGACTATCCTGCATGTAATAGGTTATCTGACTCCGACCGGCCAATCGAGGAGGCAGCTTACTCAAAAACACGCCCACCTTCGCCAGCTCCGTTTTGAGTGCAGCAATGCGATCTGTTTCTTTAATGAGCAGAGTCTCTAGCCCCGTATATAATCCCTGAGTACCCAGAGCTGCACATGTTACGGCCAGTGTTTGTGCGATATCGGGGCACTTTAAGAAATCTTGCTCCAGCAAAATTGGGGGAATTTTCCCTCCGCTGGCCTGAACTTTTTCTTTGGACTTCCGCAGGTATATACCTCCCGCTTCAAAGCTTGTCTCCACACCAAATTTGGTATATATATCGACCAGAACACGGTCGCCCTGTAAGCTATCCTCTTGCAAACCTCCGATATACAAGTCTGCCTCTTCGGCTATGGCTGCTATAGAATAATAATATGAGGCAGCAGACCAATCGCCTTCCACGGTAAAGTCGCCACCTGCGTAAGTCCCCTTATTGACTCGTATCGTTTGGCTGTTTTCAGGCCAGATCCAATCAATCCCATATCTTTTCATCAAAGCAAGCGTCATCTCCAGGTAGGGGCGGCTGACTAAGTTTCCGGTCAGTGACAACTCCAGACCATTTGGCAAGCTGGGAGCAATCAGGAGTAAGGCCGAAATAAACTGGCTACTGGTCCCTCCATCGATCTCAATTCGGCTGCTACTTTCCAGGGGACTATACCCAATGCGCAAGGGCGGATAGCCTTCTTCTCCCAGATATTCGATATCGGCCCCGAGTGTACGTAAAGCCTCTACCAGAATACCAATCGGCCGCTGGAGCATCCGTGCGCTACCCGTCAGAACCTGATGCCCTGGCTGTGTACACAAATAGGCGGTCAGAAACCGATAGGTTGTACCGGCGGGCCCCGTGTCTAGCACCTCCTCTTTAGAAGCCAGCAACTCCCGTAGTCGATCGGTATCCTGAGCTGCGGCCATTTGCCGAATTTCAAAGGGCTTTGGTGCAAGGGCTTGTATGATAAGCGCCCGGTTGGCGAGGCTCTTAGAACCTACCAGTTTAATTTCTCCTGCAATTCTGTCTTTAGGTCCGCTGAGTTGATACATTCCAGAGTTTAGCTATTTGACGACAAAGCTAATTCGACATTTGAATTTGTAGGCTAGTGGACAATTTGGGCCTTCAATCGTTCTAAGAGTGCGCATTAGCGCGTTTCTTTATTGCGCAGGCAATGCACTAGCTTTGCAGGCCTCAACTATCTCCAAATTTCCATGCTACGTATCGGCTTATTAGGCGTTGGCCATCTGGGCAAAATTCATCTCAAGTGTATCCGTTTTGCCGATGAACATCTCGAACTCGTCGGTTTCTACGATCCAGACTCCGACCAAGCTGCTCGTGTAGCGGAAGAAACAGGAGTCAGGGCTTTTGAGACCTACGAAGACCTGCTTCAGGAAGTAGACGCGGTCGATGTTGTTACGCCAACCCCCACCCACCACGGTTTGGTTAAACAAGCCTTGCTGGCCGGCAAGCATGTCTTTGTCGAGAAGCCCCTCACCCATACGCTGGCCGAGGCTGCCGAATTGATGACCATCAGTCAGGAAGCTGGTTTAGTCGTACAAGTGGGCCATGTCGAACGCTTCAACCCGGCGCTCTTAGCATTGGGTGAGCGCGAGATCGATCCTTATTTCATAGAGGCTCATCGCCTGGCGACCTTCAACCCCAGAGGGACCGATGTCAGTGTAGTATTAGACCTGATGATCCACGACCTCGACATCGTACTCAAACTGGCCAAGGGCGAGGTCATAGAGGTGCGAGCGAGCGGGGTAGCTGTCGTTAGCAATACACCGGACATCGTCAATGCTCGAGTAGAATTCAGTGGTGGTGCTGTGGCCAATTTAACGGCTTCGCGCATCAGCCTTAAGCAGATGCGTAAAATTCGCCTTTTCCAGCCAGATGCTTACATCAGCCTCGACTTTCTGGATAAAGAGACGCAGATCGTACGCCTGTTCGAAGCCGATGCTGACAATATGCCGGAAGACGGTCAGGCATTCCCATTGGAAACACCGAAGGGGAACCGAATGATACACGTCAGCCAGCCAGAAGTTGGCCCGGTCAATGCCATTCAAATGGAGCTGGAAAGCTTCGCTAAATCCGTAGCAGACAATCGACCTGCGGAAGTCCCCATTCAAGATGGTTTCCGCGCCTTAAAGCTGGCTCATCGCATCACCGAAGTGATGAAAGAGCGCCAGGCAGATCTCCCCAACCCCAAAATCCCCAGAGTATGAGTTCAATGCGTTTTGCAGTCCTTTTTTTTGTACTTCCGCTGGTCGGATTCTTCTCCTGCAATCCCGAAGAGCAAGAACCTGCTTACGTCACTTTCGAAGGCTTTAATTTAAGTACGGGAATCAATCAGGGCAGCAACAGCTCTGCCATAGAAAACGTATGGGTTTTTGCCGATAACGTCTACTTGGGCACCTACAGTTTACCCGCCAGAATCCCCATGTTACTCAGTGGTCCAACTACCCTGAGATTTGAAGCTGGTGTCAAAGAAAATGGCATCTCATCTACCCCACAGATCTATCCTTTCTACCAGGCAGCGACGGTGGAGGCAGATCTCATTCCCGGCGAGATTACCGCCATAGGCCGCCAGAATATCAGCTATCGAAGCAATGCTGTATTTGGCTTCATTGAGAGCTTTGAGCCCGACGAGCAGCGCGTATTCAATACCGTGATTATAGGAAATGGTCCTATTCAGACTACCGCAACCGACGTATTTGAGGGAGATGGGAGCGGGCTTATCCGGCTCACAGACTCCAACAACTTAGTCGAAATCCTGGCAGATCCCATTTTCGAAGCGCTGTTTGACCAAGGTGTAGAGCCCAGAATCTGGCTGGAGATGGACTTCAAATCCGAAGCCACGGGCCTTGTCGGCTTAGTGGGCACCAATCTGGAAAACCAGCTCTTCAGGTCGTTCAATCCCGGTTTTCTCCCCAGGGAGGAGTGGACAAAAATCTACTTCAATCTGAGTGAGATTTATTTCAATTCGAGAGCCAACCTGACTCAGGCGGGTATTACTGCCTTCCTGCCTGAGGAGATGAACCAGGCAGATATACTTCTCGACAACGTAAAGCTCGTTTACCGCTGAATTCACCGGCACCACATATTCTCATACACCCCGATACCGCGCGCATTCGCAAGCGAGATCGCCTTTTTTATGTGATTGGAGATTACCTGGCCGGCCTCTTTGCGTGGGGTATTTTTTTCATCAATCGCTCCTGGCAAGAAGCTGGAGAACTGAATTGGAGCCGAATCTGGCAAGACGAAAATTTCTTGTGGGGTGCGACTTTTATCCCGCTTGGTTGGGTACTGTTTTATGCGCTTTTCGACCAATACGTCGACATCTACAGACTTAGTCGCCTTCGAACATTGGTGCAGACCTTCTTCCTGAGTCTGGCCGGATGTATCATTTTGTTTTTCACCCTTTTGTTAGATGATCAGGTTGCGGATTACCGAGCATACTACAATAGTTTTTTCACGCTCCTGGGCCTGCAATTTGGCCTAACCACTCTTCAGCGCATGATCCAATTGACGCGGGCTAGCCGGCGTCTTAAATCGGGCTACGTTAGCTTCAACACCCTGATCATTGGAAGTAACGAGAAGGCCATAGAGTTGTATAATGAGCTAAGTCGTACTAAAGGGCAAAATGGACACAGATTCCTCGGGTTTATAGAGGGAAAGTCCAGCACCAAGCCCAAAATGGCGCGCTACTTGCCCAATCTGGGTAGCATAGGCCGCTTGTCGGAGGTGATCGAGGAGGAGCGAATTGAAGAAGTTATCATCGCCATCGAGACCAGCGAGCACAATCAGTTAAAGGGTATACTTGATCTGCTCTATGGGTTTGGAGACCGGATATTAGTCAAGATAATTCCTGACATGTACGATATCTTATTGGGCTCCGTGCGTATGACCCATGTTTTCGGTGCTGCCCTAATTGAGATCAGACAAACCCGACTCGCACCTTGGCAGGCCGTGATCAAAAGGGGAATAGATGTATTGGTTTCCGGCTTGTCATTGCTGATTTTATCACCACTGTACGCCTACATTGCTACGCGAGTTAGACTAGGTTCCAAAGGTCCGATTATCTTCAAGCAAGAGCGGATTGGTCTGCAAGGGCGTCCATTTACGATTTACAAGTTTAGATCGATGTATCTGGATGCAGAAGCCGGTGGCCCGGCTTTAAGTTCAGATACAGACGATCGATGTACACCATGGGGCGCGACCATGAGGAAGTATCGGTTAGATGAATTGCCTCAATTTTGGAATGTGCTCAAAGGAGATATGTCATTGGTCGGTCCAAGGCCTGAGCGACAATTTTATATCGATCAAATTATGGAACGGGCGCCTCATTTCAGACATCTACACAAGGTCCGTCCGGGCATTACTTCCTGGGGTCAGGTCAAATTTGGGTACGCCAGCAATGTAGAGCAGATGGTTCAGCGCCTGAAGTTTGACATCCTCTACATTGAGAACCAGTCATTGGCACTCGACTTCAAGATCATGTTTTACACGGTACTGGTGCTTATACAAGGCAAGGGGAAATAGTACCTTTGGCGGAAGAATAGGATGATGCGGCATAGACTGCTTGTACACGACCACAGTATAGACGACGAACGTCCCATTTATGTGACCGGTAGCTTTAATGATTGGCAGCCCGGCCAGGAAGCCTATAAACTAAAGCCAACAGACAAGCCTCATTATTATCGAATTGAGTTGGAGATACCCGCGGATACAGAATGGGTAGAATATAAATTTACCAGAGGTGGCTGGGATGCCGTGGAACTCGACGAGGAGGGCGACTATGTCCCCAACAGACGAAAAAAGACCGATCGGGTTTGGCGGCACATAGACCACATCAATAGGTGGGCAGGAGTGAGCTACTCCTTTCCGAGCGAGTACTTACCCGTCATTGAAATCATCAATGAGGAATTTGAAATCCCTCAGCTGATCCGAACCAGAAGAATTGCGGCCCTCCTGCCTCACGATTATCACAGCACAGAAAAAAGATACCCTGTCCTCTATTTACAGGATGGGCAAAATTTGTTTGAAGACACGGCTCCTTTCGGATCCTGGGGGGTAGACAAAAGGCTAGCGGCTTTGGCCAGCCGGGGCCAGGGCGATGTCATCATCATTTCCATTGACCATGCAGAAAAGCAACGTGTGTCTGAGTTCACGCCCAGCTTCAATACCGAATTGGGCAGAGGTGATGGCAAAAAGTACGTTCGCTTTCTGGCAGATACCTTGAAGCCATTTATAGATAGCCATTACCGCACTAAGCCAGCATCCGAATACACAGGCATAGGAGGAAGCTCTTTGGGTGGATTGATATCTATCTATGCAGGCCTGATGTATCCGGAGGTATACGACCGGTTTATGATCTTCAGTCCAAGCCTCTGGGTAACGCCCAACATTCCCTGGGAGCTCCTTGACATCAACGACGATTTCACTGGTCGTGTATATCTTTATGGAGGTGAAGCAGAAAGTGCCTCCATGGCAGATCTCTTGAATGGTTTCCGGGATCAATTGCTGGAAAGAACAGACCTGGATCCCAGCGCTGTCAAGTTGGAGCTAGATCCAAATGGCTTGCACAATGAAGCCAGGTGGGGCCAGGAATTCCCACATGCTATAGAATGGCTATACTTTGAATAATCCCGAATTAAACGCTGCATGATTCTCAACCTTACAAACCAAGTTCCGGAGCAAGCAGCTCTAATCATACTGGGAACGCCATCGACTGATGACTCTATCAAAGCAGGTCCAGCGCAATATGCCGGAATGGGGCTAAAGGAGTATGCTTATCGCCTCTTCTATAATTCAGAGGGAAGACTGTGCTTTCTATTACACATACCTTCCGGACACTCCAACTATGGAAAAACACTTGAAGCGGCACGCCTATTAGCCCATGAAAACAAAGATCAATGGCCTGATGAGCTGGTACTAGATAGCCAGCTGGATGCGATTGACCATCCAATGTTATTGGCAGCGGTTGAAGGTCTATCTCTCGGACAGTATCAGATTGGTAAGTGGAAGAGTGAGGCAGCAGAACACAAAACCGATACCGTTCTAACCGTCCTATATCTTGGCGAGAGCTTGCAGTCAGCTCTGGAAGCACATAAAGATGAGATTCACACCCCCACTTTTGAAGACTTCTCTATAAAGCTAGAGCGTACTATAGTTTTGGCTGATGTCGAGAAAAAAATAATGGACCTGGTCAATGCCCCTGCTAATCACAAACGACCACAACATCTGGCTGAATGGGCCAGAAAGTCAGCAGAGACCTATCAATATCGTTCAGAAATTTTTGACAAAGAGGCCTGTATCGATATAGGCCTTCATGCGTTACTTGCTGTCAATAGAGGCAGCGAAGACGGTGCGCAGTTTATCGTATTGGAATACCGCCACCCTGATGCTTCCGAAGGGCCTGTAGCATTGGTGGGAAAGGGGGTAACCTTCGACACAGGAGGTATATCCTTAAAGAGACCGACCAATATGCATCTGATGAAGTCGGATATGGGTGGTGCTGCGGCTGTTCTCGCTACCTTGGAAGCCGCCGCTCGCATGCAACTCCCGCTTCATTTGGTAGGAATAGTACCTACTACCGACAACAGTGTAGACGCACTCAGCATCAAGCCCAGTGATGTGATACAGTCATACAGCGGGAAAACTATTGAAATCATAGATACCGATGCCGAAGGGAGGCTCATTCTTTCGGACGGTCTGGCTTATGCCATTAAACACTTTCAGCCCAGGCAACTGATCAGTATTGCCACACTGACCGGAAGTGCTGTCAGAACATTTGGATATGAATGCGCAGCCCTATTCAGCAAAAATGAAGAAATGGTATCTGACCTGAGACAAACCGGAGAGCGTGTTGGGCAAAGGTGCTGGCCATTGCCACCCTGGGATGAGTACCGAGCTGATCTAAATAGCGATGTTGCTGATATAGCGAATCTAAACACCAGACCAATTGCGGGAGCTATAGATGCTTTTAAGTTTCTAGAGTTTTTTACTGAAGAGCACCCAAGCTACGCTCATTTAGATATTGCCGGAGTCGCGCTTAAAGCGGGTCCCTACGCCAGAGATCGCCAGTCCACTGCTTTTGGCCCCAGGCTACTGCTCGAATGGCTCCAGCAATAATGTTTTGTAAGCACATTACTATAATTTGATATGTCAATTCATCGACAAATACATCACGCAATCGAACTTCCGGGCATCGAATACGCTCTATAAGCGTTCTTATGTCGCGCTAACACACTTCTTTCAATTTTGCCGGATTTGCCAAAACTGAGTATCGCACTCAGTCAGGCACAATATGTCATAAGACTTCGAATCTCAATTGAGATGAGTGGTGTTGGCGCTGCATAACTATCGTTAAAACCAAAAAAACCAAACCATGCAAATTCGTAAATTATCACTTTTCTCTTGGGCACTATTGGGCCTAATGTTTTTGGGCTTCAGTGCCTGTGATGATGATGATAACAACACCAATCCCGAGCCACAAACCATTACCGAGACTGCTGCCGCTGA
>JBCBVN010000099.1:0-12904 GCA_039817625.1 Bacteroidota bacterium
AAGCTGGCACGGGCGACAACGCCTATATATACGGTGCCCCCTTCAACTACCAACACTTTTTAAGAGGTACCATTCCTGCGGGCAGCAGTCGATTTACGATAAAAGGGTCCCTGCCCGACCCCCCACTCTTCGCTGCCCAACAACTTCAATCACGCCTAGAGGAAATGGGTATTGAAACCGTACGCCCTGCCACCTCTGCGCGCTTGCTTGAGTTGCCTTACACGGGCAGCGGACAAGAAATTCACCGAATAGAATCTCCCAATATGCTCGATATCTGTAGGCGGACCAATTTGCGCAGTGTCAATCTTTATGCCGAAGCATTACTTAGAGAGATTAATAAGAGTCGGGCCGCAGAAGTATTCTCTTTAGGTAGTCCTGAGCGCATACTGGAATGGCTAGGGGAAAGAGGCATTTCCACGGCAGGCGTCAGACTGGACGATGGCAGTGGCTTATCACCGCGCAATTACTTTCCACCAAGACTATTGACAGACTTACTCTACCTACTGCGGGAAGATGAAGAATTCAGGGGTACCATTCCCCTGGCTGGCAGGTCTGGGAGCTTGCGAAATCGCTTCAAGAATACTGCTGCAGAAGGACGACTCTATGCCAAAAGCGGGTCATTATCTGGGGTCAGGGCTTATGCAGGATATGTTTTCAGAACCGATGGACGAAAGCTAGCCTTCTGTATTATGGTCAACAATTACAGTGGTTCTTCCAGTGATATTAGTCGACAGCTTCAGCAGTTTATGATCAGTCTGTGTACCGCAGAATTAGAAGAGGGGTGAACCCAGTGGATTCACCCCTCGATCAATTTTTTTTCTACGGAGATTTACTCGGCGTCGAATCTGAGCTCCTGTATCACTTGCTGATCAGAAGAATTAGCCAGATAGATGTATACGCGATAGCTTCCGCCGGAGGTTTCTAAGTCTCCGATGCAGTATTCGGCCTCATCGCCGGCAGATGTACCAGAGTGAACCTGGCTAAATCCCGAAGGTGCATTACGTCTAAAGAAATCGCGAACGATACTAGTTGCCTCCGACTTGCTATATGTATCTTCTTGGTCCATGATAGAAAGGTCTACCTGGCTATCAAAGAAACTGCTTAATGTTTCTACATCCCCCGTCCGAAGAGCGCTGGCTATATCATCCATGCTACCACTGGCTACTGGAGCCGTAAGCGCTGGAAAAAGAAGCAGACTTACAATTAGCGTTTTCATAATCATAGGTTTTGTGCAGTGGCATGGCAAACCAAAACGGCTATAAATACCATTGCAAATTCTCGAATACTGGTTCGAGTCAATTCTGTCACTGAGACGGGCAGAGACCGACTGAGTCACTGCCCATTAAGGTACCCTGAGGTATACAAGTTACCGAAGTTATGGGTTTTTAAATCTATTTTAAGACTTTGCCTATGGCTTTAACTAAACGTTTCAGGCCGAGTCTTTGACTGTATCTTTGCCAACCAATCACTCGACCTGTATGGATACCAGAAAAGCAATGCTCGTCATTTTAGATGGGTGGGGAATCGGACAAGACCCTGCTGTAGATGCAATAGCCCAGGCAGAAACCCCAAATTTTGATCAACTCTGGGCACAAAACCCTCATGAGACGCTCATCACCTATGGTAAAGACGTGGGCTTGCCTGATGGCCAAATGGGAAATAGCGAAGTAGGACATCTCAATATCGGAGCCGGACGAATCGTGTACCAGTCCTTCGCACGCATCAATAAGTCTATAGAAGAAGGAGCCTTCACACAGATTCCACTACTCAGGAAAGCATTGCTGGATGCCAAAAACGAAAGTGGTCGAGTGCACCTCCTGGGATTAGTCAGCGATGGTGGGGTACACAGTCACATCAATCACCTGCTGGCGCTATGCGATTTGACGACAGAAATCGGCAATGAGGAAGTATACATCCATGCTTTTACCGATGGCAGAGATGTTTCTCCTAAAAGTGGTGCGGCGTTCATTCAACAATTGGGAGACCACATCAGCAGTCAATCCGTCCAGATTGCCAGTATAACGGGTAGATACTATGCTATGGATCGAGATACCAGATGGGAAAGAATTGCCGTCGCTTATAATGCTCTGGTCAAGGGTGTGGGAGAAAGAAGCAGCAACCTAACTCAGACCATCAAAGATCGATACCAACAAGAGGAAACCGATGAATTCCTCAAGCCCATTATTAATGAAAAAGTAGAAGGACACATCAGGCCAGGTGACACCATCATCTTTTTCAACTTTCGCACCGATCGCCCACGCCAGTTAACTCGGGCACTGGCACTTGAGGATTTTCCAGAACAAGGACTTCAAAAGATCGAAAACCTCAATATGCTCACCATGACCCAGTATGATGAGCAATTCCAGGGCATCAAAGTCATCTTTGAACCCAATGCCATCCGCAAGCCAATGGGACAAGTGGTCAGCGAAGCAGGACTCCGTCAACTACGCATAGCTGAGACCGAAAAATATGCCCACGTTACATTTTTCTTTAATGGAGGTGAAGAAGAAGTTTATGACGGAGAGCATCGCATTCTCATCGATTCGCCCAGAGACGTCGACACCTATGATCAAAAGCCAGAGATGAGTGCCTATGAGGTAACTACTGCACTCATTGAACACATACAAAAGGAAACTCCAGATTTTATCTGTGTCAATTACGCCAATACCGACATGGTGGGGCATACCGGAGACTTTGAAGCTGCAAAAGCCGCAGCCCATGCAGTAGACGATTGCCTGGGTCAGTTGATACAAGAAGCCCGAGCACGCGATTACGAGACACTCATCATCGCAGACCACGGCAACTCAGACATCATGATTACCCCCAGCGGAGAACCACATACCGCACACACGACCAATCCCGTACCTATTATATATGTGGGTCACCAAAACTTAAACCTAGCCCCTAATGGCAAGTTAGGTGATATCGCCCCGACCCTACTAAAACTAATGCAGCTCGACATCCCATCCGAAATGACCGGTAGTGTGTTGACATCTTAAATGTGATTCATGTATCAGCTTATTAAGCTCAGTATCGTCGCCTTCCTTTTTTCGACTTGCGCAGGTGGAGACCCAATCAGCGAAGGAGAGGATTCAGGTCCTTTTTTCAATATGACAAGCTATTTCCAGCAGCAGATCGATTCGCTGAATGCGCTCGGAATATCTATTGACAAGACCATACTACTCAATGGCCGGACGGAAAGGCATCAGCTAGATGACATTGACTTTGCCCAGGAGCTCAAACTTTTTCAGCAATCAGACATTAACCGACCTGCCTGGGTCGACAAGTACACAGCAGAGTCTTATGTGTTGCCAAATAGCAACCACCAGCTTACAGTCTATACAGCTACAGACTCTACACTCAATGTACAATCCTTGTCTACCGTAAAAGAACCATCTGGCGAGGTCAAATCTATAGCCGTAAGAAGAAGGACAGGCTCCGTGCTATCTAAAGGCACGCAAAATTTGGTATACGAACCCCAAATTGGCTACCAAATCAAATCGAGTCAATCAGCCAAAGTCGGTGGAGAAATAGACACTGAGATCAAGGTCAGCTTTGTCCAGGAATAAAAAATGAGGTAGTGCCACCACAGCACTACCTCAGCCCTAACCAAATAAAACCAAATAAAATTCTTGGGGATATAAATCCCCGATTCTTACGTAAAAATAGCACCTTATCGTAAATCATACAATAAGCAGTATGAATTTTTTCATACCCAATTATATTTTGAGCCAACCAGCCCCCTTAAAAATTAGTCTTTCCCCGGTGCAAAAACAGCAAATTTTTATCTGCACGTGTCAAGTCAGCTCGGTATCCTTCACCAAACATTCGAGCACAAACACAAGTAAACCAGGCCCTCGCATAACATTGTTCTTACAAAATTTCTTTTTTCAAATTTTATTCTGATTTCCAAATACAGAACTAAAACCCGAACAACATACGTAACCCCAGAAGTCCACAACCCAAAACACGTAGACAATGTCTGAGAAGATTCTTTATATTTTTTTACTCTTAATGTCTTCTAGCTCTGCCTTACTCGCCCAAAATGAACGGCGGGATGATGCTTTTCTCATCAAGGACATTTACGATGAAGCATTGAGTAAGGGGGAAGCCTACGATTGGTTGAGGGTGCTCACTAAGGATGTGGGGCCCAGGCTGGCGGGATCTCCAGGAGCGGCAGCAGCTGTGACCTATATGAGGCAAATCATAGATACCCTTGGGTTTGACACAGTTTATCTCCAACCCTGCATCGCACCCCGATGGGAAAGAGGTGAACCCGCCGTTGGTAGAATCGTCAATAACGATTTAATAGGCTCTCAAGACATCAGAGTTATTGCCTTGGGCAATAGCGTAGGCACGGGGGAAGCAGGAGTTACGGCCGAGATAATTGAAGTAACCAGCCTAGACACCCTCGAACAACTCGGACCAGAAGTCCTCTCCGGGAAAATTGTGTTTTTCAACAGACCCATGGACCCCCGCCAGCTCAATACCTTCGCTGCTTACAGCGGAGCGGTTGATCAGCGCGTTTTTGGTGCCAATGAAGCCGGCAAATACGGAGCGGTAGCGGCCTTGGTCAGGTCTATGACCCCAGGACTGGATGACGTACCCCATACGGGCACTATGGCCTATTCCGAAGGCGCACGTAGAATACCGGGACTCGCCCTGAGCACCAACGATGCCGACAAACTGAGCGCACTGCTAAAAAAGGGAAGTGTGCGGGTACATTTGAAAAGCCAATGCAGGAATCTGCCTCCGGTAGAAACCTACAATGTCATCGCGGAAGTGACCGGTAGTACCTACCCCGATGAAATTATTCTAGTTGGCGGCCACCTAGACAGCTGGGACATAGGTGAAGGCGCCCACGACGACGGATCTGGATGCGTGCAATCTATGCAGGTGTGGCCGCTCTTACAAGCACTAGACTACCGCCCGCAACGCACCCTGAGGTGTGTTCTCTTTATGAACGAAGAAAATGGCCTGGCCGGTGGCCGAGCCTACTGGGATGCCAGCAATACCGCAGGTGAATTCCACCTGATGGCCATGGAAAGTGATCGGGGCGGGTTTAGCCCAAGGGGATTTACAGCAGAAGCCACAGAAGAAGTATTTGCCGATTATATGCGCAAACTGACTACCTGGCTACCCTTAGTAGAACCTTATGGCCTGAGTTTTAGCTCTGGTGGATCAGGAGCTGATATTGGCGGCTTAAAATCACAAGGTGGCTTGCTCATGGGATTACAGCCTGATACTCAAAGATATTTTGACTATCATCACACATCCGCCGACCGACTAGAAGCCGTTAACCAAAGAGAACTGCTACTAGGGGCCGCTGCTATGACTTCACTCGTTTATTTAATTGACAAGTATGGACTCCGATAACCCAAGGCTCATCCAACTTCACCAACTCCGTTTTCACGAGTACATTTCCAGTACAGCTATCTCTGAACGAATAGCTGAAATGGGCCAATCTCTACACCAAAAACTACGAGGAGAAAACGTGGTCTATCTGATCATGCTCAAGGGAGCCTTTGTCTTTGCAGCAGATCTAATCAGAGCTTGTGGCTTAGCGGGAGAAGTAGACTTCGTGCGAACCAAATCCTATCAGGGCATCAGCTCTTCGCAGGCAGTAGAAATATTAATCTCGCCCGATCCCAGCTTAGTGACTGGCAGAGCTGTGGTACTGGTCGAAGACATCATCGATAGTGGCCTCACTATGGAGGCATTTTTGCCAAAAATCAGCGCCCTAAATCCAAAATCGATTACCATCGTATCATTACTCCACAAGCCGGAAGCTCAGAAAACTGATGTCGCCATAGATTTAGTTGGCTTCACGATACCCGACAAGTTTGTAGTCGGCTATGGTCTAGATTACGATGGCCTGGGCAGAGAGCTTCCCGGTATTTATCAAGTGCTCGATCAGATCTGATCAATGTCCATCAAGAGTCTAGCCGGCGAAACAGCCATATATGGGCTGAGCAGCATTCTGGGTCGATTGGCCAATTTTCTATTGCTGACTCCATTTCTAACTCGCGTTTTCTCAGAAGCAGAGTACGGCGTTGTCAATGACCTTTTTTTCTATACCGCCTTTTGTATCGCGCTACTCATTTTCAGACTCGACACCGCCGTATTCAGATTTGCCAGCCGCAGTGAGCACGACCCAAATCAGGTTTTTAAAGTCGCACAACTCGGTGTGGCAGGCTTTGTGGTGGTATTCGTCTGCCTGGGGCTGGGGTTAGCTCCATGGATAGCTGATTTGCTGCGATACCCTGATCGCCAGATTTATGTACAACTGGTTGTATTGGTCGTCGCTTTCGATGCCCTATCGGCTGTACCACTGGCACGGCTCAGGCTCCAGCAGCGCGCATGGACATTTGCGAATATCAACTTATTCAATATTGGGTTGAGCATTATTCTCGTCTTTTTTACCCTCTATTTTGCGCCTCTATGGGAGCTCAGTTGGTATGACAAACAGTGGATGGTCGCCTACTATTTTGGCGCATTACTCATAGCGAGTGTGCTCAGATACGTCTTATTGGTAGCAGATGGTTTTTGGTATGCTCAAAAGCATCCCGTTCAAAACCACTCCGAATCCATTACAAGCAGAACTAGCGATACATCAGTGTCTGAGGAAGATCCCGACCTGCGGAAGTCTACATCAGAAACACCCCTTCTTCCCAAGGTAAATTTGCGCATGCTAATAGGATACTCTGCCCCCTTGGTGATTGTAGCCCTGGCAGGTATCGTCAATAGCCTGGTCGGCCCTGCCATGATCAAATACTGGCATGGCGGAACGGTCACCGAAAACCTGGATTGGGCAGGCTACTATGCCGCAGCAACCAAAATGGCCGTGTTTATCAGCCTGTTTGTTCAAGCCTACAATTATGCTGCCGAACCTTTCTTTTTCAGACATAGCGGAAAAGATCTTGCCCAAACGGATAAACGCATTTTTGCCGATGCAGCCCGAGCGTTTATACTCTTAGGCAGCTTAGCGGCCGCCGCAATTTTGTTACTTCTTCCCTGGCTGCAGGGCTTTGTAGCTGCTGACAAAAGAGTCGGTTTCTACCTGCTGCCACAGCTGCTGGCCGCCAATATCTTACTCGGGCTGTACTACAACTTTGCCATGGCCTACAAGCTCACGGACCGTACTTACCTGGGCGGGATCATTGCCCTGGCCGGTAGCGCCATCGTAGTGGGCGGAAATGTGCTGCTGGTGCCACGCATTGGAATAGATGGCTCCGCCTGGTCCATTTTGGGCTGTTTCACGCTAATGTGCACCTTAGCTTACCTGGTCACGCGTCGCTACTTCCCCGTCCCTTACCGACTAGACAAAATGCTCCTTTATGCAGTGCTATCAGCAGCTGCAGTCTATGCGGGCACTCAATTCGATGCTATGCTCGTGCGGCTGGCTTTTTTATTTGGACTTACGCTGGTCGTTGCCTTACTCGAAAAGGGCTGGTTGCTCAAGCTGGTTAAAAACTAGTACCACTATTCCAACCATTCAGAAGGGTTCAATCGCTCTCTACCCGACCAAACTTCGAAGTGTAATGGTCTACTGTCTTGTCCCATAAAACCGAGGGTGGCACCTTTGTCGATGGTGTCTCCTACCCGAGCTACTGTTCGATCCAGGTTGCTGTACACCGTGTAGTATTCGCCATGGCGTACCATCATGACTTGGCGATAACCGGGCACCGTTCGACTACTAATCACTTCGCCGCCCGAGACGGCCTTTACCCTAGCGCCTGGCGTCGTCCTGATGTCGACTCCTCCATTCATAATGGTCACCGACGGAACATCAGGATGAGGCTGACGACCAAAGGGTTTAACAATCTCACCAGGCACGGGCCAATCCAGCCGCCCTCGACTATTGGCAAAGGTTGCGTCTTCTACCTCCGTAGACTCGCTGGTACCCGTTTCTCGCTCTCTGCGGCGGCGTGCTTCAATCTCTGCGGCTATGGCAGCCTCGATGCTGCTATCCAGTTCCTGCTGCTCGCGCCGCTGACGCCGGATGCGCTCGGCCAACTGCCGTTCGTCTCGATTTAGCTGATCTACCAGGTTGGTCTGGTTACCCATAGCCGTTCGCAACTCCAGATCCTGAGCACTGGCTTCCAGCAGTAGATCTTCCTTTTCAATTCGCTGTTCCTCTAACTCAGTCAGCTTCTGGCTCAGCATTTGCTGGGTCTGCATAATCAGCCTACTCTGCCTGGCCCGGTATTCCTGATACTGTCTGAGATAGCGATATCTCCTAAAGGCATCATTAAATCCATCGGCAGACAGTATAAAGGCTAACCAGCTATTGGTATGCTGCGCTCTATATGCTGCCCTTACGGTCTGTGCATATTCTTGTCTCAGCCGCTGGAGATCATCTTCCAGACTGGCTACGACCAGTTCATTTCTGGATGTCCGCTGCTGATTGATTTCTATTTCTGCATTGAGGGTTTCGATCAATGCTCGCCTTTGTTCGATCTGTCGCTGTATCAGGTTCAACCGCTGGATCGCAGCAGATCTTTGCGTTTTAGTAGCTTCTAGTTGCTCCGTTGTCTCTTGCAGCTCCAGTGTGAGTTGTCGCCTGCGTTCGCGAAGCTCCGATGCAGATGACTGGGCCCACATTATGCTGGTTAGGGTGACAAAAAACAGAGCAATTACAAAGCGTTTAAGCATTGGGTAAAGTTAGCTATTGGGTAAAGAAAGTGTAGAAATAGTCAAAGTTCAGGCCTCCAAATCATTCATTAGAGCTGCATGACTTCACTATTGTCGGCATCTTACTCAAGTAAAAATATGTGTAAACGAACGAATTGGCCAATTAGCCGTTAAGGGGTTTGATGACCTGAAGCAAATAAGAAAAACACACATGCAAACTATCGTCACCCGATTAATGATCGGGGTCTTGTGGCTAATACCACTTTCCAGTATTTATACCCAAGCTGCTGTCGGAGATCAGTCAGGGAAGGCCACCATAAGCGGGCAAATTGTCGATGAGGATCAAAACTCACCTCTGGACTATGCAACCGTTAGTCTTTACAACGCCAGCGATGAACTACTGGGCGGGAGCATCACTGACGGAGATGGGCGATTTGAAATAGAGTCTAACCCCGGTAGGTTTTATCTCAAAATAGAGTTTTTAGGCTACCGCCCCGAAGTCACTGAGACATTTGATATCGCACCGAGAGAAGTGTACGACGCTGGCATTATCTCTGTCAAATCTGCATCGGCTCAACTAGATGAAGTCATGGTCACCGCAGAACGTTCAACTATGACCCTGGCGTTGGATAAACGCATATTTAATGTGGGAAAGGATCTGAGCAGCCAAGGCGGGAGTGCGACCGAACTACTAGATAACGTCCCCTCGGTACAAGTCGATGTAGAAGGCAATGTAAGCTTGCGCGGCAGCGGCAATGTGCGCATCCTGATCAATGGCAGACCCTCTACCCTGCTGGGAGGCGATGGAAGTGGTCTTCAGCAGTTGCCGGCTAATTTGATTGAGCGGATTGAAGTGGTCACCAACCCAAGTGCACGATATGAAGCCGAAGGCACAAGCGGCATCATCAATATCATCTTGCGAGAAGATGAGAGCCGTGGACTCAACGGAAGCTTCGACTTGACGGTAGGCCAGCCTGACAATCTTGGGGTTTCTGTCAATTTAAATCGGCGGTCAGATCGCTTCAATTTTTTCACTAATGTCGGAGCAAGCTTTCGCGAACGCCCGGGTAACGGCAGCCTGTATACCGAAGTATACAACCCCGACGAAACACTGATATTCCTCCAGAACAACGACCGTGTACGACAAGGATTAGGCCTCAATTTCAGGTTTGGAGCCGACTACTTTTTTAGTGAAAACAGCCAACTCACCACGGCATTAACCTACCGCCTGGGTGACGACAATAACGAAAACACGACCCGCTATTTCGACTATCTGAATGCTCTCGACAACCCAACTGGGCGAGAAATAAGATTCGATGAGGAATTTGAAGATGAAACGCGCCTGGAATATTCTTTGGAGTACGAACTGAAGCTGCCTGGTCTGGACGGCCACAAACTAACGGCAGATCTGCGCTACCAAGATGAATCCGAAATAGAAGGATCGGACCTCAGCAACCGCTTTTTAGACGCCATGGGAAATCCTGCGGATCGGGAGGACCTCATCCAGCGATCCAATAACAATGAGGGATCAGATCAATTGATTTTCCAAACCGATTATGTTCGCCCGCTGGGTGACGACCACAAACTGGAAGCAGGCCTTCGCGCCTCTATTCGCAATGTAGACAACGACTTTCTGGTGGAAGAGCTGGATTCTGACACAGATGAGTTTTTTCCACTTGATGGCCTGAGCAACACCTTCAACTACGAGGAGCAGGTCTATGCGGCCTATGTCACCTATGGCAATAAGTTTGGAGCCTGGTCTTTCCAGCTTGGACTAAGACCAGAGTATAGCCTGATCAATACAGAGTTGCTACAAACAGACGAAGTCAATAAACGAGAGTTTTTGAACTTATTCCCCTCTGCCTTCCTGAATTTGGAGTTGGCCAACCAGAATAGCTTACAGCTGAGTTATAGTCGGCGAATCAGTCGCCCAAGTTTCTGGAGACTCAACCCGTTCTTCACTTT
The DNA here is from genome assembly GCA_039817625.1 of Bacteroidota bacterium. Lineage (GTDB taxonomy): Bacteria > Bacteroidota > Bacteroidia > Chitinophagales > Saprospiraceae > Neolewinella. The sequence continues at coordinate 10,600 of JBCBVN010000099.1, forward strand.
TACCGACAATCGAAATTTCAGGTCGGGAAATCCCAACCTTAATCCTGAGTTCACCAATTCTTTTGAGCTTGGTCACCTCAAATATTTCAACAAAGGTTCTATCAGTAGTGCCATCTATTTCCGAGAAACTGAAGATGTAGTAGAAACCATCCGGGTTGTGGACAGCGAAGGCAACAGTGTCGCCCGACCAGAAAACCTGGCAACGAATTATGCTTATGGATTGGAGGTGAACTTGAACTACGATCTAACTACTTGGTGGCGCTTCACGACTGACCTCAACTTCTTTGGTTTCGAAACGGAGGGCCGGGCCTTAGAGCAAGATTTCTCGGCTAGCGGGTTTACCTGGTTTGCACGTGGAACCTCTAGATTCAAAGTGAGTCCAAAATTCGATGCACAAGTGAGGTACAACTACCGTGCCCCACGCAATGAACCACAAGGGCGCCAGCGCAGCATAACCAGCATAGATGTAGCCTTGAGCCACGATCTGTGGAAAGATCGCGCTACACTGACCGTAGGCGTGAGAGACTTGTTGAACAGCCGCAGGTGGAGATATACCAACTTTACGGACAACTTTTTTGCGGAGGGAGACAGCCGCTGGCGGGTCAGACAGCTGGATATTACCCTCAGTTATCGTCTACAACAAGACAAACAAAGTGAACGCGGGTCCAGAAACAGAAATTACGACACAGAAGGCGATTATTAGGGTGAACTTGCCATAAAAATGCTTGTTATTTGTGCGGAAATTAGTAAATTACTGTACCATGATCAAACTCACCACAAACGACATAACTGTCAGTGCAGAAAGCTTTTATCAGGCTGAGTACAGCGAGCCAGAGGCAGATAAATACATCTTTGCCTATCGGATCAGGATCAGTAATGAAAGTGCCGAAACCGTTCAGCTGCTTAGCCGCAAGTGGCGAGTTGTAGAGGGAGATGGCAAAGAACACCTCATAGAGGGAGAAGGGGTCATAGGGCAGCAGCCCATCATCGACCCCGGCAAGAGCCACGTATACATGAGCTGGGTACAAATGAATACCCCTATGGGCTCTATGGAAGGATACTACGAGTTCAGGCGCAACTGGGAAGTGGATCCACAGTTAGAAGAGCGTTTTCGGGTGGAGGTCCCAAAGTTCACCCATTGGCTCCCGGAACTGGCCAATTAATTTCAGGCGACCTGATTCTTTAGCGAGCGCTTACCTTTGCCTGCCTAAATAGTATTGTCCGCCTTTGTACAAGGATAAAAAGGTAGTCGTTGTTCTGCCAGCTTACAATGCCGCGCTGACTCTGGAGCGCACTTATCGCGAGATCCCTTTCGATCTGGTTGACGAGGTCATTCTCTGCGATGATGCCAGTATAGATGAGACTGCTGCTCTCGCCCATCAACTGGGTATCGGGCATGTCATCGTCCATCAAAATAATAGGGGGTATGGCGGTAATCAGAAAAGCCTATATCGCAAAGCCCTGGAAATTGGTGCTGATATTGTCATCATGCTGCACCCCGACTACCAGTATACGCCTAAGCTTATACCCAGTATGGTCAATATGATTGGCGAAGGGTTGTTTCCTGTCGTACTGGGTTCTAGAATTTTGGGTAGAGGAGCACTGGAGGGGGGTATGCCTGTCTACAAGTTTCTGGCCAACCGCTTCTTAACCCTGGTCCAGAACATCTTAGTCGACTATAAGCTATCTGAATACCATACCGGCTATCGGGCATTCAGCCGAGAGGTCTTAGCAGCCATAAACTTTGAAGCGAATGACGATGACTTTGTTTTTGACAATGAGATGCTATCTCAGATCATTTATGCCGGTTTCCACATAGGTGAGATCAGTTGCCCCACTAAATATTTTGAAGAGGCCAGCAGCATCAATTTCCGGCGCAGTATGAAGTATGGATTGGGGGTACTTAGGGTATCTTTGGTACATAGATTGTGCAAGTGGGAATTGATGCGGTCTAAGCTATACAAGCGCACAAAAGGATAAACCACAAACCAGTCGCTGCCACTATGGGCCGAGTCAATAAATCGTCATCTAAAAAGTCATCCCTTCAACAGAAGGCGCAAAAAGCCAATCGGCGGAGAATCTTTCCACCTGCGCCTGCCTGCCATCCGCAGGTAGGCAGGGAAGTCCAAAAACTGCTCATAGACAGTGCCGAGCGTTACAATCAGCCCGAATTTATAACCCAGGATCCCATCTCACTACCTCATGCTTTTCAAGACCCACGCGACCGGGAAATCATAGGCTTTTGGACGGCTATGCTGGCCTGGGGGCGTAGAGATACCATCATCAAAAAATTTTGATGATGGTA
>JBCBVN010000100.1:0-12724 GCA_039817625.1 Bacteroidota bacterium
CAATACTCCGTGACTTGTAATATTCTTGACGGATACAGAGCCAAATCTAAAGTATTCACAATAAGAAATAATGCAGATGAGTTGTCGCCAGAGGTTATTCCATTTCCAAACCACAACCTTGTTCCTCAAAGTGAAGATGGTTTTATGATTATGCCCAATCCAGCTACAAACAGTTTCTCTTGGAACAATTCAAACATATACAACGTATCAATATTTGACATGTCGGGTCGCTTAATCCAGCAAATTGATCTTGCCCAGAGGGTCAATATCTCCTCGTTAGTTCCAGGGATTTATCAAGTATATCTATCACCATTGGATGGAGGTACTCCATATATTGAACGTTTAATCGTGAGATAGAATAGTTTCTTCTACCCACAGTAATTTTTTGCTCAAGTCATGGCATACCAATAAATTAGGATATATAACTAAAAGCACTTTCATGAAGTATTTATTTAAAACGACTATTGCGGCATTACTCTTAGCCGCTTCTGTAGGCATTGGCGATAGTAGCCTAAATGGCACAGGCGAAGCTGGTTTCATAGCTGGTATCGGAGAAAACGGAATTTTCAGCCCTGGTGAAACTGATCTAGTAGCTAGCTTAGACTACAATGCTTTTGCATTTGTAAGAGAGGAAAGTAGTTTACTTCCTGGACTAGGCGAAGGCGCCTAAAACTTAAATTTCCTTATTTCTTTAAGCGGCCGCTTCCAGCAGGAAGCGTCCGCTTTGCTTCACCTTACAAGAATAGAACCCCGGATATGAAAGATCACTTTTTTATCTCTCATCACTCAGACAATGATTAGAATATTGGTTACCTATTCTCTATTTAAGGCAAACCAATCAAGTCTTTAGTACGCCTCTAAATCCCGACAAACGCGAAATTTGTAAGTCGTTTCGGAAATTGTGATTTTACCTTCTTAAAAGCATCCAGTGTCTCCCAAATATCTTCTTGGCTATGATCCTGGGTCACTACCATGCGAATGAGGCAGGACCCCTTTTCAACCACAGGATAACCCACTACATAACTAAAAACACCTAATTTTCGAAGCTCCGATAGTACTTCCAAACCATCGTGTAAAGAGCCGTAGATACGTACAGGTGTAATGGGGCTAACGGTATCGCCAAAGTTGATGTCTAGATCACGTAGACCCTCTTGAAGTAGCTTGGTATTTCTCCACAAGGTGTACCGACGCTCGGGTTCTTTACGGAGTACTTCCAGGTTCTTTGTGACTGCGGCAACCATCGAAAGTGGAAGTGTCCGACTAAAAATTTGGGATCGGACTGTGAAACGGAGATACTCGATATGCTCTTTTTTGCCGCTTACAAAGCCTCCGATGTTTCCGAATATTTTGGTGAATGAGCAGATATAGATATCAACCTCATCCTCTACTCCGAAGTATTCAGGTGCTCCTCGTCCATTATTACCAAAAACACCTAGTCCGTGACTATCGTCCACAAGAAGAGCAAAACCATATTTCTTTTTTAGAGCTACAATCTCGTCCAGCGGGGCCAGACCACCGTGCATACTGTATAGCCCATCGACAAGTACAATCATCATTCCCTCATTAGGGTTGTGTGTCTTCAGCGCTCTTTTGATCTGTTGCTCTAAATGGACCACCGAGTTGTGCTGAAATGCAAACTTCCGCCCGTTGTGGAGCCGCACTCCATCTATGAGGCAGGCGTGTACATTGCGATCATAGAGAATGGTATCGTGTCGATCCGTCAGTGCATCAATTACTGACATTACGCCCTGAAACCCCACATTAAGGAGCATGGTGTCTTCCTTCTGGAGAAAGTCGGATAATTGTTCTTCTAAATGATCGTGCTGTGCCGTGTGACCAGCCGTTAACCGAACGGAGTGCGGATAAGAGGCACCGTATTCCTGGGCTACTTCTGCCGCAGCTTTGATTCCCTCTGGGTGCCCCATCAGACCTAAATAATTATTGATACACCATATAATATATTCTCGGTCTTGGAAATACATCCTGCTTCCTACGGGACCCTTAAGCTCTGTATGATGTAACTGCCCACGAAAGCTGCTATAGTTCTGCCAGATTGTCGCCCGGCGCTCTAACTTCTGTGATAAATGCATAAAGCGATACTTTGGGAAAGCATCTGGACATTCAGTATAGTATTGATAAGATCAGAGTTATTTAGAACTATTTCAAAACCTACCTAGCCCACTCTCTCCTGTGATATAAAAAGCTAACTCGTTGTTTAGAACAACTCGTATTCTGCTTAGAATAGCTTATAGGTAGTTTTGAAAAATCTTCACTAGAATAGTTATACATACCCGCTCACTTTTGCCTCAAGTGTTTGGCAAATTAGGCCGCACTAGAAAATGTGAAGTATGGTAAAACTAAAATGAATCTTGCAGCTAAACCGATTGATTAAAGTAAAATAATTGTAAGGGATAGTACTAAACATCCTTTTCTAGACTAGGAGGGAATATTAAGGCTACAACTTAAGTAGCGGACCTTGCAAGTTGTGATTGGGACAATTGGCAGACATGCCTATTAAAAGATCAGGAATTCACCTCTTACAACTCCGGGATCACAAAAATGAAGTATACAAAGGCATAAGGCTAATCATCAGATAAACTCCTCCACTCTCGTTTTCGCACCTAAATTCTTCTAGTAGGCTACGGCCGCTTCGCTCCCGCGAAGCGGCCGTTTCTCTTTACCTTCCCCCATGCCCAACCTCCTCCTCTCCCACACCCGTGCCAAAGCAAACATCCGCAGGATGGCAGAACGGGCGAAGCGACATAGCCTCGGTTTTGTGCCCCACTTCAAGACGCACCAAGACCCGCTAGTAGCTGAGTGGTGCCGAGCAGCCGGAGCCGAAGCCGGGGCGGTAACCAGCTTTCGAATGGCCAGACCGTTTATCGAAGCTGGATGGGACAAACTAACCGTGGCTATGCCATTGGACCCTTCTGAAATTGATGAATTGGAGGAGCTATCGAAGCAAGCGGAAATCAGTGTATTTCTGGTCGACATAGGCGTAGCTCGTCAGCTGGGAGAACAAGTGGTTGATCCCCTACCTTACTTCATCGAGATTGACGCAGGCTATGGCCGATCAGGGGTCAGATGGACAAATCATGATCTGATAGGCGAGATCATCGAGGCGAGTGAGCAACATCGGTGCCGCGGATTTTACGTGCACTCGGGGCATACCTATGAAACGAATTCCTTGGAAGAGATTGGTCGGGTTCACCAGGAGATGTTGGACCGGATTGGAGTCCTTCGCAAGGCCTTCCCAGATATTTCGGAGGTTGTCATCGGCGACACCCCAGCCTGCTCGACCCAGGAAGACTTTCGGGGCATTACTGGAATCGGACCGGGCAACTTTGTCTATTACGATTTAGTGCAGCATGGATTAGGCGCCTGCCAGATGGGAGATATAGCCACCTGCGGAAGTCTAAATATTCTGCAAATAAAGGATGACGGTAAGGAACTGGTCGTACACGGCGGATGGGCGCAATTGGGCAAGGACAGTCTACAGGATGAGCGCGGGAAGTATTACGGTCTGGCCGTACCGCTAATCGAAGGTGATGATTGGGATCACTCTCAGATCTTGGGGCGTGTCACCAAGCTCAGCCAGGAACATGGAACAATTGTATTGGATCAACCTAAGCACTTTAAGCCAGGTGATCGCATAGGTGTTCTGCCCGTACATGCCTGCGCAGCTGTGGCTGGAACGAGAACAGCCTGGAGTGATAGACCAAAGTGAACCAATATCTTACCTCGTGCTTTACTCCACATGGTCAAGACCGAAAACTTTGTACAAGTCGAAGTAAATTCCTCAGACGAGTTGCGACAATGGTTGGCAGTCAATCATGCGCAAGAGGAAAGTGTTTGGCTGGTGACCTATAAAAAGGCAGTTGCTGGTAAGTACGTTTCTACCGGCGAGGTGCTTGACGAGCTGCTTTGCTTCGGGTGGATAGATGGTATGCGGCGCAAGCACCCAGAAGACATCAATCGCACCATGCAACTGATCAGTCCAAGGCGAGTACAGCACTGGTCGAAGACCTATAAAGATCGAGCAGCCCGGCTAATTACCGAAGGCAAAATGGAAGAGCCGGGGCATGCGAGCATAGAAGCATCTAAAATATCGGGCATGTGGTCATTTCTAGACGACGTAGATGCGCTGATTGTACCGGCTGACCTGGAAACCATGTTTGAAAAGCATCCCGGGGCCAGGAATTTCTACGAAAGTCTGGGCGATGCTAGCAAGCGATTTGCCCTGCGCTGGATCAAGCTCGCCAAGGGAGCCGACACGCGAAAAAGACGGATCGAGAAGGCAGTTAGGCTATTTAATGAAGGGAAGAAAATTCCGGGGAGTTAGCCCGAAATACATAGAAATTTCACTGCCCTGTGATACTTCTGTGATAAGTAGAATTGGCAAAAGTCACTATCCGACATTGGCCGGAATTCTGGTATAAAATCGAGAAACCTTAGGCTTTTCACACTTGTGTACAAGCCGACAATTTCGTCGAATCTAAAATATTTATACCATGCTAAAATTGAGCACAGCCATTATCGCCTTCAGCTTGAGTCTAAGCAGCTTACTGGCCACTACACCTGCAGAGTTTTTTGATAAAACCAATAGCTTCTTTGAAAGATCTGTCATAGCTGGCAAAATAGATTATGCCGGTCTGAAAGCCTCAGGAGAGATCAACACCCTAATTGATGATATAGAAAACATCGAACTCAGTAGTCTGAGCGCTATAGAACGCGAGGCTTATCTGATCAATGCTTATAATTTGTTAGTCATCAATCAAGTATTGGAAAATTACCCGTTGAATTCGGTACTTGATGTCTCCGGGTTTTTCGATAGAAATAAAGTGAATGTTGGTGGTCAGAGATTAACCCTCAACCAGCTGGAAAAAGATCTGATCCTTAAGGAATACAATGATGCCAGATTGCACTTTGCCCTGGTCTGTGGCGCAATTGGTTGTCCACCAATTACCAATTTTGCCTATCGCCCCGAACAACTGGACAACCAACTCAATAGACAAACACGACTGGCCGTAAATGATCCGAATTTTATAAGAGTCAACGGCTCAAATGTCGGCTTGTCTCAAATCTTCAACTGGTATGCTTCTGACTTCGGTGGCAGTAAAGACCGGGTGATTGCCTTCATCAATACTTATCGAGATGCTGAGCTATCCACCTCTTCAAGCCTGAATTACTACCCCTACAACTGGACGCTAAATGCAAGTCGCGGAAGAGGAAGCATAGAATTGGACCAAGGTATAAGCCCACCTCCTGGTGGCGGCAATAATGCTGCTCGCTATGTAGTGTCGGCTGCTATTCCGCAAGGAAGTTTCGAATTTAAAATATTTAACAATCTGTATAGTCAGGAGGCCGCTGGTGAGCGGTCTTCTTTTTTTACTTCATGGGTGAGTGCCTTGTATGGCGCTTCTGACCGATTTAATATCGGCTTCGACCTGCGCTACCGCCGAGTGCGCTACGACGAGGCGGGCACGGCTTCCAATTTCGACGTGTTCAGCAATAACGGAGCCAGCTTTTTCAGATCTGCGGTAACGGGTTTTGGACCTAAGGTCAGAATTGCTCCTTTTACCAACCTGCCCAACTTCTCCATCCAAAGTGCTCTTTGGTTGCCGGTTGCCGATGATCCTACTGGTGCCCTCAATGACGGTCGCTTTGTAGATTTTGGTGGAGCCACCTGGTTCACTCAAATATTCAACGATTTTTCCATCGGCAACAACTTCTCCTTTTTTGCAGAGGTAGACGTAGTGCTTGAAGACATCGGCGCTGAAGAAGCCGGACGAATTAATCGCTTGTCGACACCGCTTACCGGAATTTTCAGCTATTTCCCAACACCCAAGGCCACACTCTATGGCCTGGCGAGCTATAGCCCTTATTGGCAAGCAGACTTTGATTACTTCTACCAATTAGGTGCAGGAGCCAAATATCAATTTACTCCAAAATTCGAGCTGGAGCTGCTGGCTACAGCTTTCGACAATCAATTCTTGAGCAGTGTGAACGGCAATGCAGGCACCGTAAATCTTGGCTTGCGCTTTAACCTCTAATTGCACATGCGCCGAACACTCACGCCTGCCTTAATTCTGGTTTTCTTTTTTCTGAGCCTTCCCCTATTCGGGCAAGTGCACAATCGTTTTGAGGGAATCAAACGCACCCAGCTTTCCTATTTAGCTGCACATATAGAATGCCTAGAGCCAAGCTCCGTGAAGGAAGAATTGAGATGTACACCTCTTCGTGGCGAGGATTGGGAAACTTACCTCGAAGATCTACGCCAGGAAATGGTCAATCTACCCGTTTTGACCGAAGCCTCATACAGCTGGCATACCACCGAAAATCGGGACACCATAGTCGAGTGGACACTCAAAGAAGGACGCACCCTCAGCCCCCTACTCAATTTTGGAGGGATCAGAGGAAACTTCCATTATCTATTGGGATTCCACGACATTCACTTTCAAGGTCGGGGCCAAACCCTAACAGCTTACTATCAGAATATCGACGGCGAGCACAATTATTCTGTAGCCCTGTCCAATCCGTCATACCGGAGCGGGCGCTGGGGCTACAGACTGGAAAATCGCCAATACGCGGCTATTGAACCGGTCTATTTCACCACTGCCACCAGCAACTATCTCTACCGCAACCTGAGCTTTGAGGCCGGAGCAAGCTATAGGCCCAAACCGACGGTTCAGCTTTCCCTGGCCCTAAATGTGTTTAGAGAAAACTATGAGCGGCAAGACCAAGGGGAGAATCCCGGAGTTGGTCCGGACCAGCTCACCCTCTTAAAGTTTGCACTTAAGGCAGGTATACAATACAACAGGATAGACTACAACCGAGAAATTCTGAATGGCTTTTCTTGGCGATTCCACGCGCAAAGAATCCACAATCACGACGACAATTCGAATTTCCTCTTTGCACTCAATGATTTATTTTTCTATCGCCAAATTGGAAGTAGAGGCAATCTGGCAACTCGGTTTCGACTCGGTTTATCTACCAATGAAAACAGCCCATTCGCTCCCTTTGTCTTAGATAGCCAAGTCAATATTAGAGGTAGTGGTAATCGAATTGATCGCGGAACCGCTCAGGCCGTGCTCAATGTGGAATATCGCCACCGGATCTGGGAAGACCGACGCCGCAGATTTGCGGTGCAAGCCGTGGCCTTTTCAGACATCGGCAACTGGCGCAATCCGGGAGGCGAACTGGCGGAGTTGGTGGAGTCAGAAAATCTGCGCCACTTCGCAGGAGCAGGCATCCGACTAATCAGCAATAGCTCGAAAGATGCCGTGATCAGGATTGACTACGGAGTTGATGTCTACAATACCAACGAGAGAGGCTTGGTCGTAGGATTTGGGCAGTACTTCTAGAAGGAAGTCGCCCGTTGCACTTTATTCAACGGGCGACTTTACATTTATACCTTTTCCAGCACGATAGCACTCGCACCACCTCCGCCATTGCAAAGTGTAGCCAGGCCATAGCGACCATTAGCTGCAGCAAGTGCGTTTTGCAAGGTCACCATGATGCGCGCACCACTGGCTCCTAGTGGGTGACCAAGCGAAACACCACCGCCGTGTACATTCATCTTGGCAGGATCGACATCCAGTTCTTGAGCAAAAGCCATCGGCACTACAGCAAAGGCTTCATTGACTTCAAAGAAGTCGATATCCTTAATTCCAAGGCCGGCACGTTCCAAAGCTTTAGGTGCGGCCAGCGTCGGAGCAGTTGTAAACCACTTTGGCTCGTGAGCCGCATCGGCAAAGGAAACGATCCTGGCTAGCGGAGTCAGGCCAAGCTCTTTCACTTTCTCTTCTGAGACCAGCAGTATGGCCGCTGCGCCATCGTTAATCGTAGATGCATTGGCGGCCGTAACGGTACCGTCTTTATTGAAGGCCGGGCGCAAATTGGGAATCTTATCAAACTTGACGCGCTTGTACTCTTCATCCTCACTCACCACCAAATCATCACCTCGACGCTGAGGTACATGGACAGGGGTGATCTCTGCCGAAAAATGACCACTATCTGTGGCCGCTGCTGCCTGCTGGTAGCTATTGATCGCGTATTCGTCCTGCGCCTCTCTGCTGATGTTATACTTCTCTGCCGTGGCATCCGCACAAGTCCCCATAGCCTGGTGGTCATAGGCATCGGTGAGTCCGTCTTTTGCCAGTCCGTCTATCAGTTTTTGATCGCCATATTTTGCACCCCACCTGACAGATGGCGCATAGTAAGGTATGTTGCTCATAGACTCCATACCGCCAGCTACGACGACATCATTCAGCCCCAGCATGATCGACTGTGCGCCAAGCATCACGGTCTTCATACCTGAAGAGCACACCTTATTGACCGTAGTACAGGGCACATTCTGACCAATTCCTGCACCGAGCGCAGCCTGGCGGGCAGGAGCCTGTCCCAAATTGGCACTACATACATTGCCGAATAGCACTTCCTGGACTTCCGCAGGTCGGACACCTGCCTGCTCAAGAGCGCCTGCTATGGCTGTGCTTCCCAGACTAATGGCACTTATATTTTTAAAAACTCCGCCGAAGGAGCCCATGGGTGTACGCTGGGCTGCAACGATATAGACGGTTTTGGTAGACATGTGGATTGGTTTATTTGGTTTGTAAGAAAAGGTCTGGGCGCGAAGGTAAGTTTTGTCCGCAGACAAAAACATGAGGTTTTGCCGGATGACAACTTTCTAAGTCTGGCGAGTAATCGGCTTTTACTCCTGCGTCAACTCAATAAATCCTTCAATCTTCTCATTGGGCACCGTCACGCTCAGGGTGTAGTGCTTGATCAGGTAGCTACCATCAAACTGCCGCTCGGCAATTCCCGTACCTCTACACGGACCCATCCAGGTATCGAGTAGTTCGTCCCAGTATACCAGTTGCTTATCCGGAGAGATAAAGAAATGGCGCTCGATCGCGGTGAAGTCCCAGGCTTTACCCTCGGCAAAATAAGGGGCGGCAAACTCGATAAATTCAGCACGCGTCCAATGCTCGGTAGCGTCGGTACCAATGAAGATGCTTTCCTCATCCATCAAGCCGAAGTAGGCAGCAGAATCTGCATCAGTAGCCGCCTGATGCCAGTCGTCTACCAGGGTATTCAGTCGATCTTTCTCGTCCAAGGTCTCAGGCATATCCGGGCAGTCACCACGCCTGCGTGTATCGATGATATTGACGATCTGCCAGACTCCTGTATCATAAGATCGGACCAGCTGAAAACTATTGACTCCACAATGAGACACTGCGCCCTGATACTCAAATCTATAGGGAGTCCAGGCTGTAGCCAGATCACCATCCACTCTGACTTCGATCTGATAAAGGCGCTCTACCAGAATGTCTGGCTCGGCACCTGCAATACCCTCACGAAAATCATCCAACGAGCCCTTTCGCAGTTGCTTACTCCCATCGAATAGCTCAGATACCGTCAGCAACTGCGCATTAGGGTGAAAAATAGCGGACATTCCGGTCGTATCCCCTTGTTTCATAGCATCAAACAAGGTGTTCAAGGACTGCACCACAGCTGCTCGGCTCTCCAGTTCCGACTGAGCTTGAAGAGATAACAGAGGTGTACAGAATAAGAAAAGCAAAGGGAAACGACAAAGGCTCATACCTGCGGAAGTCTAATTGATGATTGAATCGGCGGTGGCAGTAGGTGAGATTCTAGGATGAAACGAAGTCATCAACTTATTAACTTGCGAATATTTTAAAACACGAATATGTTCGGGTTCGCCCTTCGCAAGCCCCACTTTCACACACCACAAAAGTACCGCTTTCCCGCCTTGTCACACATCCCATTCATCAATAGGCTACGCAAAAACATCCGCCATTTTAGCCGATGGGCCAGAAAGCAAAGGCTGGAAGCCTACCGCATCTACGACGCCGACCTCGATGAATATCCGTGCACCATCGACATCTATGGCCGGCAGTATTATATAGCCATATCTGCGAATAAAGGACCCGCCAAATGGCAAGAACTCGGTGAATCAGGACAACAAATGGAGATTGGCCAGGCCCTGCAAACGGCACTCAGTCATTTTCCCAACACAGAAGATGTAGGCCCCACCAACATTCATTTCAAAACGCGAAAGCGCCAGCGCGGCGAGCAACAATACAATAGACTTTCGCAGGTCGGAGACTTCCATAGAGTCAGAGAAAAAGACCTGCTATTTTGGGTCAATCTGACAGACTATTTAGATACGGGACTATTTCTCGACCACCGCCAAAGTCGGCAAATGGTGGCTAGTATTGCTGCTGGCAAATCACTCCTCAACCTGTTTGCCTACACCTGCTCTTTTAGTGTCTATGCCGCCGCAGCAGCTGCCACCTCTACCCTATCACTGGATCTGTCTGAAAAATACCTGAATTGGGGACAAAGAAATATGAAGCTAAATGAGCTGGCCGGCAAAAATCACCGCTTTCAGCAATTAGATGTACTCGCCTGGCTAGAACAAAAACCAACGGAGCTATACGACATCATTGTTTTAGACCCACCAACTTTCAGCAATTCCAAGTCTATGAAAACCACTCTGGATGTACAGCGCGATCACGTCAAACTCATCGAACAATGTATGAGCCGGTTGACTCCAGATGGCACCTTATTTTTCAGCACCAATCACAGAGGTTTCAAATTGTCGGAGGAGGAGCTATCTGCCTACCAGATAAAAGAAACCACCAAACAGACTTTACCTCCTGATTTCAGGAAAGGAAAAATTCATCAATCCTGGCTCCTAAAACCGCAGGATTAAAAGCTGTATTAAAAAACTGAGCCCCTCCGAATTCCGTTTCCCCCCGCACAGTAAATTCTCACACTTTCATGCGAGCACTCATCCAGCGCGTCAGCCAGGCTTCTGTAGTCGTCGACGACCAAACCATCGGCCAAATAGAAAAGGGGCTACTCGTCCTGCTCGGCGTCACCCCAGAAGACAACCAGACTGATATCGAATGGCTGGCTGGAAAGATCGCCCGCCTACGTATTTTCAACGATGCCGAAGGACTAATGAATCTGAGTCTCCAAGACGTAGATGGAAACGCACTGGTTGTGAGTCAATTCACCTTATACGCCAGCACTAAAAAAGGAAATCGACCCAGCTACATTCGGGCAGCTCGTCCAGAGCAAGCCATCCCACTTTATGAAGCTTTTTGTAAGCAGTTGTCCTTCGAGCTCAACAAACAGGTCCAAACCGGCCAATTCGGCGCTATGATGCAAGTCAGTTTAGTAAATGATGGCCCCACAACCATCTGGATAGACAGCAAGTCTAAAGAATAGGTGATTTTTATGGCCAGTATCAATACCTCAAAATCATTTGCCCCATGTCTCTAAAAGAAGCCCAACAGCAAGTCGACACCTGGATAAATACCATAGGCATACGCTACTACAACGAACTAACAAATACGGCCATACTTATGGAAGAAGTCGGCGAACTGTCTAGACTAATGGCCCGTGTTTATGGCGAGCAGTCGTTCAAAAGACCGGAAGACGAAAAAAATGCGCCTCAGCAAATAGGTGAAGAAATGGCCGATGTGCTCTTTGTCTTAATTTGCCTGGCCAACCAAACCGGCGTAGACCTGACCGATGCGCTACAAAAAAGCCTGGACAAAAAGACCAAACGAGACAAAGACAGACACGCAAATAATGACAAATTGCGTTGAGTAACAGGGAGTTTTAATTTCCTCGGCAAGCAAGGAATCCAATGATTCAACAGCACCTGGTCCAGTAAATCCAAGTAAGTCCTATGTACCGTCTAATCACCTTCGCCTTTAGTGTCCTATTATTTTGCCCGCTTTATTCCCAGACCAAGCTCATTGCCCATAAATCACATGGCGGTACAGCAGAGAATTTCCTCGAAGCTCTGGAGGAAGAAGATCGCCTGCTGACCTATTCAGATTTCGGAGCAGCACCCGTTCATAGAGTCTCCCAATCACAGCTCGACAGTGTCATATTCATCAGTAAGAAAGAGGCCATTATGATCACTAGTGGAGTAGACTATTACAGCCATGAAGCAGATAAACCTCCATATGACACTGTTTACTGGCAACCTGGTCGCGAAACGGTCATCGATCATCCCCTTTTTCGCTTCCAGCACAGACTTGATTGGATCAAAGAACAACTAGACCAGCACTACAACTTCACCAATCCGGCGAATTCGGTTGTTTTTATCGGTTTCGACAATGCACCACCTCAACGAGAGGTTGAGCCTGAAAATTCGCGACCAACCAACGAGCAAGAGCAGCAGCACCCTGCTCCTACGCCACCGCCCAACAACCAAGATCAAGCTCAATTTGAGTTATCAACAGAGACATCAGATAGCTCTCCGGCTCAACCGTACTGGGTTTTTGCCTTCATTCTCCCCGCCCTTCTTTTAGTCCGCAGGCTTCGTGGCTAGTTTTGTGCACCGTCAGAAAATCAATCGATTTCTTTCCATCTATCTTTTTCTTGCTTTGCTATTTATGCCATTTCCCTGGCAAAGCCTCAATTGGTGGACACAAGTTGTACATGCCTTATGGGATAAGCCGACTGCACTGGCCACTCGGTGGATCACCGGCATGGATTCCCCTCTCGGATTGAGCAGTGACAGCCCACAACTAGTCACTTTACTTTTTCTGCTCCTGGTGCCTGCTTTTATGATCAATTTGCTCTTATCGAAGCAACGATATAGTCGATTGACCTGGGTAAGTACCCTCTCATTTTTACTGGCATTGATCTTCCTGCGCTATGGGCTGGACAAGCT
>JBCBVN010000101.1:0-12598 GCA_039817625.1 Bacteroidota bacterium
CTATTTGTCTAGGTGCGGTATCACCTAGACAAATAGAGTCAGGTCCGTCAATATCTATACTTACCAGTGGGATATCAGCCGTAAAAATCTGCCTACTGTTGGCAAACCACCAGGTATTAATGGTCGATTTATCTCCGTATCCCTCTGTATCATCGTCGCTGAAATTATTGCAGCTGGCATTGACTTCAAAGAAGTTCCAGGTTCGGCACCCGGTTTCACAAGCGCAACCCGCTCTTCCATCTTTTACAGCTCCTGTACCTGGATCTTCGGGTATTTCACGATCATCCCAGTACAGGTTCCGTGATACATCTTCCGCGTCTATACAAATGGGTCTAACGGTCTCTACGCAATACCCATCCTTGATAAACTCTAAGTCATATACAGACCAATGCTGAATTCCCTGGGCATAAATGAAGATGAGATTGATCGTATCTCCTGAGCCGGCAGCTGTACCGTCTCCCCGAATGCCGTTCCAGGGAACACACTGAGTCAAACTCGTGTCCGTAAATTCAACAACCAACGTTAAGTCTTGGCTGCTGTCATCTAACATTCCATTGCGGTCAAAGTCCAAGATGATCTCTACTTGCCCGGCCTTGGTAACAGACAGGTCCAGACAGTATTCATTATTGCCTGTGCACTCAAAAGAAGAAGAGGAGGTCAGCGCACCACAAACACCACTTGGAAATAGCTCTATGTCTGGTTCATTGAGGAAAATCTGATGAAATGCAGAGTTTCCTGTTGCATTTACATTTGGAATACTCTTTCGATCCTCAGCCAGATCTCCTGTATTTCCTGGACCAGTAGAGTTGAAGGTCAAATTGAAGGAAAGTCCTTGCATTCCAGAGTCCAGGAAGTCAATCTTGGATACAAAACCATCTTCCGTATAGGTGAAAATGGTTCCATTGAATGGTCTATCCCAAACGCACTCGTCTGGATTATCATCGGGAAGTGTAGGTGTACGAAAAGCCCAGTTTCTAGACCACAGACGACCATTTATTGGAGCTCCGCCGGCACTAGTCACTGTAAAATCCCAAAATGGGATGTACAAGCTGCTGTTTGTATTAGGCCCCTCTTCGGAGTTGTTGTCTATAAATTCAATATAAAAATCACCAGATACACCTGGCCGAAAAACGAAAATGCTATCTCCGCCTGTTGTGGCATCTACCGAGTATTGGCCAAATTCAGCTTGAGCCCACGAGCTAACATTAAAATTGCTTTGGTCTAGCTGATAAGGACCATGAACAATGGGGTTGGCGCTACCCAAACCCACGTCTTGCCGAATCTGGATGGAATAACGATTCGCTATAGAATTGCTCAACACATCGCCGTTACCCCGAACCTCAGCAGAAAGTCCCATGTAGAGCACTTCGTCTGCATCATCAAAACTAACGTATAGCCTACTAGATGCCGGTCCGTTCAGGGCAGCAAAGTTGCCAAACGCATCGCGGTCTATATCTAGCATCACCGGAGAGTCTGCCTCTGTTGGTGCAACCTGCTTAACGCCTTCAGCAGCTAAAGGCAGCATATAAAAGATACAAATTATCAGTAGGGCCTGATGAAGTACTTTTTGGGAAAGGGTCGCGATCTCTTTTAATTGATTTTTCACGATGGTTGCTTTAGCTTTTGGGCAAAAATCTATCGGTCTTCAGATAAGGTAGTGACCTCGCAGTCGCTATCAATATCTACACGCCTTCGAATGGAGGCAACAATACTATATACAGATTGCTGCGGATCATCATAGCGATCACTAACAGGAGCTTCTCCAGGGCCATTTTCTCCATGATCAGTTCGCTTGGGGAAATCAAGCATACCAGAATCAATGTACGGAGCAAGTTCGCCATTACTCCAGCGTCGGAAATAATTGATGATGCTGCTATTTCTACGCGCACTGAGGTTTCTATTGTAACCCGTTGGGGCTCTTGGACTGGCAAATCCTTCCAAAGTCAGACTAAACTCATTGCCTTCCTGCAGATGTGCCAGTAGCAGTTCAGCCAGTATTTCCAGTCGACTAAACCCACTACGCAGTTGATCGTCGAAGAAGTCTTCGACTCGAGTAACCGTCAGGAAAGCTTCCTCTTCCGACAATCCCATAGTAAAGGAGTCTATAAAGACCTGCTCGCGTGACTCGTACCGATAATAGGTTTCATCATAGGCCAAGTTTGTCGTTCTTCTAATAGTATTAGGATTGGGGTGGTCATTGTCGAAGTATACTTGCAGAGGTAGCAAGTCGCAAATGTTTCCGTAAAAGAGCGGGACCTCAAAGACCAGCACTCCGTTGCCCAATTCTAAATCTGCCTGGTCAAAAGTCAGGGTGTCGATTCTTGGATTAGGGATATAGTCTACCCTTCTGGTATCGAGTAAAAAGAATCTATCCAGACTTACTACGAACTCGAAATCATTACTCAGTTCATTCGTTTCTGTACCGATTTGGCCTCCGCCTAACTGACTGAGACTTACAGTTGCCCCGGGCAAAGGCTCTCCGGTCATTCCGTCAACCACCAATATCCGCAGTAGCTGTCCCAAGTACAGGTCTCTACGTAGGCGGGTAGAACCTTCTGGCCTAAATTCTCTCAAGTCGATTTCTTCCTCGGTGGATACGCCGAAATCATCACGCTCAGCCCTAACAATATACCTTTTACCAATATCCAGTGGAAACTCTACTTGATTGGACAAGGGATCAATATCAGTTGCGATAACTGTTTCCGACCCGTCTTCGGCCACCTCATACAATGAGACCAGTGTGTTGGGAAGCTCCTCGTTATTACCCTGATTAAAAGTTAAAACATCGAGCATGACCCGCTGATTGAGATAAAGCGGCCTAACGATGAGCCCCAGACTTGACAACTCGGGATCATTCAGATCAAAGCGATCAATGACACCAGTATATCCATCCTTGCTTGCTCGTAACTCATATACTTTTCCAGGGTCCAACTTCCAATTGAAATCATTGCCTTCCATATTGATTTTCTCACTAACCAAAACGGGACCAGAAGGCGTGATTTCATAAAGTGCTACTGTAGCTCCAGCGAGCTCTTCATCCAATAGGAGATCATAGGTCAGGGCAAGTAGGTCTATGCGATTATCGGGAACAAACTCATAGAGATCGTAACAACAAATTTTGTTGTCTTCATCATAAAAGATGGCCTCTGCACTTGGTCTGTTTGAAGCCAGATATGCCTTTTCTTCATTGGCAAACTGGCTATAGTAGGCATCCTCATAGCCCGTATTTACAGGCGTGCCCAAATTTAGTGGCCTTGAAAACCCATCTTCGAGTCGAACACTTTTGTGGATATCCAGCCCCCCGTACGAGAATCTGCCATCTGTGGCAAAAAACAGGGTTTGACGAGCTGTATAGAAAAATGGTGTAACCTCCTGGCCCGAAGTATTAATTCCGGCTAGGTTCTCAGGTGTTCCCGGCTCATAATCTTCGCTGAGTGGTGCCCGGTACAAATCCATATCGCCCATCCCTCCTGGCCGATCAGAAGCGAAGTAGAGATAGTTTATTCCTTCGGTAAGGTCCGTACCAACGCTGGGCATACTTGTACTGTAGCCCGCCATATTGATGTCGAGTGCCTGGGGAAAAGTCCAACGGCCATCTTCACCGACCTTGGCTCGATACAGGTCGCAAATGACCTTATCGAATCCACCATTTTCATCTCTGTAGCCACATATGCTGTAGAAAACGGTTTTGCCATCGGGTGTAAATGCAGAATGCGCTACAATTTCATTGTCGCGATTGATCAATTCTGGAAGTGGCATTATGCCATCATCAGATGATACACTCCGTATCCGAGACAAGTTACGCTTTGGTCTAACTGTATCTCTGCGCCAAAAGGTGCTATGACTACTGTAATAAGTGTTTCCACTAGGGCTTATGGTATATCCAAAATCAGAATGCTCGGTGTTGATCCTTCCACCCAGGTGTTGCAAATTGGGATCATAGCCATCGGATTCCTGGCTATCCGCCCAGGAAATATCTACCAGGCGCTGTTCAGCTCTTTCCCGGAAAGCCGGATCTGCATCTGGGTATTGCGCCAAAAATTGTTCGAGTAAGTTAGTAGCAGCTTCGTATTGCTGCTGTCGCTGAGCGATAAGCCCCATGTAGTAGTAGGAAAGCGGATAGCTATTTGCTTCGGCACTGGCGGCTACCATCTGGAGCGCTTCCTGAGCGGCTGGATACGCCCTGGCTTCAAAAGCAGCTACGCCCATTTTGTACTGGGTCTCCAGATCATCTTCAAACTTCAGAGCCGCCTCATAGTACTTAAATGCACTAAAGTAGTCTTGATTTCCATACGCCAAGTCTCCTCGACCTACAAAGCCGTTGAAGCTGTAAGACTGAGCGACCAAACTCAGACTAGAAAGCAAAACGGCTAGTGTGTATATGATTCGTTTGTTCATCGGTTGTTGGGTGTTTGGGATTTAAATCAACGGGCAAGTCCTGAAACCGGGTAGTGGCCGCGCAGAGCGGAATAGGTAGCGCATAGATAACTCCCAGCCACCGCGATTTTCAGTAGCAATATCAAATCGGCTGACATTAAAGTCGTAGTTGATGCCTACACGCAGGTCGTTGAGTCCGATTTCGATAGTTGGCCACCAGGCGTCTTGAATAACATTTCTACGAAGTCCGGCACCTGCCAGGAAGCTCCACTGTCGGCCTGGGCGTCTATTGAGATAAAAGCGGACGGCAGCCATTCCAACCAATTCTTCATAAGCAGGGCCTTGGGTTTGGTAGGTTACATTGGCCACTATATCAACCGGCTTACTGACCTGTAAGGTGAGCATGGCATAAGGGCTCACACGCTGCTCGATAGGTACTTTGTCACTATCGAAAAATGACTGATCAGGTCGGGTTAAATGGTGTAGAGCTATACCTACATCGAGTTTTGTCCGCTTATTGAGCTCATCAACCAAAGCGTTAGCATTCCTCGTCTGGAAACGCAAATTAATGCCCACGGCAAAGTCCAGAAAAGTTCTGCCCTCGCCAGCGAAGACCTCTCCACTACCTAAAGAAGGATCATAGGCACCAATCTCCTGATTGAATTGATTGTCAAATCGAAGATTGTCTTCGCGGAAGGTGCGATTGACGATTCCTGCCTGTCCACCTACAGTTAGATAAAACCGATCGGAAAGATATCGTGTGTAAGATGCATTGAGATCAATATCTGCCCAAGTGAGCTTGCTGTCGCCGGAGCGATCGTAATTCAGCGCTACTCCTCCCGACCAAATGCTGGCACGAGGTCTTTTGCTGTAGAATTTTCGATCATAGGCCACCGTGAAGGTATTGTACTCAACAGGTACACTTGGCCACTGTGATTTGTAATTGGCGGTCAGCCTGGCATCACCTCCAAACAATCCAGTTAACGCTGGATTCAGATGCATGGGGGCATTGTAGAACTGTGAATAGTGAAAGTCTTGGGCAAGAACTACCGTAGATAGCAACGCCCAAAATAATCCGACTATGGCGAAACGACGACACTGAGGCATCGCGCACGTAAAGGGTACAGTAACTTTTTGAGGCATTTTAAATATGCTTATGGGATCAGAATAATTTTAATACGCCTATAGCCTTGAGCCATCTTACCACGAGGTAAGAACTCTAGTGCCTATCAATTTTCGGGAAAACCTGCACAGGGGATGCTCAGGCAGAATGAACGATACTTAGTTGCTATGTAAAAGTGTAAAGTATGCAGAGAGGGGACTCAAAGTCGTTCATCCGGCGCTAAAATAGAACTTTTTATAAACTTTAGCACCAACCGTTTTCTTCTTTTTTTATACCGATCCCTAAAAAAAACGTGTTTTTCCCTCTACAACTACTAATTATCCGCCAAGAGAAAGTATTTTAGTGCCACAATCGGCGACAGTCGATTGCGTTTGACACTAAGTAAACGCCTTTCCCCCTAAATCATCCTGTTTGTGAAACCCAACTCCCCATTGTGGTTTCGCATTGGTAGCCAAGACCTGCTACCGAGTGTATTTCCTTTGCTTTCGGCCTGGCATTATTTGCAAGGTCTGTTGGTTGTAGGAAGATAGAAAGCAAGTTTCCTCTCTCAATCAGACTTTCGTATTCTTTTGTAATGGATCGAACGTGAAGAGAGTATTTACATTATTAATGATCGTTGTGGCAGCCACCCTGGCAGCCAGCAATCGATACTATGTCAGTCCTGAAGGGACTGGCCAAGACGGCTTAAGTTGGTCGGATGCCATAAGCTTGGAAGAAGCTTTGGCCAAATGCGTACATGGAGATGAGGTATGGGTTAGCCAAGGAACTTATCTATGTAGCCAGAACAACGATCGCACGGAAAGCTTCAACATTCCATCTGGTGTAGCTATATATGGTGGCTTCAAAGGCGATGAAACTGAGTTGTCAGAGCGCACGGCTGGTTTTCCAACTATTCTTAGTGGTGATATCGGTGAAACTGGTGTAGACACCGACAATGCATTCACCGTCGTATCGTTAATTGATGCCGATGAGTCAACCCTGCTTGATGGGTTGACTATTACAGGAGGTCGCTCTATGGCCATGACACGCGATAGAACGAGGACTTCCGCTGGTGGTGGTCTTTACATCGCTTCAGAGGAATTGACAAGCCGTCCTTTCATTCAGAACTGCAAATTTGTAAATAATAGAGCTCGCTACGGCGCAGCTGTCTACGTAAACGGAACACACAGAAGTGCTGAGCCGATCTTTTACAGCTGTAGTTTTGAAACAAATGTTGCCTCGTTCAGAGGCGGAGGCATCTATAACGACGGCGAAGGCGGGCAAGCCAACCCTCGAATCACTGCATGCCTTTTTACAGCTAATCAAGCCGATTGTGGTGCGGGAATAACCAATAATGGCAAGGCCGGAGAATCAAACCCACTTATTGTAGAAACGATATTCGAAAGTAATGTGAGCATGGTTACCGGTGCCGCTATCTACAACCTGCAAGGTCAAAATGGCGATGCAATGCCCGTGATTCAAGAGTGCGAATACCGCAACAACGAATCAGAGCTAGACGAAGATGTAGCCAATAGCGAAAGAGTAACTATGGTATCATCTCGCCGTCAACAACGCAGTGGTGGAACCCTGCAACCAAGAGGTTCCAGAACTTCGATCGCCGATAGAAACAAGTAGTAGCGCAGCAGACTCACTCTTAACTCAATGCCGGGTATTTTTTAGCTTAGGGACAAATCCTGTATAGGAATAATGACCTCTACTCTAGTACCCGCTGCCCGACCATCAACATCATATAGGTCTGATATTGTAACCGGCTCTTCTCCTTCCTCAAGCAGAGCGCTCGATCTTTGAAGCAGATTAAGACGCCTTAAGGTAATTTCCGTCCCTCTGCTTCGGTGTTGCTTTCTCGTCGGGTCAAGGGCATGCATATCCCTGACCATTTCACGCCCTACTCCATCGTCGGTAATCACAGCCCGGATAGCTTCCTGATTATAAAGTGAAAAGTCTATCTGAATATGGCCGTGCTTACGGCCGCGCAATCCATGCTCGACTGCATTTTCTACGTAGGGCTGGAGAATCATTGTCGGCACACCAATAATGTCTTCCTCCAAATCGTCGTCAACCCGAACATCAGTTGTTAGATTGCCATCAAACCTCAAATTGCAGTTTAGATCCAGGTAGTTGGACAAAAACTCAATTTCATCTTCCAAACTGATGTACTCCAGATTGATATATTCCAGGCTCTGCCGCATAAGCATGGCAAATCGAGCAAGATATTTACTAGCTGTACTGGCATCTTTAGTACTGATGAAAGACTGTATAGAGTTTAGGCAATTAAATAGGAAATGAGGGTTCATCTGAGCCCTCAGAGCACGAAGTTGCAGTTGACTCGCCTGGAGCTTGAGTAGCTCGGCTTCTCTCTCGCGAGCTTCCGCTTTCATGAGATTCTCGATCTCGCGTTGATGCCTGATCTCTGCCTGGGCCTCGAAGGCCTGCCTATGAGATTCAAAGGTTAGCTGAGCTTCGTAAGCGGCTCGAAAATCGCCAGTCTCTGCGTACAGTTCAGCCAATTGCCTGCTAACATCCGCCTGAACTCTTGGTGAGTCTGATTTTTCTGCCCACTGACCAGCTTGCTGCAAATGAGCAATGGCCTGGGAGAGGTCTTCTCGTTCTGCTTGAATACGCGCGCGATAGAATTCAATTGTAGCTAGATTCTCATATTCATTTTCGCCGCCTTCCAGATAGAGTTCCTCAGACTGAAGAAGCATGGTCTCTGCTTCTTCATATAGCCGTTGCTCAATATAGCAGAAACCGAGATTGGCTATGGAAGAAGCCAGTAAGCTCCTATTATTCTCATCTTCAGTAGCAATAGCTTCCGTCAGATAATGACTGGCCTTGACGTATTGATTATTGTTGAGCAAAGCATTGCCCAAATTGGCTAAATACCAGGCCAGCCGACCTCGCAGGCCAAACTGCCGCCCCCGATCAAGAGCGCGCTGAAAAGCATCAATGGCTTTATCGAACTCAACCATTTGGGTGTAGACCCGACCTAGACCAGAGTCTATTAGGGTAAAACAGTACTGATCACGAAGGCTGAGCTTACGCTTACTATATGATAGAATGTTGAAGGCTTGCAAAAAAGCGTGGATGGCTTTCGTGTGTCTTCGCGAGTGAAGATAGATGTAGCCACGCCTGCAAAGGGCTCTGGCCTGCAGATGCTCGTCTGGCATTTGACGCATCAATCGCTCTGCGCGCTCAATACAACGGCCTGCCAGTTCTAATTCTTGCTGATTGGTCAAACTGACACAGCTGTCCAACTCCAGTTCTGTTTGCTCGAGCAGGCTGCCTGAACTAGTAGCCAGCTGAATGGCATTTTCAAGAGAAACCTGAGCCTCATCGTATCTATAACTCAGATTGTGGAAAGTAGCCGATTGTGCGTAGTGCTTGAGCGTTATACCGGGATCATCCACTTCGTCAAGCCATGCAGCTCGTTCTGCCAATAACTCATTGGCTCTTTCTGGATCGGTAAACAAATAGGTATCCAGCAAAGTACCTATGAAAGTGGCTCGATCTCTATGATCAGTAGCTGCTTTCAGATACTTTTCCAATTCGGGAATCGAGGCTTGCGCTTGCTTTGCCTGATTTGTCATACAACCACAACACTGCACCCGACGAGCTAATTGACGGGCAGGAGATCTAGTGCAATTTTACTTATTGAGGAGTAATAGCACTACAAATGCGACGTATCCAACTACGTCGATTACCTCCTTTAACCTCGTCCATTTGCTTTTTGTCGAGGGGCTTGTGATCCCTTTTGAGCTCGTCTATGGTTTTTTTAGTATTCTTTGCCATGTAAAGCCATTGGGTAGTTTTCTCAAGACACGAAAATAGGAGATATTTTTCAAGTAAACATCACCAATAGTCTTAAAGTCCTTCTTGAAGTCGTCTTAATTGTTCCATAAAAGCGGGTCGACGGCGTCTGGACACCTCAATTCTCATACCATCTTCCATGATTAAATAGCCACCATCTCCCTTGACAAATTTGCGCATGTAGTTCATATTGATCACATGGCGTTTGTGGACTCGATAAAAATTAAAGGGCCCGAGAAGATCTTCGTAGGCTTTTATTGTTTTTGAGGCTGTGATACGTTGACCTTCCTTGAGGTATATGTGGGTATAGTTATCTTCTGCCTCAAAGCGAACAATGTCGCGGATTTTCACAAAATGCATACCATCCAAGGCAGATACCGACATTTTTTCAAATGCATTGGGATGGCTCGTATACTGTTGCATGACCCTTAAGCGGTCTTCTGTCTTCCCGCGCTTTGGCGGCTGAATACGGCCAACCGCCTCAACCAGGGCATCTGGGTCAATGGGCTTGAGAATGTAGCCGATAGAGGCATATTCACAGGCCTTCATGGCAAATTTGTCGTAGGCGGTAACGAATATGATGTCGAAGTCGATAGGGCGCAAGCGATTGAGCAGCTGAAATACTTTTCCGTCGCGCAAATTGATATCCAGAAAGGCTATATCGACTTCAAAACCAGGTTCGCTGAACAATTCATAGCCAGACTCTACCCCATCTGCCTCTGCAACTACCTCGATATTATCACAATGCTCAGCCAGCATATGCTTGAGGTTGATCAATCCATTCTGTTCATCTTCTATTATGGCAGCCTTGTGCATGCAGTAGATCGGTTTTAATTGGGAAAGAAAACAAATTTACAAAAAGTTAAATTGGGTTCAGTCTTGTGAAATATTATAAAAACCTAAAGTTGTTAAGTGCTTGAATCTTAGTCGCCCCTCAGATGTTTGAAATATCTCATATATTTCACCCATGAGCTTACGCGACCGCGTACACGAAATCATCTTTGAAGCCGATACTCAAACGGGACGTTGGTTTGATGTTTTCCTGATGGTACTTATTGTACTATCAGTCCTGACGGTCATGATGGAGAGTGTACAGGAGTATGATATCAAGTATCACAAGCTGTTTATCTCTCTGGAATGGATTTTCACGGTCATTTTCACCATAGAGTACCTGCTCAGAATTTGGGTAACAAGAAAACCGTGGAAATATGCGCTTAGTTTTTACGGCATCATAGATCTAGTGGCCATTCTTCCCACCTATTTATCTATTTTCATAGGCAGTGGGCAGGCATTAGTTGTCGTCAGAATACTCCGGCTGATGCGTGTTTTCCGGGTATTCAAACTCGGTAAATTCCTTGTGGAAGGAGATCAGCTTCAAAAGGCCATTGCTAAAAGCCGCAATAAAATTTTGGTGTTTTTGCTTGCTGTTGTGCTACTTGTCGTCATTATTGGAGCAATTATATATCTAATTGAGGGACAGCAGAATGCTGGTTTCACCAGTATCCCCCGGTCAATTTATTGGGCGATAGTGACCCTGACAACTGTTGGCTACGGTGATATAACGCCCCAAACCAATATCGGTCAGTTTCTATCGGCAGCGGTTATGATCATCGGTTATGCGATTTTGGCTGTCCCTACAGGTATCGTTACGACCGAACTGATCAAGGGAACCCGTGCAAACTTTACCAATACGCAAGTTTGCAGATTTTGCTGTCGGGAAGGTCATGCCGATGATGCAGTCTTTTGCAAGTATTGTGGTAGTCGGCTGAATGCGGAAGAGGAGGCCTAAACATTCAATGGAATTGCCAGGACGGATTTTCTTTCGAAAGCCTTTCTGTAACCGACCTGCGGAAGTCCAAAAGATGATCCGGTACGGCCAAATGTAATACGGCTTGAGGCTGATCTGTTTGACTACGCCTGGCGGCTGAGGTCCAGAAGATTAAGTCTGTATCAGACCACGGGCTGGGAAAATAATTGGCCAGACGAAGTTGGGTGCGATAGTGCCATTTCCTTTGATAGTAGCTGTTGACAATGCGAATGATGCGCTGACTATCCTCGTATTTATCCAACAGTTGATGAACCAGCTGGTCGGCGGTTGGTGGAGTAACTGGATATGGCGAGCCTTCGGCGTCTAGCCTCGGATGATAATTCTTGACCTCGATGAGTTGCAATGGACCACTAGGCGGTAGGACCGCAAAATCGACAGCCTTTAGTCCCTGTCCGCTGATGGCTTTATAGAATCGGTGTTCGTCGAAGGCCCGTACCCAATGGTCGGGCGGGAAGCTGAACGGAAGATCGCTCTCGATGAATTGGCGAGGCACAGGGCTAATATCGCAACTCACAGCCGATTTTGAGGTTTATGAAGTATGGCCAATGATCCAAAAGGCGAAAAAGAAAAGCCGAAAGACTTTGTCAATCCAATAGATGCGGAGAAAATTGCTGAGAATCCGCACTTGCTGCCCTATGCCCACGAACGTGGTGGAGCTACCATTAAGCCTATCGACAAGGGCAAGGTCAAGGGGTTGGCTATGACGGCCATGTACGAGCAAACAGATATGCAGCTCGACCAGATCAAAGCCCAGATTGAACTATTGGCCCGACAGGCCAACGAGATTCAGAATCGTATGACCATCTCTGAACGGATATACGAGGCGGAGATGAATATCGATCCCATCATAGGGCGGATTTACTATTTATATCGGCGCCCCAGCAATAACAAGTCGGTGATGAGCCTGGTCAGTCCAGCCGAATGGGGGTCAAATCCGCCTTATCACTACATAGCTGCGATAAAACTATTGGCAGATCACACCTGGGAAATAATAGAACGAGCTGAGGAAGCTTAGTGTACCCGTTTAGCAACAGTTTGCTAAACGGATACGAATTCATCATCGATTCCTGGGTCGTCTGAACAGGTACTGTACATCGCCAATGGATCTGGCGCTACCTTCGGTGGGTAGAATGAGAGATTCTAAGTATTCCCAACCATTATCGAGCATAAAGTTGACAGCGTGGATGGCTGAGTTAAACTTGATTCGACGACCGTCGCGAGGGTCGACAACCTCTCGGTTGCGGCGAGGTGCTCCCTGAACACTTTGCCCATAATCAACAAATACAACAACTTGATTGCTCAGGAATCGCTCCTGTACAATCAGGCGGACCATAGTGACCTCTTCCAGATTGTTGATATTTACTCCATTGACGACAACCTGTCCAAAAAGCGAGCCCGAAAATGCCAGGGCCAGAATTACAAATAGTTGTTTCATGATTTCCTTGGTTTACTTGATTCGGATA
>JBCBVN010000102.1:0-12561 GCA_039817625.1 Bacteroidota bacterium
CGGCCAAGCAACTTAGGCGACAGATCTGATCTTTGATTCGAGAGCAGTGGCTCTTCATTTCGATAGAGCGTCCATCTACGAGTACCCTGGTGATAAGCGATCCAGTGATCGCTGTCTACGACCAATAACCCGCTGGGCTCGAAAGGCAGCTGAACTAGAAACTGTGTTTGAGCATCGCCACTAATTCGCCTTAAACGTCGACCGCTGACCGTCAGTAAATCGCTGGCTCTACCCTGGTCGTCTTGTAATACCGCCAGCGCTCCCTCTCCTATGTCAGGTAAATTGGAGCCTATTACAGCACCGGTTTTCTTGTCGAAAAGTAGAAGGTGCCCGACCTGCCGTACGGCCAAAAAAGTATCGGTCGTTACCGGCAAAATCTTCGCGCCTACCAGAGAGTCATGCTGGGCAATAATTTCCCCTTCAAGATCACTGAATATCAACTGCCCAGACTCATCTAATGTGACTATATGATCAAAATCCGGGCCGGGCACATGAACTGGCGATTGAACGAGTGGCTCCCCTTCCCGACTGGGCGACCTGCCCTGAGCGGTCTCCCACAAGCTACCATTGGGGCGGATCGCCAATAAGCGCCCTCTAGTAGTTGCCAGTAGCACAATAGACTCATCATAGGCCGGCAAGTAGACATAAGTTGGTGCCAGAGTCATCGGCGCATCCAGCCGGCTACCAGAAGACTTCTGCCAAGCTCGCTCAGACGCCCAACTGCGTTCCGTGAGCAGCTGGATGTAGGGCGCCAATACCTGATGAGAATCTATAGGTCCATATGCTACATCTATCTCGCTGTGCGAGTCGGAATCAATAGACAAGTTGACAACTTGCCCATTCCGCAGTTGGAGCCCAAAATTGGGCCATCCGCTGGCAGAAAGCCACGACTCGATTGCGGCTCCAAAATTTATTTCATCACGAGCCAGCTGAATGTCTAAGCTTTCTTCACTGCCCAGATAGGTCCATTCGATTTGTCTCTTCACAGCTCGTCCGCCCCACCAATCGTATGGCTGGTCGACACCCATCAACGGCTCCACTGAAGTCCTGAATGTTTGCAAACGCAAATAGGCCAAATCGGGATGTTGAGCCAGATAAATGGGCAGCTCTGGCCGGTCCAGCAGTGAAGATCCCGTCATCAGTCGATCCAGAAAGTTCTTGATGTCTATGGGATGCCTGGCTGCTAATGTCCAGGAATCGCCCAATTCAACAGCATACATCGCTTCATCATGAGTAGCGATCTCAAAGGATTGGTATGACTCCCTCCGGGCAGGCTCCTCGTTCAGGTCCAAAGCCTTTGCACTGGCCAAGACCAGACTCTCTCCCAAAAGTCGAAAAAAGCCAAATGTTTGACCAGCTCCATCCGGCTCTATGCGCACCTCGGCAGCATCGCGGGGTATAAGGGCCAGCAATTCGGACAGCTCATTTGCGGGGTTTGATCGCCTCGGTGCATGGCTGCGCATGACAGAATCCTTTCGATTGAGCTGAAAAATGGCAGAAGCTGGCGCTGATAAAAAGGGGATTTGTCGATCC
Organism: Bacteroidota bacterium; assembly: GCA_039817625.1. Classification (GTDB taxonomy): domain Bacteria; phylum Bacteroidota; class Bacteroidia; order Chitinophagales; family Saprospiraceae; genus Neolewinella. The sequence goes on from JBCBVN010000102.1 coordinate 1,534, forward strand.
TTCCAAAGGACATCATCTAGCCGTAGATCACTGACCAATTGTAAAGGCTCCCCATACTCTCGGTTGTCGATGATGTGCTCGATCGACAAGCGCGACCCAATCCAGAGGGCATCTGCAATGGCTACCACACTATATGTGGTCAAATCATAGCCATATGCCTCCTCGACCGAAAATTCGCCTATCCTGAAGCCTTCGTACTCTTCTACTTGACCGAAGGGGATGGAGTCGAAGGAAGCGCTAGCCTCAGGTAAGACAGATATGTAGTCGGGTACCAAGCCCGTATCTTCATTATCTGATAATTCCTCCAGCTGGAGCCGGATCCTAAATGCAGATTCAGCGAGGGGATTGGCCAGAATTGAATTCAGGCTGGCAGGTATCAGTGCATCCTTAGTACAGTCGAGTTGAGCGACGTCTGCAGGCAGATATTTTTGCCAATCGCTGCTTCCAGAGCAGGCACAGACGAATAACATGAGAAAACAGAGATACTTCACGTCCCAAAGTTCCCTATTTTCACGCCCGATGCCAAGCCAAGATTTACAATTCAGCAAGCAAGACCGCACCATAGGCTGGGCGGTTTGGATTGTCTTCACCTTAGCCGTACTGTTTTTCAAGCTGTCGTACCATGAGCTGTGGAAGGACGAGTGGCAAGCTTGGTTTGTAGCTACGGATCAGGGCCTATTCGACATGCTCGGCTTTCTAAACTACGAGGGCCACCCCATGCTGTGGTATCTGTACCTCAAAGTGGCTTCCATCTTTCAGTTTCTAGCGCCCGAATCTCCGGAAACCATCATCCAGATTGCTCATTGGCTGATCGTTGCTGCAACGGCCTGGGTCTGGTTGCTGCGTCTGCGCTTGCCATGGCTCTACAAATTGCTATTCCTGGGCTCTTATCACTTCGCTTTTGAGTACGGGGTGATCAATCGAGGCTATGCTCTGGTCATGCTACTGGCCTTTTTGGCGACCGATTTTATTGCCAGAAAACGATTTGATGGTTTTGGACTTCCGCTGGTCGTATTTCTGCTCACTCAGACGGAGGTCTACGGGCTCTTTTTAGCCGGTGGTTTTTGCTTTTATCTCCTTCAGGGTGGTCAGTTCCAATGGACTAAATCCGCCAGCTGGTTCGATAGTACGATCAAAAAGCGCAGCCTGGGCGCACTGGTTCTGGGTACCTTGGTATTCATATTGGTCGTTTGGCCGCGCGGTCGAGGCGAAGAGTTTGCCCGTGCTTACGTAGGCGAAGCCTTCAGTCAATCGGCTATTTTAGACGGCTTCCAGGGCCTGCTGGCCAACAACTATGCCATCGGGCTCATACCCGACACCTCGGCCTACGGATGGTCTGGTCTCGGTTTAGGGCTGAGTGTAGCTTCCCTTTTGATCGTCGCCTCACTACTGGCCAAGCGAAGGCGGTTGCTCTGGACTTACCTGATCACTTTTCTGGTATTCTGGCTCTTTTCCACCAGTTTCTATGGTGGTGGCGTCAGGCAGTGGGGCAACCTCTTCTTATTCAGTCTCTGTCTGTTTGTCTTGCTCGAGCCCGACCGCTGGTCCTGGCAAAACCCACGAAAATGGCTACTTATCTTGCTTGCTGTAGCCCCACTGCTACACGCGGGCAGATCCATCGCTCGCGATGCCCAGCTTCCTTTCACCAATGCACAGGCCGCTGGTGAATTTCTAAAAGAAAAGGTGCCAGAACGCGTACCCATCATAGCCATCAACAAGTTTGAGGCCACCCCCGTCACCGGCTATGCCGACCGCCCATTTTTCGAGTTGCCAAGCGGAGAGCCATTTACCTTCTTTCGCTGGCTGGAACGCATTTACATCCCTACAGAGGATGAGTTTCGGCTACTCGGCGAATACAAGCAAGTAGGAGGTATTATTGTCATTTCTCCCCAACCACTGGATCCCAATCGCTACCCCAACCTGCAAGCCTGGCAAAACTTTGCTGTGCCCAGCTACAAGCCGGAACAGTACTGGGTGTATACGCTGGCGTTGAATTAGGCTGCCGTCCCATCGTGCATCAGCCAGGCTTTCAAAAAGCCATCCAGATCTCCGTCGAGTACGGCATCGGTTTGGGAGGTCTGGTAGCCCGTTCTATGGTCTTTTACCCGGCGATCATCCAATACATAAGAGCGAATCTGACTTCCCCACTCGATCAGCGATTTGCCGGCTTCGATCTCGTCTTTCTCCGCTTGTTGCTTCCGTAGCTCCAGTTCGTATAGTCGACTGCGCAGCATATTCATCGCCCGATCGCGATTTTGGTGCTGAGAGCGCTCGTCCTGACATTCAACTACAATGCCCGTAGGAATATGGGTGATACGAATGGCCGATTCCGTTTTATTGACGTGCTGGCCACCTGCGCCACTTGCCCGAAAAGTATCGGTGCGCAAGTCTGAGGGATTGATCTCAACTTCTATGGTCTCGTCCACAAGCGGGTGTACAAAGACCGAGGCAAAGCTAGTTTGCCGCTTGCCTTGCGCATTGAATGGGCTGATGCGTACCAGGCGGTGTACACCATTCTCCCCTTTGAGCAAGCCGTAGGCAAAATCACCTTTCACTTCTATAGCTGCTGATTTGATTCCGGCCACATCACCGTCCTGTCGGTTGAGGCTACTGATCTTGTAGCCATCCTGGCGCTCACCCCAGCGGGTAAACATGCGCAAGAGCATTTCGGCCCAGTCGTTGGCTTCAGTACCACCAGCCCCTGCATTGATTTCGAGTATGGCTCCGAGCTCGTCTTCCGGCCGATTGAGGGTTGAGCGGAATTCGGCATCATCCAGGGTCGCTACTGTTTGCTCGTACCGATTATCGACCTCTTCTTCCGTTCCCTCTCCTTCTTTCAGGAATTCATTGAGCACCTCCAGGTCGTCTACCTTGTCGGCTACGGCTTGGTATTGAGCCACCCAATTTTTATGGCTCTTCAGGGTTTTCAGTATGGTTTCGGCCCTTTTGGGATCGTTCCAAAAATTGGGATCGAGCGATTGCTGCTCGAGGTCTTGAATCTCTAATGCGCGTCTATCGACGTCAAAGATATTGCTTGAGCAAGCTCAGGCGAGCCTGCAGGTCCTTCAATTGATCTTGAGTCATAGCCATCTTATTTTTGGTGGGATGCGAAGGTAGATTATTTTTGTGACCCGATTGCGCAGCAATCGAGTCATAAAAACATAAACGATGGGACGTGCTTTCGAGTTCCGCAAGGAGCGGAAAATGAAAAGATGGGCCGGCATGGCCAAAGCTTTTACCAAGGCCGGTAGAGAGATCAGTATTGCGGTAAAAGATGGTGGACCAGAGCCCGACTACAATCCGCGTTTGCGCCTGGCCATACAAAATGCGAAGGCCGTCAACATGCCAAAGGCCAATATCGAATCGGCCATCAAGCGAGCATCTGAAAAGGACAGCGAGAACTTCGACGAAGTCACCTACGAAGGCTATGGGCCACACGGCATCGCTATTATGGTCGAAGCCACCACCGACAACATCAACCGAACGGTGGGCAGCATTCGCCACATCTTCAGTAAGTACGGCGGAAGTCTGGGCGTCAATGGCTCGGTAGACTATATGTTTTCCCGCAAGGGCCAGTTCACCATCAAAAAAGAAAACTTTGAGGGCGACCTGGAAGAGCTCGAACTGGAGTTGATCGATAGTGGGCTCGATCAGATGCAGGTCGAAGATGATGAGATCGTGCTCTACTCTGCTTTTGAAGATTTCGGCAATTTGCAAAAGGGGCTGGAAGACAAGGGCATCACTGCCGATAAAGCAGAGCTTGTTCGATTACCCAGCCATACCAAACAACTGGATGACGGCCAGGTGGAAGAGGTCATCATTCTACTCGACAAGCTGGAAGAAGACGACGACGTAGCCAATGTCTTCCACACCATGGACGAGTCGGAGTAATATGGCTACTGCCCTACCCCAGTCGTTCCTCGATAGGTTACCTGAAGGGAACTGGACATTTTTCGTACGCAGTCCGGGGCGGATCAACATCATAGGCGAACACCTGGATTACAACGGTGGCTATGTGTTGCCCGCAGCTATAGATCGGGCCATATACTTTGCGGTAGAAAAAGGAGAAGGGACTAACATCCGATGCCATGCACTGGATATCGATGAGCGGGCGACTTTTGATCCTCTTGCTGACCAGCCTACCGGAAAGCGATGGGTGGATTATCTCCTAGGGATTTGCCGACAGTTTCGCCTTTTAGGTTACGAAATTCCGGCATTTAACATCGCCTTTGGCGGCGACTTGCCGATTGGTGGCGGTTTGTCGAGCTCTGCTGCCCTCGAAGGCGGTATGGCATTTTTACTCAATGATTTTTTTGGCCGCCCTTTGGACCGGCTGCAGTTGGCCACTATGTGCCAGCGATCCAGCAATGATTTTTTGGATATCCCGACGGGCATTATGGATCAATTTGCCAGCCTACACGGTCGCGCAGGCAAGGCTTTATTGCTAGATACCCTGAGCTTGAATTATGAGGAAATTGCCATAGAGATACCAGACTATAGCTTCATACTGATCAATAGCCAGGTGGAACACGAGCTCCCGGAAAGCGGGTACAAGGATCGCGTACGTGAGTGTAAAATGGCCTTGAACACCATTCAAGAAAAATTTCCGGAGATCAAGCATTTAGCTTTTAACTCGCCAGGAAAAATCAAGGCCGTTTATCATTTGTCTCCACACCTCCAGGATCGCGCCTTGTATCTGTGTGGCGAGCAAGCCCGGGTAGAGTATACCGCAAAAAATCTAAAAGAAAGCCATGGCTCTTCTGTAGGGAAATTCCTCAACGATTCGCATGAAGGTCAGAGAGACCTTTATGAAGTGAGTTGCCCGGAAATAGATTTTTTGCAGAGCTTCGCTCAGTGGCATCCAGATGTAGCGGGAAGTCGTCTCATGGGCGGAGGTTTTGGAGGTTGCACCCTAAACCTGGTACACGATTCTTACGTGGAAGGATTCGTGGAGGACGTCAAAAGACTCTACCTGCGGAAGTACAAAATAGAAGCCACAGCCATACCGGTGAAGATCGCCGACGGAACAGAGGTTATCCAAGCTTAGTCGCAAACAACATTAGTCGTCCAGACAGTCGTACCACCATCTGCTCTGGTGGTCGTAGAGGTAGAGCTTCTCTCCTCTTGGTTGATGTCAAAGCGCGTACCACAGTATTCATAAGGGGTTACGGACGTAGATTGAAGCTGACCATCTTTGGTTATTTCAACGGTTCGGGTGCACATTTCGCAGATTTCACAAGAGGAACCCAATAGACAAAGAAGAAGAGCAGCGGCTAGAACAGAGATAGATTTCATAAGGCTTTGTTTTGTGTTTCTTATTAGAGAACCAGCCCTCTTTAGCGGTGTTAATTCTAGTACATGATTTAGGAAAATTTTAACGCGTCTTCACCATGTTATCACGCCTATCTATTCTCGCCTTGCTAGGTGCCGCCGCTGTGGCCATCGGAGCCTTTGGAGCTCACGGTCTGGAGCGCGTGGCTACAGATGAGAATATAGAGATCTACCGCACTGGCAACAGGTATCACTTTTACCACCTTTTCCTGTTATTCTTGGCCATTTGGACACAAGGACGAAAGGGAGCTATTTCAAGCTGGCTATCCTGGTCATTTAGACTTACGCTGGTGGGCATTTTACTCTTTAGCGGCAGTCTTTACCTACTGGGATTACGCGACGCCATTTCGGCCAATATCAATTGGCTGGGTGCCATTACCCCACTTGGTGGCACCTTCTTCATCATGGGCTGGGTTGCTCTGGCTATAGGTGTGCGTCGAATGTCGTAAGTGCACAAACTCCCTATATCTAAAGTAAAATCTGCGTCACCTACGCGAATGCCACCCAACCTTTCGTTGATATTCAGCAACTTTACCATACCAAATGAATGCAAACATGCGCCTCACGATTACTTTTCTACTAGCCATCGGTTTAGCTGGCTTTCTTAAAGCCTCTATGATTCTCATCCCTATGGATGAAACGCAGACCGACCACCTCAAAGCTTACGGCATCACCTACTGGGTGCTTGAAAATGAGATTGAAGCTTACTGGCTACTCAATTATCGAGGCGGGAGTTTTGCCTTTCAGCACAGTCAGGTATTCGAGCGCGAGTGCCTGACCCGAGGCGTGAAGTATGAGGTCATTCCCAACGGGCGCTACAACGCCATCGTGGCAGAAATTGCCGAGCCCGAAGCTAATATGGATGTGATGAAGTTGGAGAAGGCGCCCAAAATTGCCGTCTATACGCCAGAGTTCAACTTTCGGGAAGGCACGCGCATGCAGCCCTGGGACGATGCCGTAACTCTGGTACTGACCTATGCGGAAATTCCCTACGAGACCGTGTACGATACTGAGGTACTCAACGATCGCCTTGTCGAGTACGATTGGCTACACCTGCACCATGAAGACTTTACCGGTCAGTATGGGCGCTTTTATCGCTCTTTTCACGCCACGCCCTGGTATCAGTCTATGGTAGAGTATCAGGAAAATCTGGCTGCACAAAACGGCTTTGGCAAGGTCAGCCAGCTCAAGCTAGCGGTAGTCAACAGGATCAGAGAGTACGTGGGTGGCGGAGGATTTATGTTTGCCATGTGCTCGGCTACCGACAGCTACGATATTGCGCTAGCTGCAGAAGGCATAGACATTTGTCACCAGTATTACGATGGAGATGCCATCGATCCCGATGCTCAGCAACGACTGGAATACGATCGCTGCTTTGCCTTTGAAAACTTCTCCTTGGAGCGCAATCCGCTAGCCTACGAATTCAGCAGCATCGATCACAACCCTCGTCCTGGCGTACAGGCCGAGCGCGACTATTTCAGCTTGTTCGAGTTCAGTGCCAAGTGGGACCCCGTACCTACCATGCTTACCCAAAATCATACCCGAACTGTGAAGGGCTTTATGGGTCAGACTACGGCTTTCAGCAATGATTACATCAAGTCAAATGTGCTCATACTGGGTGAGAATCGGGCGGCTAGCGAAGCCCGATATATTCACGGCACCATAGGTGAAGGCTTTTTCACTTTTTACGCTGGCCATGATCCCGAAGACTATCGCCACCTGGTCAATGACCCGGAGACCGATCTGAGCCTGCACCCCAAAAGCCCCGGCTACCGCCTGATACTGAACAATGTACTTTTCCCGGCAGCGAAAAAGCAGAAGAGAAAGACCTGAAATACCAGAGGTCTAAAAAAGCACAAGAACCTGCTTTTCCACGGGCAGGCAAGTCCTTCCTTATTCTTCTAATGAAACAAGATGACCAGTGTTAGGACCAGCAGTTGTATGACCAAAAACGGTACCACTCCTCGGTATAAGTGACCGGTAGTTACTCCGGGCGGAGCAACGCCCTTCAGGTAGAATAAGGCAAAACCAAATGGAGGAGACAGGAAACTACTCTGGAGGTTGAGCGCCAACAGTACCCCGACCCATACCAGATCTACGCCCATGGCCTCGAATATGGGAGATACTACAGGAACAATGATGAAAATGATCTCGATAAAGTCGATAAAGAAGCCAGCTACAAATACGACGATCATCACCAGCGCTAAAAATACACTGGTCGATAAGTCAGCCTGCTCGATCAGTTCTACTAAGTAGCGATCACCGCCCAGTTGGCGAAAGACCAACGCAAAGGTGGTCGCTCCCAGCAAGATCATAAATACCATGCTGGTCAGGTGGGTCGTCTCTTCAGACACCTTCCGCAATACGTTCCAATCCAGGTGCTTTTGAAAAGCGGCTAACCCAATAGCCCCGGTAGCTCCTATGGCCGCAGCCTCTGTCGGTGTGGCGATACCCGCAAAGATGGAACCTAAAACGGCCAGGATCAGCAAAAATGGAAGTAAGAAAGTTGCTATGCCATGATTTACAATGGTATCCTCTGTATCGCGGTCTTCCTGGCTAACTTCTTGGATTGATGACTGAACCTCCTCTGCTGACTTTTGCGCATTAAAGCTCTCCTTACTCACTTTAGCCAACACTAAAATGTACCCCAGATAAGCACCAACCAGAAGCAATCCCGGCCAGAGTGCAGCCTTGAACAGCTGTCCAACACTCACCTGCAATACTGAGCCTAATAGCACCAAAACGATAGAAGGTGGAATAATTTGCCCGAGCGTACCCGAGGCTGCAATGATACCTGTGGCCAGTTCGGGTTTATATCCTTGTTTGAGCATAGGGGGCAGGCTGATCAATCCCATGGTGATGACTGTAGCCCCTACTATTCCTGTCGAAGCCGCCAGCAAAGCTCCGACCAACACCACCGAAATCCCCAGGCCCGCGGGAGTCCTACCAAAGACTCCTGCCATTCCGAGCAGCATGCGCTCGGCCAGGCCAGATCGCTCCAGCATAATCCCCATAAAAATGAACAGTGGCACGGCCATTAACACTTCATTGCTCATGATGCCCATAATGCGGTTGGGCAGCAGGCTGAGGGCGTCAAAGGGTAGGAAAAAGACGGCATATATCAGGCTGAGTCCGCCCAGGGTAAAGGAGACCGGATAGCCGTATAAAATGAGCAGGAAGATGCTCAAAAACAAGATTATGGCAATGATGGCCATGCTCATTCACCAGAAGTTTTTGGATGGCTTCTGATGACCATCCATGCTCTGACAGTCGTCGCTATCCCTTGTAGAAGTAGCAACGCGATGGCTATAGGAAGTGCTATTTTAATTGGCACATAGGATATCAGGACCGCGTCGGAAGAGCGCTCTCCGACTAGCCAGGCTTGATAAGCGAAAGCGGTACAAAACCAGATAAGCATGGCGCACCAGGGCAACAAAAAAAGTAAACTGCCTACCAAATTGACCCAGGCCTTGTCTCTGGGACTAAAGCGCTCATAAAAGAGGTCTACCCGAACATGGCGCTCTTTAAACAACGCATGAGGCGAACCGAATAAGAAAATCAGAGCAAATAATTGCCATTGTAGCTCGCCTAGCCAGGCGTGGCTGTAGCGCAGTGGTGGAAGGCGAAGTACTACCTCAATGATGACTAGAGATATTAAGGCCACGCACAACCAGCTGACCATTTTGAAAAACCACCGATTGAGCCTGTCAATGTTATCCAGCATGGGTGAAAGGTAGGCTTTTGGTGGGAATGTGGTGAACCCGAACATATTCGTGTATTAAAAGATTAATCTGTTCATTTGGAACCCGAACATATTCGTGTATTAAAAGATTCTCCGAGATTACCACGCCATCCCTATCTTACCGCCATGGCCAAACGCATAGCCCTGACTGGCAATATCGGAAGCGGCAAGACGACCGTAGCTCGACTATTCGGGCAGCTCGGCATCCCCGTTTTCGAGGCAGATGCCGTTGCCAAGCAGCTCTTAGTTGAAGATGAAGACTTACGCAGGTCGGTAACAGATCACTTTGGTCCGAAAGCTTACGATGACCAAGGAAATCTAAATAGAGCCTTTCTGGCCAGGAGGATTTTCGGCAACGAAGATGACCGTCAGGCACTCAATGCGCTCGTACATCCGGCTGTAGCCCACGCAGCTCTGGAATGGCATACCGCCCAAATTGAAGGGCGTGATCTACAAGATCATGGCAAACTCTATTATACTCTGTATGAAGCCGCCATCACCCTAGAAACTGGTCAGGCCAAAGCTTTTGATGCCATCATTGTAGTTACAGCTCCTCAGGATATCCGTTTGCAGCGAGTCATGGATCGCGATGGCGCCACGGAAGACCAAGTACTTGCCCGTATGGCTCGCCAATGGCCGGAAGAGCAAAAAATAGCCGCTGCCGACTACCTGATTTACAACGATGGACTGCACGAGCTTTGGCCTCAGGTGCAGTCTATCCACCAACAACTAATCGCCCTACTGTGAGCAATAAATTCATTTCGGATTTTCCCAGCTGTGTTCGCACCATAGATTCCGCCTGGTTTTTAGCAGAACAAATCGACCTCAGGCACATCACCCTCATTGACTTGGATCTGCGGCAGACCAGCCTTGATTGGGGCAAGTTCTACATCAATGCCACCACCTTATTTCTGGGCTGCGAAATGGACACCGATTTAGAACTGGAGTTGAGACAACTGGGAGCCAGCATTTTAGCCAAGCCACAGCATTTACCCTACCAGCCACTGCGTAGCCAACTCTATACCTGGCAAGAACTCATGGAGGGTTACCAGCCTGGAAATGATCAGAGCTATGATCTGAAAATCTACACCCATTTTAGTCACTATCGATCAGCTCCTTGTATGCAGGAAGCGCTTTATGAGCGCCTGCATGACTTTAGCATGGATGAAGCACTTCGGCGTCTGCTCAAATTTGGACCAGATGGCTTGCCCGACCGAAAGTGTGTGGGCTTTATGGGCGGCCATGGCATGGGAAGAGACGAAGCCTACTATAGACTCAGTGTACAAACTGCCAAGCAGTTAACAGAGGCCGGTTTCTTAGTCGTATCGGGCGGAGGCCCGGGTATCATGGAAGCTGCTAATCTGGGCGCTTACCTGGCCGGTCGGACGGCAGAAGAGGTCGATTGGGCTTTAGATGCCCTGGCAGGAGCACCTAAATACACAGACCCTGGCTTCCATGAAGCGGCCATCCAGGTTCTGGATCGCTTTCCAGATGGGCAGGAGAGTCTGGCTATACCAACCTGGTTTTATGGGCACGAACCCAGCAACCTCTTTGCCACGTATATCGCCAAATACTTCAGCAATAGCATTCGAGAAGACACCTTGCTTGCCATTTCCATCTATGGGATCGTTTTTGCTCCTGGCAGCGCAGGCACTACTCAGGAAATTTTCCAGGATGCCGCCCAAAACCACTACGTGACTTTCGACTATGTCAGTCCTATGGTCTTCCTCGGTCACAAGCGCTATGAAATCGATACGCTCATATACCCACTACTCAGGCAGCTGGCACACGATAAGCCCTACTTCGATTACCTCCACGTAACCGACCTGCCCGAAGCGGCCGTAGCATTTATCAAAGAGCATGGACCCAAGAAAGTCCTGGATTAAGCTTCTTTACAACTGCTTGCTCAGCAAAAAATAGGCGCCGATCAACAGGTTTGCACCCGAAACATCTCC
>JBCBVN010000103.1:0-12540 GCA_039817625.1 Bacteroidota bacterium
TATCCCTTATGAGGTAGAATTCTCAATCAAACTCTATCTGCACACTATCCTCTACCTCTATACTCAATAGGCCTGCAGCTTTACCGAGGTTGATGGCGATCTCCAATTCATCGTCGCTATTGAATTTACACAAGCACTCCCCTTCGGGCACATCCTGGTATCTGAAACTCAATCCATCAATAGGTTCATTGCGACGTAGCAACAGTTTGAATCCCCTACCCTGACCGACTTGCTCAAATAAGCTACGGCTGATGTTCGTCAAAGCGTTATCAAATTTATCGATAAAGACCACCGAACCCCGAATGTAGTCTTTGCCAATAACGGGCTGAAAAGGGATGCGCTCCAGTTTCTTTTCCGAGCCGTTTCCAAGGCTGTCTAAGCCCTCCTTTAGCAAGCGATTTACAGCCCAGCTATAAATTTCTGATAAGGCTTTTTGATGGCTGGCAGACTGACTCCCACCGTCCATCAGCTTAGGGTCAATAACTACTAAATGATCCGGTAACTTGCCGAATATCAGGCTAAAGACGCCATTGTCGGGGCCAATAAAAAAGTGTCCTTCTGCCTCCATAGCTACAAACCGGCCACGGGGCTGGTAGTAGTCATTTACACTAATCAGATGAATGGTTCCGGGAGGATAGTGCTTCCACACCTTGCGAAAGATGATCGCGGCTCTGGAGATGTCGTAATTCGGAATATCGTGACTGACATCTACCAATCTAATATCAGGATTGGCCGATAAGAGATAACCCTTCAGTCGCCCCAGGTGAAAATCTGTTGTTCCAAAATCAGTAGTGAGGGTAAGTAAGGGCTGCAAAGACGTCTGGGTTTAAGTGGCGCTCGATCAGTTACTCCTTATCCAGGTACTTTTCTACCATCTCCCCCACCAGATCTTTGAGATACATCTTTCTCGTCTTGGCCATGTCCTTTAAAGTGGCCAGGTGCTCTTTGTTGAAGATCAGGGTAACTCGCTTGGTCTCTGCTGTATTTCCTCCCTTAGGCTGGCGATCCGGGTCATCGTTAACGGTAGATTGGATCAGCAAGTCCAGGCCAGACCTCCGACGGCGACGCTTCGGCCGATCTGTATTTGTTTCCCGAGTAAATGAATCGCTCAAATAGGCATCCAGGCCTTGAGTAAAGTTTTTTCGCCCCAATTTCTGGCGACTCCTTGGCGTTACCGGCACCTCTACGTCTATGGCTTCCCCTTCAGTTGCTGCATGACCATTCTCCTCCGCAGGCTGCACTTCGGGTTCAAAAAGGTCAAAAAGACCATCGGTGAATCTTTTCTTAGCCATGCTTATTGGGCATTGCTTGTTGTAGTAGAACGCTCCCGCTCGTGAATTGGGTGCGCAGTGCGATCTAAAATCTCCTTACAGACGGCCAGATAGTCTTCGGCTCCATTGCTCCCAGGGGCGTAGCTGAAAATATCCTGTCGCTGAGCAGGAGCTTCAGCCAGAGCTACATTATCTCTGATGTATGTATCAAAAAGCAGTGGACCAAAGTACTTCTTGATGGTCTCCACCACATCGCGATTGAGCACCTTACGGTGGTCGTACATGGTCGCCAAGACGCCACTGATGTGCAACTTCTTATTGAGTCTTAGTTTGACCTTTTGAATCACCTGCTTGATCTTTGCCAAGCCTTGCAAAGCCAGAAACTCCGTCTGCAATGGAATGATAATCTGGCTGCTACTGGTCAGTGCATTCAGGGTAAGCAAACCCAGGCTTGGTGGACAATCGACAATAATAAAATCGTATTGATCATCAACTCCATCAAACAGCTCCCGCAGTATAAACTCACGCCCGGCCTCGTTGACCAATTCCATTTCGGCACTGGATAAATCGAGAGAGCTACTCACGATATCCAGGCGATCTTTGACCGTGAAAGGGACTAAGTCAGATTCCCCCATGATACTCTCATAGATGGTCACGGGTTGGCGGCTTACACCAAGCGACAAGGTCAAATTGGCTTGCGGGTCCAAATCGATGAGCAAGACGCGCTTACCCAATTCTGCCAGACCTGCACCAATGTTGATCGCACTGGTCGTCTTGCCCACACCGCCTTTGTGATTTAGTAATGAAACAACTTCTGCCATTGCAATTAAGTGTGAAGAGTAAAATTACATTTTTTAGACTTCCGCAGGTGGATTGTTTTCCACATAAATCAGACCTACTTCGCCCTGTTAATAAAATAGACCCCGGCCAAAAGCAGGAAAGCAGCCACGACCATCCTTCCGGTAAATGGCTCGTTGTTTAGGCTGTATCCCAGTATGGCAGCCACTAGCGGATTTACATAGGTATTGGTAGCCACTTTCTCAGGCGACACGCGCTTGAGCAAATAATTGAAGGAGGAATAAGCAATAATAGATCCAAAAGAGATGAGGTATGCCCAGGCCAAAAGACCCCTCGAACTTATTCTATCTACACTAAATAGCGCCCACTCTCCCTTGAGCGAACTCAGGATCAGCAAAAAGGCACCACCCGTTAGCATCTGAGCAGCCACGCCCCGAATGGGGTTCGACCCCTGATCTAGTTCCTCCAGATGTACAAGCCCCCATCCCCAGGAGAGCATTCCCGTTCCAATCCAGCATAAGCCTGGTATGAGTTTCTCCCAGGGCGGTAGTTCTGGGGTTCCCATCAGCAATACTAACCCTACAATGGAGACGAATGCCCCCAGCCATGCCTGGCCGGCTGGTTTACGCTTCTTTACAACCCAGAGGAGGATCATCACCAGCATGGGCTCAAAAGAAATGATCAGGGCAGAGAAGCTACTGCTTACGTATTGTAGCGATAGGACAGCTGCGCCGGTTCCCATTGTCAGAAACAGGAACCCAATCCAGGCAGTATTGCGCCACTGTTGCCTGCTGAGTGGCGGAGCTTTTTTCCAGATGGTATATGCATACATAATAGAGCCAGCCACTAAAAAGCGCATTCCAACCATTAGCAAGTGGGGCACATCTCTACTTGCCCAGTCATTGGCCAGGTAGGTAGACCCCCAGATAAAGTATATGGCAGCAAAAGCGAGTATGATCAGTAATCGCTCGTTAGATTTTGGACGTTCCTCCATCAGGTCACAAAAAAACGAATTATTTGCCTGTTGCTACCTTTGCGGCAAATAAAGAAACCGACATGCGTGTACGCACCTTCCAATTAGTAATCTTAGCTTGTAGTTTGAGTCTGATGGTCTTCTCTTGCCAGGATAGTGGCTCTACTGCAAATGAACCCTCCTCCTCTTCAGAAAACTCAGCAGAAACGAGCAATGGAAACACCAGCAACTCTGGTCTGCACATCGTATATATTGATGCCGATAGCCTGCAGCGTGGTTACACGGCCTTGCGCAACGAGCTCCAACAGCTGGAGGAAAACTACAATGCCGCCGAAGCCAACCACCAGAGTAGAGTTCGCTCACTACAGCGGGAGGTTGAAAGTCTGCAAAATCAAGTACAGCGCGGTGAACTCAGCCAAAACCGCATCGCTCAGGAACAAGAACGCATTGCCAGACGCGAACAGGAAATTCTCCAGCAGCAGCAGCTTTCTCTAAACTCCATCCAGCAAGAGCAACTCCAACTCAATGCTCAGTTTACAGCTGAAATCGAGACCATACTAGAAGAGCTCAAGGAAGCTAATGGCTACGACTTTGTATTCAACATCGGCGGAGGCACCGGACTCCTACTCGCCAACGATGCCTACGACATTACCGAGACCGTTCTCGAAATGCTCAACAACAAGGAAGAAGGCGACGGAGAAGAAGAAGGGGAAGAGTAAAAACGTATAGCGTAGTGCGACTCTCTTTATAGGATCGCAATACGCTATACGCCTAGTCGCTATACCGTTACCCTATAAATCAAACTTAATTCCCTGAGCCAGCGGCAGGTCTTCGGAATAGTTGATGGTATTTGTCTGGCGACGCATGTACGCCTTCCAGCTGTCGGAGCCACTTTCTCGGCCACCACCCGTTTCCTTTTCTCCACCGAAAGCGCCTCCGATCTCGGCTCCACTTGTACCGATATTGACGTTGGCAATACCGCAATCAGAGCCAGCAGCGCTTAAGAAGCGTTCGGCATCGCGCATATTGGTGGTCATGATGGCAGAGCTTAAACCTTGCGGTACGTTGTTTTGCATAGCAATCGCCTCATTCAAATCACTGTACTTCATCAGATACAGAATCGGGGCAAAGGTTTCGTGCTTAGCCATACTGCTATCGGCCTCAACTTCTGCTATACAAGGCTTGACATAGCACCCGCTTTGATAAGTATCGCCTTCAAGTCGGCCACCTTCTACTACGAAGTTTCCGCCTTCCGCTTTGATCTGATCAATGGCTTCCAGATAAGTGCTCACAGCACCTTGGTCGATTAGTGGACCAACATGGTTATTCTCGTCCAGGGGATCACCAATACGCAACTGACCATAGGCCCTAGCCAGATTATCGCGAACCTTATCATACATGCTGTCGTGCACAATTAGTCGGCGGGTTGAGGTACAGCGCTGACCACAAGTACCCACGGCTCCAAATACCGCACCGGTCAATACCAGCTTGAGGTCGGCACTGGGCGTAACGATGATGGCATTGTTTCCGCCTAGCTCCAGAATGGTCTTACCCAATCGGGCACCTACCACTGAAGAGACGATCTTGCCCATTCGCGTAGATCCTGTCGCACTAATCAGGGGTACACGAGAGTCTTTGGTCATAAACTCCCCTACGGTATAGTCTCCGTTGATCAGACAGGAAATACCTTCGGGTAAATTGTTGTCGGCCAACACTTGCTGGAAAATATTCTGACACGCCACACCACAAAGTGGAGCCTTCTCACTAGGCTTCCAGACACATACATCTCCACAAACGAGTGCGATCATAGAGTTCCAGCTCCAAACCGCCACCGGGAAGTTGAAAGCAGAGATAATACCTACGATTCCAATAGGATGCCACTGCTCGTACATGCGGTGGCCGGGTCGCTCACTATGCATAGTCAAACCGTACAACTGGCGGCTCAGGCCTACTGCAAAATCGCAGATGTCGATCATTTCCTGCACTTCTCCCCAACCTTCCTGAAGGCTCTTGCCCATTTCGTAGCTGACCAGGCGACCGAGGGCATCCTTGTTTTCGCGTAGGGCATTTCCGTACTGGCGCACAATTTCACCTCGCTGAGGGGCTGGCATCAAGCGCCAACTATCAAAGGCGCGCTGAGCCGCGTCCATGACCTGCTCGTATTCCTCACGGGTAGTTGTACTTACCTGACCGATCAAACGGCCATCTACCGGAGAGTATGATTCGATATATGTACCGCTATCGGTGCTGGACTGGCCAGTACTTGTACCAGCATTTTTATCATTGAGCCCAAGGCTACTGAGGAAGTCTAGATTCATTTTGGTCCTATTTTGGACCGCAAAGGTAGAGTTTGTAGCGGAGATTATTAATGCAACTCACTCAATCACTTTCTTGAGCCCGATAGAAGCTTCCGCTTTTTTTCAGGCCCTCTATCCCATCGAAATGCTGATAGAAAAATTCCATATCAGCCTCTACATCATCAGTTGGCCAGAATGGCTTTGAAAACTCAATCTTGCGGTTTCCAAAATCAAACCGACATAGAATGATGGGCACAGCTGCAGTCTTTGCGATGTAGTAAAATCCCGTCTTGAATTTCTGAACAGGCTTTCGAGTACCTTCAATGGCCACACACAAGTGGAAGCTCTCCCGCTCGTCAAAAATAGCAGCTACTCGCTCCACAAAATTCCCACGCTTAGATCGGTCGACCGGCACGCCACCCAGCCACTTCAGTATGGCCCCTATAGGCCCCTTGAACAGCTCGGCCTTCCCAACAAACTTAATATCTACCCCGAGAACACTCCTGGAATAAAGTCCGTAGGGAAAATCTCGAAAACTGGTGTGTGGAGCCACTGCCACAACCGTTTTGAGTGGCCATTCGCTGTTGTGGTCAACCACGCGCATGCGCAGCAACCAAAGCATAAATCGAGCAAACCAAGATGGCATAAGCAAGCTAGTTTAGAATGTGCTTTGCCATCACAGTCAGACCTGGTTTCAGGTAAATTTCAAGTAAAAGGTGGGCAAAGACTCTGCAAATGTCGTCAAACGGGTTCAAAGTGACCGGTCGATCTGTTTTTGCGTACTTCATCCCAGTTAAAGTATTGTCCGTTCATAACGACATATATACCTGGCGGCAGCAACTGAACGAATGCCAAAGCAGAGCCCAAATTGAAAAACCCATCTGAAGACGATCCAAATGCATAGGGAATCATCGCTCCGGTAAGCACGATGGTCTTCCCATCCAGTTCCTGGCTGGCCAGATAGCCAGCGGTCTCTACCATGGTATCTGTACCATGAGTCACCACGATCTGATCACTGCTCGTCCGCCTACAGTTATGTGATATGATCTCTCGATCTACATCTGTCATCTTCAGACTATCAATCATCATGAGTGTCTTGATGTCGAGATCAAGTGTGCACCTACCTACATTCAGCATGTCGCGCAAGGAAGAATCTTTGAAATACAATTCCCCGGTTACAAAATTGTAGTTTTTGTCGAAAGTGCCACCAGTGGCAAAAATTTGGATCATCGGCTAGGTCAATAGATTCCGCAAGATCGGCAATGGCTGTAAATGTTCAAGGGCTCCTGGCCGAGCTTTCCATTCAATTTGTCCATTATTAGACGCCCACTTTTGATACAAACCCAGCACCCAGGCATCAATAGTGTTGCTATCTTCTCGCTTCGTAAGTTGGTTGGGCAGCTGTTGTGAAATTTCAAATTGGTCTGCAGCATTTTTTTGGACTTCCGCAGGTCGGTTGCCATCTGCCCTTGGTGAGACTAGCCTTGTCCTAACTGTAGGTCCATTATTTTCTATACTCCTCAGATTGATGTCCGTAGAGCTATGGATACTGGACTCATTAGACCAACCTGTTTCTAGAAACACCTTACCACTACCGCTGTCTTCTATAATTTTTCGAAGCTCGGGATCGTCAGGACCATTAAGTATGGCCAGAATGGGTCTACCTGCGGCCAAGTAGTCGAATAGCTTGGCCGTCAGCACCCCTCTGTAACTCTCTGTTGCCCAACTCAACAATAAGTTTAGCTGGGTTTGTTGTTGAAAACGCCTGGCCTGATCTAGGGGAAGCACATCGTGCAAGTCCGAAGCAATGGGTAAATGCGTTTGTGATAGCTTGGTTGCAAATAAATCTTTGTCTCTACCCGCATACCTGACCAGTATACGCTCTGGCTCGATCAAGCCTTTAGCTGATAAACGTTCTAGGCTAGCTAGTAGCGGTCTGACAAGCTGTAGACCAGGATAGATGCTGCCACTATAATTGATGACAAATCGATCCGAAGTCCAACAGCTGGGTTCAGGCAGCTTGGCAAGCCCCCCATAGACCACTCGCACCTTTTTATGGTAAGTTCTGAACTGCTCAGCCAGCCCTTCACTAACCGTCCATACCTCATCAACTTTTGCCAGCCTACGAGCCAGTAGTTTTTTGTGGCGGGCTATTCCATAAGGAGGGTTCCGCAGTGGATCCATGGGAAGGTCTCTGAAATCGGCAATCCAGTAAACTTTAGGGTACTGCTGCTTGAGCTTTCTGGCTACTTCATGATCCACCCACGGCCGAAAGCTCGAGAAAATATGGGTTATATTTTCCTGCTCAACAATTTTGGCAGCCCGTCTGTAGGCCAGCTTTTTGTAAGTAGGTCCGCCCTCTCCTATCCAGTAGTCAAAAGGTGAGGTCTCCCGTAAACGGACTAAGGCATCGTAACCTAACCTTTGCTTATGTGCATTAGGCACCACATTGTGTTTAGCACCGTAAAGCCACTCGCGCAAGCCACGGCCTCCGACCTGCGCAAGTCTAAAATTGTGGGAAAATGCTTCTTCCACAGGACGCTTGGCTGCTTCTGCAGAAGTTACTACTACCTGATCTTCTGTCAGCTCACTCAAGGCCTGGTATAGTAGGTACAGCCGCCTAGAGGACACGGTTGCCACAGGCGGAAACTTGTAGTGAATGCCAAGCCATTTAATCACCACGCGAAGGTACGTTCTTATGATTTGGTCGTTAAAAAAGCTTTAAAAGCAAGGCGGAATGGAGACAAATTAGCGATTAGCCTGATCTTCCTACAAACCCCCAAATCATGCGTTTATGTATACTCCTTCTACTACTCAGCTTTTCCCTTCAGGCACAACGCGCCGGCGGATGGATAGGAGGTGATCTTCAACTCAACCTATTTGAAAGAACATCCACAACAGAAGACCAAGTAGGTGAGAATCGCCAATCTAGTTTTTCTTTATCTATGAGACCTTACTGGCTCAAACAGAGTAGCGAAAGCTCTGCCTGGGGATTAGCCCTATTACTGGGCTTCAACTCAAGCCAAAATAGTGCCAATGGCAATGAAAACCAGACAAAAAGTTATTCTATTGGTCCTGGTATTTTCTGGAGATTCAGAGTATTTCAGGCAGAGAATAGTGGCCTTCAGTTGGGCCTGGAACCGGGCTTTTCTACCATTCTGAGTTTGGGGAGCCGCCCTCAGAATAATAATGCAAGAGATGTAAACAGAACCTTCTCCCTGAATGGACTTATTTCTCCCTATCTATTTTTTCCGTTCAGCGAGCGGTTTCGTGGTCTGATTAGAGCAAGAGGATTTGGCATCTCATATTCCTTCTTTAGATCTAACCGAGCAGAAACTAATCGGACAACTCTCAGCGACCTAGAGGTCAACTTAAACCCCGCTACCTGGACCTTTGGACTGGAATGGAACATTTCGGGCAAATGAGGGGCAAGACCAGGCCCGTGACCAATGGGTACAAGCCCAACTTATAGTAAGAATCTATTTCGGCTTGACGAAAAATCCTTGTGTTACGACTAAAGGAACTTACTTCCTATCTGTTCTTCTACTTGCTTTCTCAGTCCTTTTATTTCTTGTTCCCGGCTCTTTGGATAGACCACGAGTACATCACCCTCATCGATGATGAGCAAATCGTCTATACCACCTGCCACTACCAGTTTTCCTTCAGGTACTCTAATGAAACTGTTGTGGGTATCCTCCAACAAATATTGATGGGCTTGCACCACGTTACCGTTTTCATCTTTAGCAGATTCAGCGTAGAGAGCCTCCCAGGCACCCAGATCAGACCAACCGAACTGAGCGGGAATCGTGTAGATATTCTCCGCTCGTTCCATGATGGCATAGTCTACCGATATGGAAGGCGTAGATGGGTAGTACTCGTTGATAAAAGCCTGCTCTGTATCTGTGTTGTAGCAGCTTAAGCCCTGAGATAGAATGGCGTAAATTTCTGGTGCATACCGCTCATATGCAGCTAGGATGGTTTTGGCTCGCCAGATAAAGATTCCCGCATTCCATAGGTAGTTCCCCGCCTCCAGAAAATTCTTCGCTTGCTCTAGTTTCGGTTTCTCTGTAAATCGCTCTACAGGGTAAATACCGTCTTGCCCATTTGTATCAAACTGTATATAGCCATATCCGGTATGCGGCCTGTCAGGAGCTATGCCCAATGTGAGCAAAGCATCGTTATCTGCCGTGAATGCCAGTGCTCGGCGGAGATTGTCGAGAAAGAGAGGCTCATTCATGATATGAGCATCGCTGGGTGCAATGATAAAGTTAGCAGCCGGATTGAGTTGATGTAGTTTAAATGCTGTGTAAGCAACACAGGGGGCTGTGTTATTTCTACTGGGCTCTTGAAGAACCTGAGTGTGCTCAATTTCGGGGAGCTGCTCCATGACCTGAGCAGCATATCTACCGTTGGTCACGACAAATATTTTATCTGCTGTAGTGAGTCCCAGGAATCGCTCAAAAGTCCGGCGTAGCAGCGATTTACCATCGCCGAGTATGTCTAGAAATTGCTTGGGCTTGTCTTCTCGGCTAGCTGGCCAGAAACGGCTTCCGACACCGCCTGCCATAATAGCCACATAGGTATTATCCATATGTGCAAAGGTAGGGTATCCCATTGGCCTTTTGCTTGGCTCCAAACCCATTGGGATGAATATTTAGCCTTTGGGCTCATTTTCAATTTCTATCCATCGAACCTACTATAAGATTCGTACAAAAGACAGGGCCCCACCGTTTTGAGAACGATGGGGCCCTGAAGCCTTGTTTGCGTGCTACAAACTCAAATTTGATGTGTTGAGTCTTACACTTTAAGGGGTAGTTAAGGTTTTGACTTATAGTGCAACAACATCTTCGTTAATCACACCATAGATCATTCCTCCAAGGAGGAAGTTGAGTAAAGTTAACATGTGACGTAATTTTTTCTGTGATTGTTGGGCTAGATTTCTATGGTACGGTAAAGTTATTAAGGAAAGCGTTTATACACAAAAGACAAATCATTTACTTTTTCACGTTAAGTTTTAAGCACTTTTACTCAAATAGATCCAACGCCATCTGCCACAGCTGCTCGAATGGAACGATTTCCATCTTGTGAAACGGTGTACTTTTGGGGCCAGCTAGTGCTTGCAAATCTTTCAAATGGCCCTCCGCTTGCTCTTTTGCAGCTTCCGGATCAAACTCTACTCTATTTAAATCTGAAAGCAAACGGATAAAGTAAAAAGGGCGCATTCCTCCCTGCTCGTAGAGGTTTCTGTACCCATATTTTTCCAACGCCTCTATTTTAGAGGATGCTAGTCGCCAATTATGCTGCTCCAGAGCACCAAGTGACTGCATAATGAGTAGAGGGACATTAGTTCGACGTCTTTCCCTGGCTTCCGGTACGGGTTCATTCAGGAGCTTATTATACTTCTGAGTTGAAAAATCCCGATCCCCGCGTTTTACTTGTATGAGTTCTTGTCTGATCAAAAAGTGCAGATAGGCCCTATAAATACCCCATTCTCTTTGTTGTTCCTTTGGCAGATAAGAAAATCTTCTATGCCCTACGGCTTCTTTGTAGTGCTTGTATGCTTCTTGAAAGTGTTCAGTATGCAAGGCCAGCAGGAGTAGATATTCCCGATTTTTAAACCAGTTATTTTCACCCTTATTCAGGAGCTGCTCTCCCTGCTTAGCAATTTCGTACCCCTTCTCATAATTTTTCAACTGCATGTAAGCCACCAACTGATGGTGTAAACACTGTTGAATAGGTGTCTTAGCTAAATATGGTTTCTCCCTAAAAAATGCTATCGCAGACTCACTGATGGGTATGACAGATGGGTAATCGTTATGAGCGGTGTATTGCAAAAACTGAATGAGTGTAGTGAAAAGCCGAAACTTGTAGGTTTCAACTTCTGGCAGTGCTTCAGATAACTCCAAAAAATAAGCTTTCGCCATAGAGCTCAACGAATCCGGCGTTTCTCGACCTGCCAGATATTTGGACATGAGGTCTGCATACCGATCTTCCGCCACGTTCTCCCAATGGTCTAGCTTCTTATATTTTTCATATACCTCGGCATAATATTCATAGTTTTTTCGCTCACCCTGCCGTGTACCATGCTGCAAGCGTAAAACCCGTGCAGTGTACATCGCCGCGCCTACAAACTCAAACTTAATCGCCTTATTAAGCGTACTTTTTAGCAAACGCTCACTACTGAGTCTAGCTCCTTTTGCCTGCAAGATTAAAGCAGAAGATAAATTTCGTTCTACCTCTACAATCGCTCGTTGCCTACTCCCTGTCTTTCGGTCATCAACATCTATAAAGAACAGGGTATTCAGCAAGCGCTCACGAAGCCTTTTCTTTAAATTACCATAGGCTTGTGCCTTTCCTAAATGTCCATACAGTAGCAACTGCGCATCCACATCACTTTCAACTTCTTCCTTGGCAATGGCCTGATAAAGCGCATTGATCTTGGATTCCGGCTCATGCTGTAAATCAAGTAGATTTATTCGCTTAAGCTTATTCCTACTCAATAAATCAACTAACTCTTTCAGTGATTTCACCCTTTAAAATTACTACTATTTTATTTCATAAATCCAACTCGATTGTAATAGAAAACAGAAACTAGACCTATGCAAAAGATTGCAGACCTGGCGACAAAATATCGCTTAAACTGTCCGTAGTCTTCCGCATTTGTCCGCGTCCAATTAAGGCCATGGCTGTTTTGCTGCCCTTCAGCGTCGTAATAGCCATAAAAGCAAGAGCCTGTCTGGAAAATTCCAAACAGGCTCTTATCATTCTTCCACGCTGAAGCGTGGGTAAACTTGCACGGGCTAAGAGGCCCGCGGAACTGCATTTAGCGGATCACCATCTGCTTAGTGGCCGTCCACTTACCAGCTGTTAGGGTGTAGCTGTATACACCGCTTGCGGCCAGATCGTCACGCTCCAGGCTCACCAGGTTCACACCTGCCTCCGCTTCAATCTCTCTGACCAGCACCGTACGACCCTGTACGTCGCGTACAGTTAGCGTAGCCGTATTGGCTTCTGGTAAAGTGAAGGCAATCTGAGTAACCGCATCTACCGGGTTCGGGCTGTTCTGACCCAGTACAAATTCAGCAGCTTCACCTGCACTAGTTTCGAAGCCTAGCGATAAATTCGCTACACCACCCAGTGTCGGATAGCCTTCCGAACGAGTCACGCGGTCTGTCAGACTCAGCACATCACTCAGGGTCGC
>JBCBVN010000104.1:0-12433 GCA_039817625.1 Bacteroidota bacterium
ATTGGTAGAAGCTGCGATGATTCAGTCAGCGAACTAATCTCAGATTTTACCGTGGAGAATGTTGCAGAGATTGTGACAATCGATGCGACAACAGCTTCAGAATATGAAGATGTTGTCATTCGATTGAGCACTGAGCAATACATTAATGACGATGAAGAAATCAGAATCAAAGAGTCCATATCGGTCATTGCTATAAAAGATATTAGTAATCCTGAGGAACCAGATAACGATTTTAGGATTGCGTGCACCGAAGACCGCCTACAGCGATTGGTCATCAGTCGGCCTAGCGGTAATGCAGACAAAGTAGCCGACATACTGGGACTAGATATATCAGAGACATGTAGCTGCTCTAATGATGCCTTGATTACGGTAGATGTACCCTACGGAATAGACCTGGAGACGCTAAGGCCAAGGAGCAAAGAGCGCGTGTCTCAGGCATTGACAGATTCTGTAGGAATCGATTTTGATTTGATCATTCGCATGCCGAAGCGCGATCTAATATTCGATGAAAACGATGGAGAGATCTTCTCGCAGCAATCAGAAAACGCCGATTGCTTCAAATTCAATGAATCTAATACTACGCCTTCTGTTGCCGACGAGCCGAGTCAGCTAACTGTAGCATTCATTGATAGTGGTTTTGACTTGCTGAACCTTAAAGCCTTTGTAAAGGATCATAAGTTTGATAAAAAAGAACCTGAGTGTTTAGATGGTTCGGGTTTGACGTTTTCCTCATACGGCCTGGATTTACTCCAATTAGGCCCAAGCCCACAAGACGAAATCGGCCATGGTACTCATGTAGCTTCGGCTTTTATCAGTAATATGAAGGCCAGATCATCCATTTCAGTCCTGCATTTCAAATTTATTGGCAATTCTGGCGGTAGTTATTTTGATGCACTATGCGCCAGCTATATCGCCAGTGCCTCAGGAGCGAAAATCCTAAACTGGTCCTGGGGATTTGAGGAAGAGGAAATACCAGCTAGCCTTGATCATTTACTCTTGCATCTGGACTCCAATCAAGTTGTGGCTATCGCCGCTGCGGGTAACGATAGTATTGTTTTGGCCGATGATATCACTTTTTATCCATCTGTATTGGATAGTATCTCTATTTATCCAGCTGCGGCATCGCCCAAATATAACAGCCTGATTTCTGTCGGTTCATATCACTATCCTTCACCCATAGGTAGCCCTCTGAAACCTGCGCGTGCAGCATTCAGCAATTACAATAAGGAGATTGTTGATGTAGCAGCTTATGGAACGGTTCAGACACCTGATTTTCATGGCGGAGGAATGCATTACCCGGCAGGCACCTCCATTTCTGCACCTTTAGTGAGCAGGAGGCTGGCAGAGCTTTGGTCTGCCCGACCGGATATGGACCACCTCACAGCTATACAGCAGTTGAGAAAGTCTTTTGTCAATTTCCCCCCTAATATGATGGGTGAATTCATCAACGGCCAATACTTGCCGGTGGGTTGTGGTGAAGAGTCGGCTGCACCCCAGTAGTCAAATGCTTAATAGAGTTTTTACAAGTAGTAAGACCCAAACAGACTGGGTCTTACTATTTTTGTTCCTATGAGTTTATGTAAGGGCACTCGTTGGCTATGTACCTGGATACTGGGATATTGTCTTTTTTTTATTCCGTCTGTCAGCCAAAGCACAGCAGAGGGGGAGGTCGAGACTTACGCAGGTCGGGATCTGGTCGAGCTAGCCGATAGTTTAGCAGATGCTGGCGAATACTATTCTGCGGCCCAGATCTATCTTCAGCTAGCTGATTCCATCCCCGATCAGGAAGAGATGGCCATTTATCGCGATTTGGCTGCACAGCAATTCACTGCTGCCGACCAATTGATGGAAGCTATCGAGCAATACGAATTCAATTACAATCTGCCCGTAGATGAAAGTCGTGATCTGGATAGCTTTCGAGCCAGAGCCTACCACCAGTCAGGTGTCATTTTGATGAATGCCGGAGAAGCAGATGAGGCCTATCCGCTTTTCTTGAAAGCCGCCGACCTGCGGAAGTCCTTACATCCAAGAGGTCACGAAGATGTGTTGCTCACGCTCAGAAATCTGGCCATTTACCATAACGAATACGGCTCAAAAACCGATAGCGCCAGGTATTATATAGAGCGAGCTTCCTCTTTGATTGGGTCAGTTGAAGGCATCAGACCTTTTGTACAACTTCTTACTTTTCAGGATCAGGCAAAGATCTACTCGAAGCTTTTAGACCTCAGATCTACTCGAAGCTCTGCGGTCATGGTCGAGCGGACAATAGATGATTATAATAGTGAGCTCGACTCTGTAGATATAGCCTTTGCATACTATGATCTGGGTGGATTTTCGCGCCGAGTGTCAGATTATTCGAATGCGCTCAGATACGGTCAACTGGCTGCGCAGTATTTGACGGAACTGGGGTTTGACGATTGGGCTGCAACCGCAAAGCTTCAATATGCGGCAGCACTCCAACAGGTGGGCCGGAAGGCAGAGGCCATAGATGTATATAAGAGTATTCGCAATATTTTTCTGGCCTATGAAGATTTCACCTCCTTGAATATTAGCCATTACAACGTTGGTTTAATGGCGCTAGAGCAAGAGCACTTTGCAGAGGCGGATGCAGAACTGAGCGATGCTTATGACTATGCGCTGCGCGCCAATGATAGCCTGGGCATTGTTAAAGCGCTACACGCAACAGCAAGACTAAATCTGGACCGGGGCTATTTGGATAATTCCAGAGACTATTTCGATCGTGCCAAGGCCTTGTATTTGCCGCTCATGTCTGACGACAGGCCATCGTCCGACGAGGTGCCTTCGACCATGCTATATGATGTAGCAGAATTCTTTGACGATAGAACCGATTACTGGATTGCCATTGGTGATCTGGCCAATGCTTCTCTTGACCTGGACTTGGTTTTTGCCCTTTTCGATCGCATCCGCACCGAGCTACCCGCTGCCGAAAGCCAGCGCTTCGTTTCAGAGAAATTGCGTCCCTTTTTCCAGCAAGGTATCCACTTACAATATTTACAGTATCAGGATGATCAAGACGAAAGTCATCTTTGGACGGCCCTACAACTATCTGAACGAGCGAAAGCTTTCAGCCTGATTCAACAGCGAGGTATGGCTGCCCGAGATCGCCCAGCTCGTGAACGGGAGCTTCTTGACCGGATTAACGAGTTGGAGCGAGCCAATCTGGAAGGTGCTGATCAGGAGGGCTTACTGGCCGCTGCAAGGCTGCAATTGCGCAGGCTTCAGCAAGCTTATCTGGAGGAAATGCCCGACCCTGAGCCAATATCTGCGGGGGCCTTGCAGACTTACCTCGCTAACAGGAGATTGCACCTAATCGAGTATGCGCTTGGCGATGAGCACAGCTATCGGTTTGAGTTAGGCCCTGACAGTAGTATTGCGCTGGTCCCTATTGAGGTTGGTGATTTGAGTTCAAAAATTGATAATCTGAGGCAAGCGCTCCGTGCGGGAGCCTTCTCAGGACCAGACCTGCGTAGTGATGCTGCGAAAGCATCTGATGCAACCTATAGACGCATAGCCCGGCAGTTGGCCGAAGTGCTGCTACCTGATGATATATCCAGCAAGAATGAGTTGCTGGTGGTGCCCGATGGCGTGTTGGGCTATTTGCCCTTTGGCGCCCTGCTGATAGACAATCACTCTTCTACAGATTTTCAGTCCCTGCCATATTTGGCCCGCGACCGGGAGCTGCACTACAGCTATTCTGCACAATATCTTCTGCTGAATGATTCGTCGAGTCGTCCTACGATTAAGCAAGCCATACTGGCACTCGCTCCCAGCTTTACGGGAAATACGGAAATCCAGGAAGCCCAGGCTCAGCTTCGCTCGGTTGTTTTTCGGGGCGAAAGAGCTATTCCTGGATTGTTGCCACTACTTCACAATGAGGCTGAAGTGCGTCAAATTGCCGAGCTCTTCCCAGATAGAACCAAAGTGTTGACCGGTTCCGATGCCCGCCGGGAAGTCTTTATGGAGCGTGCAGATCGATATGCACTCATACACTTGTCGAGTCACGCCTTGGTCGATCCTGAAAGGCCAGAGTTGAGTTTTGTAGCCTTTAGCCAGCGCGGAGACAGCCTCGAAAGTGAAGAACTTTTGCTGCTACTCGATCTGGCCGCCCTCGATCTACAGGCGGAACTGGCGGTACTTTCCGCTTGCGAAACGGGTATCGGTCAGATAGCTGAAGGTGAAGGTATACTTAGTCTGGCTCAGGCATTTAGCATGGCCGGAGCAGAATCTACCCTAACTACCCTCTGGAAGGTAGACGATGCAGCTACCAAAGCGTTAATGGGCGAATTCTACGCCGCACTGGCTGAGGGCCAGAGTCGATCTGAGGCATTAGCATATGCTTCTGCCGCAGCAATGAATGGCGATTATGCACATCCCTACTACTGGTCTGGAATGAGTTTATACGGACCGGGAGATGTCCTGACTCTACCCGAGAGACCAAGTAAACTCGGGCGTATATTATTCTGGAGCCTGATGGCTCTGGTCTGTTTTATTATAGGCGCTGCAATTATGATTCGCTTGCGCACCCCTGGAAAAAGTGAAACTTAGTGACAACACCATCCACCTCAAAGCTCCCCTTTCTGCTCCAGCCCGTACCTATTTATACACTGGTTTGGTTGCGCATAGCTGTCGGTTTGCTCGCTGCTTTCGATATTTTAGGTAACGGCATTTACTACCATTGGTATTGTGGAGAGCTCGATGCTGCCAATTTTCAGTTTTCCTATTTCGGCTTTGAATGGGTAAAACCCTTTCCAGAGCCTTTTCTCAGCTTGTACTTTATTCTTGGTTTTTTTGTAGGTCTGGCGGTGGCTGTAGGATGGCGCTTTAAATATACGGCACCGACACTCGCGTTGGCTATTGCCTATCTGTTTTTGATCGAAAAGGCACATTACCTCAATCACGCTTATCTCTTCATCTGGATCTGTAGCATTCTGGCTTTCACACCTGCATGGCGTGAATTTTCCTTCGATGTCAGGCGAAATCCGTCCGATTGGACACCGACTACGCCGCGATGGACACTTTGGATTTTCCCCTTACTTATGGCCATAGTCTATTTCTATGGGGCTATAGCCAAGATCAATAGTGATTGGCTGCTGCGCGGCATTCCTTTGCGTATGTGGCTGGAGGCGCGCGCAGACCTCCCGATTATAGGACCTATCATTAGTCTGGACTGGGTGGGTTTCGGAATGGCATGGGGAGGCTTTTTGCTTGATTTGTTGGCGCCGTTCATGCTCTTGGGGCGCCGCTCCAGATGGTGGATTCTTGGGTTCATTTTCTTCTTCCATATTATGAACCACTTCATATTCAACATTGGTATCTTCCCTTACCTGTCTCTGGTCATGACGAGCTTGTTCTTTGATCCGGACTGGCCCGTTCAGGCAGTCAAATGGGTGGGCAAGCGCGTACCTGTAGTAGCTCGATGGCGAGAAAGGTGGCTAAGCGTGATCCCTGGTTCCGACACCCTGGATGAAGGTAAAAAAGCAGGAGCGGCTTTGGACAGCGATGGCGAGTATAGAGTGGCTATTTGGCAAGCATTTCCGAGTAATGCTCGCCCGATATACATCACTCTGGGTATCTTGATTTTTGTACACTGCACGCTCCCTTTTCGGCATCACCTTTTTGGTCCCAACGTAGCTTGGACTGAAGAAGGACACCGATATAGCTGGCGGATGATGCTACGCACCAAATCAGGCCATGGATATTTTCAGTTAGTCGACTCTGATACCGGAGAAAGCTGGCAGGTTTTCCCAGAGCAGGAGTTATTCCGTAGACAAGCGCGAAAGATGTATACCCACCCTGATATGATCCTCGATTTTGCACACCATCTGGCCAGAGAGGAAGCCGCTAATGGGCGCGATGTAGAAGTTTATGCGCACATATCAGTTCGGCTAAACGACGGTGATTATGGTATTTTTGTCGACCCGGAAGTAGACTTGAGTAAGACGGAATGGTCGTGGTTTTCCCATAAAGAATGGGTCATGCCACCTCCTCAAAAGGACTAGAATGGCGGTTTTTTGTCTCAATTCACGATTTGAGACGACTCAAAAAGCCATTTGCGACGCATGATATTGGTCTAGGGCGCTCCTTTGCTACCCTAACCAAATGAAAAACCATGCGCGTCATAATTTTAGCAGCCTTATTGGCCTTTCAATCCTCACTGTTAGCGCAGCCTGCTGAGGCATTTCAATTTGTCGATGAGGAACAGACATATGGGCTCAATGAATGGATGTCGCTTAATCATACACCGGGCCTTAGCTACTACATGGAAAGTGGAGATGGAACGGAGTACATATGGCAAGAGGGAAATCACCTTCCAGAAAGCTCTGATGGCTTCGACGAAGAAACTGTTTTCCCCATGGGGGCTTTGTCCAAATTTCCGGTGGCTTTTCTGACCCTCCGTCTGGTCGAGTTGGGAAAAATCGAACTCGATGCCCCGGTAAATAACTATTTGATCCGTTGGAAAATCCCTGGTAATCGAGCAGATGAAGTTAGCGTCAGAGATCTTCTGCTTTCTCGCCATAAATGGAAGGGTGGCTACAAGCCTGCAGGTTATCCTACTAGTGAGCCCTTACCGGATATCGTAGAGCTTCTGGAAGGTCCCACCCTACACCTACCAGAAGGGATCAGACTGCGAGGCCGCCGCGGAGAAAATGCAGATACCGAGTATGGCAACTGGCTCATTTTACAACTTCTGGTGGAAGATCAATTTGGAGGATCACTCCCCGAAGTGGCCCAAAGGGAAATGTTTGAGCCTCTGGGTATGCATCATTCATTCTACGCCGCAGAGCTCAGCGAGGCCCAGGCAGCTACCGCAGCCTGGGGACACAATGAAGAGGGCCAGCCATTGGAAAGCAGGTTTAGGTATCCGGAACTTGGAGCGGCAGGTCTCTGGAGTACACCAACAGATTATGCCAAGTTTGTACGCCACGTCCAGGCGGCTGCGGCAGGTGAGGACAATAATCTACTCAGCCAGGCATTGGCAAAAAGTGGACTGGAGCCCGCTTATGGCGTGCGCTCTTTAATTTTTCACATCAATCAATATGGAGATCCTTATGGCGGTGGAAACTGCCAGGGCTACTACGTCAGCTTTGCGTGTAGCCAGGAATACGGATGGATCAATGTAGCTACCTCCAATCGCAACCTCAACTGGCGAGTTGTCAACTACGCTTTGGGGCAGACCCATGACTGGCTACTGGCACAGAATAAATAACTGACCTCGTGGCCAATCTGAATCCAAAGAAATTCTCCATGAAAGCATTTTTTGTCGTTCTAGTTCTTCTCTGCTCGGTGGTGGCGTCTAGTTCCAACTCCATGACCGAGGCGTCTTTTGATGCTCAGACTCCTATCGAAAGTCTTGAAGATGAGCGAATCGGCCTTTTCTTCCAGCCCGGGCAGAAGGCGGAGCACAAAAAGCTAATCCGCGAGTTGCGTCGATATGCCCAACAGCGGAGTATGACATTTACGACTCTGGAGTCAGAGCAATTACCGGAGGAGATCACCGCAACGCCAGCGTTAGTCTACCAAAACGGAAGTGGCCGGACCATTTACCCTGGCATGCACCTGGATGCCGAGGCCATGAAGCTTTTTGTAGACGGGAATCGCATCGCGTTACGACCTGTTGAGTTGGACTTCCGCAGGTCGGTCGCCATCAAAAAAGCCGGTAGGGCGACCACCGTCCTTGTTTTAAAACTAACCGATTGGACTACGGAAAATGAATCTATTTCTCAGCCCGATTCTACACAATGGAGGCAGGAAGTCTTAGCCGCCATTACTCGTGAAACAGAGTTCGATCGATATGGCCCTGCCGAACTATGGCCCACGGATCGCAGGTACTATTTGGATATTCACGCTTATCGAAGTGCCAGTGGTCAGGATTACCTGACTTATGCTGTATTCTCGCAATTCAATTGCCACGAACCGATTTTCACCAGCTTTAATCAGCCCGTTGGTAATTTAGAAACATTGGCCAGGGAAGTCAGCAACAGGCTAATACCCTATTACTCATTGTCTGAAAAAGGGTTTAGCCCTGAGCCCGTGAGTAGTCTGTCAGCCAGCAGTTGGGACGAACTGGGTTGGGATGACCTCGCTGTCGGGTCCAATGAAGCAACTGGCGAAACATCTACTAATAGCCAGCCTGGAAGAGCCTGGGTAGCAGCGGCGGGCAAGCTCAGTCCACGACCCCAAGCACCCGACCTGCCGATGGTCCAATTCAACTTCCCACCCCCCATTGATAGGTACGCCGGAACGATTCAAAACCTAGAAGGTGAAGTGCAGTGGTCAGCTGATGGCCAAAGTCTCAGCGGCGAATTCCAGGTCGAGCTCAGTAAGCTCACTATGGGAAATGAAGCTCTCGACGAATATGTGATTAAAGATGCTCTGCGAGCCAGGAGATTTAAATATGCCAATTTCCGCTTCGCCGAAGTGTCATTGCCAGATGACTGGCAAACGGATCAGGTCTACTCGGTAGACATTCCCGCCGAAATGGAATTGATGGGAATCAACATCCCCATGCCTACTCAAGCAAATCTAAAAGCCACCTTTGATCGGGCAGGCAACCCGGTCTTTGAAGTGAGCACCCTTATGCAGCTCGACATTAGTCAACCCTTCGAGTTGGTTGGCCCAGATGGTCCCGAAGACATCAAGAACACTGTGCGCATTCGCACGCAATTTCAGCTTAGCCGCTGATCAAATCCGCATTCTTAACCAAGCGCTTTTGCGCACTAAAATCAAATGACATGCAAAAGTTAATAGCCATAGTTGTACCCTTGCAATGCTTGTTTCTCCTGGTCGCTTTTTCCAGCAACAGCAGCATGAGAGAGGTATTTCCCGATACGCCGCCAGGCACGCTGACCTTCATAGGCGATGCTGGGAGTCCCAATGTGTTCACGGTAGAAAAATGGAAATTCAGTAGGGTAGAAAACCTGGAGAATCCTTCAGAAATTGGGATTACCGCCGTTCTGGATATGCGCTCGATCACCTGTGACTGGGAAGATCTTCAACGCAGCCTCCACCGCAAGAAGGAGTACTTCAACAGTCGCCGCTATCAGACGGCTATGCTTATCGTTGATGGTGCCGAACTCCAGGAAGACGGAAGCTATCTGACCGATGCCATGCTGGAACTCAAAGGGAAGCGCAAGAGTATTCCCATCACTTTTACTCTAGGCGAAAACGAGGAAGGTGTGCCCACTGTCGAGGCTGAATCCGTTGTGATGCGCCGCAACTGGAGTTTTAATGGCGGAGGGCCAAAAGACGAAGTTCCGGTTACCGTTAGTGCAGAGCTAGTCGAATTTACAGAGGAATAGATGCTGCGCCAATGGCGCAGCATCTATTAAAAAGTCTCTTAGGGTAGTCGGACGATTCGTTCGACTACTCTATCGTTCCCTTGCTGGAGTTCTAGTAGGTAGGTACCTGCAGGGATAGCCAACAAGTCGATTGGGCTTCTACCCACATTGCCCGCCAATGTATATTCTCTGACGAGCTTTCCATCGAGGGTGATTAGCCTGGCAGTCAGATTGTTATTCCAGTTGCCACTCAACTCTACAAATACCCTTTCTCTGGCAGGGTTGGGGTAGATTGAAATCGATCTGCCGTCACTCAACTCGAAGATGGAAGTTAGTACAGAAGCACTGAAGGCTCCGGTTGTAGCGGCACCACACTCGTTATTGGCCGTAACTCGCCAGAAGAATGTGCCCACTTGCTCAGGCTCCCAAACGTAGCTTGTGCCACTCACTGTTTCATCCAAGAAGATATCTGTAAAGGTCTCATCTCCACTAAACTGTAGGGTGTATGACGTTGCACCTACTACAGCAGACCATTCAAAGGTGGGGGTTACATCGGTGATGGTCGCATTATCTTCTGGCGCCAGCAATGTAGGTAGGCTGGGGCTGGTCTGAATGGTCAGTGGTGCTGTATCACTTCCCGTATTGCCGCCTTCGCTGACGGTTAAGACCATGTCATAAGCGCCCGCCGCTAAGCTCAAAAAGTCGATGAAATTGAGCGTCAGCACCCGAGTAGTAGGCTCATAGTTCGTCGTATAGTTATCGAAAACCTGCCCATCGATGGTCAGCTCTTCCTCAAAGCTGCTGGTGAAATCTTCTCCCAGCTCAAAGCTGAGTGCCCCCCCGTCAAAGCTACAGGCAACGATTCCGTTAGGCTGCTGGCTATCGTCCCAAGTCACACTGTAATCAGGCACTTCTACCGGACTGCAGAAACTGAGAGACCAACTGTTGAGTGTTCCTGCATCTTGATCGGCACCATCTGAAACGGTCAGGACCCAGTCGCTGGCTTCCCAGGTACCATAAAGGACAGACAGTGGTTCAACAGGCTGGAATTCACCAGACAAGGCAGGGCCAGTACCACAAAGGTTTTCTAACTCCTCCGCAGTGGCCATGGCATTGTCTGAAAAGGTAAGAACCAGATCGTCTTCGTTACAACCAAACCCAGTGGCCGGCACACCTGGGCGATCCATTAAGATGACCTCTGTTCCATCTGGCGCGAGCAAACTGATCGTCAGATCACCCACATATGTATGCTCCATTTCAACGGAAACAGATAGAAACTGAACGTCTGTGTCTTCGACGAATTCAATAAAAGAGAAAATGGTTTCACCGGCATCTCCACTCATATCGATGGGTATATCATCGGAAATGCTGTTTGCACAAAGCAAGATGACCGTAGTGAATTCATAGGTTGGCGACCAATCTCCGAATCCACAAACATTTTCTGCGCGCACACGCCAGTAGTAAGTGGTATTGGCATCGAGCTCTGATGAAAAGAAGCCAAAGGTTGACTCTGTCATTCCTGTGGCAATGATGTTGTTGAAGTCTGGATCTGATGCGGCTTCAAATTCATAATTCGAAGACCCATTGTCTGCCCATTCCAGGGCCGTGAATGGCGAGGCATTGTTTTGTCCATCAGTAGGATTAACCGCTGCAGGTGCCTGAGGAGCAGAGCCTGCAATATTCCAGCTTAGGGCCGTCTCTGAGTTGTTTGTTCCGTCATTGGCCTGCAAGTTTAGATTGAAAGAGCCAGAGGCATCGCCAGGCGCAGTGAGCGTCAGAGTAATGCTGCTGCCAGGAGAGGCAGGATTCTGTGAGAATACTGCAGTCCAGCCTACAGGCAGGTTTTCAATTTGTAAATCCACATCACCTGCGAAGGCACCACCTACGAAGAGGTTATATACCGCATTAGTACCTGTGCAACTTTCAATGACACTTTCAGCAGCTGACACAGAAATCTGGCAGGCAGCTTGCTCACGACCATCAATAAACATAGGGTTTGTGCCTAGTGGATCAAGGTGATCGCGTAGGCGGGTAGCTGTGCTTCCACCGCCTTCCCAGCTAACCCCAAAGTAGCCGTAGCTATCAAAGGCATCATTTCCACAAGCAGCTGCACCACCGTGTAGCTGGCCTCTGACCCGCTTAAACTGGTCGTAAATCGGGCTACCAGAAGATCCTGGTTCTGTAGTACCGATATCCCAATCGGGAATAGTCAGGTGTGTACCATTTGCATTAGGAGTTGTACTAATGCCGTTTACCCGGTAGGATTGCTGGAAGGTAAAACTGATACGCTTTTCGTCTGTAGCCGGGTGGTGTATCGCAATGATGGTATCATTTGGCACGTCGAGCTCACGTGACCAGCCAGCAAAAAATGCGTTGGCGGTAGGCGACACCTCGTCATCCAGGAAAACAATGGTCATGTCTGTGGGTGGATTACTGGCCAAGTGCGTAGCGCCGGTATTGAAGTCGCTGAGCACGCCGTCTCCAGCAGCTCCACTTTCCGGACTGCCTGGCTGACGGCAAAAGCTATTGGCAAAGTTCCAGTAGGTGACCAGAGAAGGGGCATTACCCGGGCCTATGCCACAGTGGTTGGCCGTCATAAAGTATGGAGCACAATCATTGGCTGTGTTGTTGACCAAAAAGCCCGTACAAAAGGTTGAGCCTCCTGTGCTATATACGGCGACGGACCTAATGATGTCTCTGTAGCCATCTACAATTCCCCATCCGTCTGCGGCACTACAGACGACATCCAGATTACAGGAGCCAGAGGCTGCCAGACTGAAACCCACAAAATCGTGATTGACCTTATTGAGCCTTAGCCTAAGGTTACTTCTCTCCTGGGCGGGTAGTATAACCTCGATAACCAGATCGTCGGTTTCAATAACCTGTGTCCATAGTTGCTGGTGAACTTCATTATCAGCGGGGGTAAATGGACCGTGTAGTCGAGGTGATTTTTCTTTTCCACTATACAAGAATAGCTTACCGCCATCTGGCATATAATATTCCAGAAAGCCCAGATTCAGACTCAGAGCGTTTGGGCTTTGAACGCGCATACGCCAGCTGAGCATGTTGTTAGGTAGCTCGCTCCAAATTCCGTGCGTGGCAGCACTTATATCTGTTTCGTGAGTAATGGCAAA
>JBCBVN010000105.1:0-12421 GCA_039817625.1 Bacteroidota bacterium
CCAGATGGCTTCCATTTCTTCTAGACTCATTTTACCCAAGCGATCGCCTGCCTGTTTTTCAATCTGCTCAAACCTCCTTTTAAACTTCTGATTGGTTCTTTCCAGCGCAATTTCAGGATCAATATCATTCCATCGGGCATAATTGATTAGCGAGAACAGCAAATCTCCGAACTCTGCTTCTTTTTCCGCGTGTGAATTGGCCTGATCCAGTGTTTCTTCGAATTCGGCTAGCTCTTCGGCTACTTTTTGCCAGACTTGCTGTTTGGTCTTCCAATCAAAATTTACCTGCGCAGTTTTCTCCTGCATTCTCAAGGCTTTGACCATAGCGGGCAGACTATTGGGAACACCTCCTAATACAGACTTTTTACCCTCTGCTAATTTTATGCGTTCCCAATTCCTTTTAACAGCCTCCTCGTCTTCAGCCACGACATCTCCATAAATATGCGGATGTCGTTTGATCAACTTGTCGCATACCGTATTTAAGGCATCTGCTATGTCCCAGGCCCCTTTTTCACTAGCGATTTTTGCATAAAAAACCATGTGTAACAGCAGATCGCCCACTTCTTCCTTGATGCCGCTCAGATCTTCTTTCAGCAATTCATCTGCCAGCTCGTAGGTTTCTTCTATGGTCAGTTTGCGCAAACTGAGGAAGGTTTGTTTCCGGTCCCAGGGGCATTGCTCTCTCAACTCATCCATAATCGTCAACAAACGACGAAATGCGGCCAGGGATTGATCCATAAAGCGTACTTTTGTGTTTCATTTGCAAAGAACGCGAAATTACCTGTACTCATGAGTAGCTTCTTCACTTCCTTCTTCATTATTGCTGGTGTGTTTGCACTGGGCTTTGTTCTTATTAATCTGCGTTATGTAGTAACCGGGCAAGAATTTCGTGGAACCTGTGCCAGCAACAATCCCATGTTGAAGGATCAGGTCGGCGAATGCACGGTTTGTGGTAAAAAAGCCGGCGAAGAGTGCAAAGGCGAGGATGGTATGGCCACCCAGCGGGCTTAAGTATTGTTCACCATTCCTAAATAGCATTTTCTCATCATGGATTCATCCGAACAGCGGGATTCCGCCACGGTAGCAGAAGAAACCGTTGCTGAAAAGCTAACGCGCATCGCAAAGATCCTCAAGGTAGTTGCTCACCCAACTCGCCTGGGTATCATTCATCAATTGGAGCAGCACCCTAGGATGAGTGTTTCGGCTATTTGTGAAGCCTTAGGTACCGAGCAATCGCTGACTAGCCACCATCTTCAGAATATGCGCCTAAACGGCATTCTGTCGGTTAAAAGGCAAGGGCGTTCTCAAATGTATAGCCTCAAAGAGCGAGATGTTTCGCTCATAATCGAGTGTTTAGAAAACTGTCAATGCTCGATTTAAGCTGTACTTATTCTAGTACGGCCTCATCCTGTTCACTGAATTCTACGAGTACATTATCACCAATGGTGGTAGAAAGCTGTAAACCCACGTAGGAAACGTGTACGGGGAAAGACTTGTGCTCTCGGTCTACCAAGACGGCCACTTCTAGTTTCTTGGGTAGGACCTGAAGCAAAGGTTGGAGGGCATAAAACAGCGTTCGCCCCGTATTAGCCACATCATCTACGAGCAAAACAATCTTTCCAGCTAGTTCCTCAACAGGATGATCCAAGACGGCTTTTTCTGAGAGCGGATCGGCCGGGCTAAGCCTGACATTCCACAAATGAGTCTTGAGACTACTCTGCTTATTTATTTCCTCCTGAAATCGTCTGGCCAGCTCTTTACCTCGGTTATTGATGCCGATCAGGTATATTTCTGACTCGTCAGAATTGAACTCCATAATCTCCATAGCCAATCGCTGAACCTTGGCACCAATCTGTTCGTGAGTGAGAAGCTGCATAGTTGTCAATTCGAGATTTACAGCTAAGGTCGCGTTAGCAAATTGAATCAAGAAGTTATAGCTTGTTTATTTTGCGGATTCTTATGAAGAGTATAGTGATCCAGGCAAGCGCAAGAACAGCTGGTGATACCAGTCTGATTGTTCAATCGGTGGCCCATAAGCTCGGATGTCCTGTAGTTGATCTGCTGAACATCGACTTCAGTGGCTACGATTATGATCAAAGAAACCAGAATGATGAATTCCTACCGCTCATGCGTAGGTTAGTGAATTACGATTGCCTCATTTTTATTACTCCGGTATACTGGTACAGCATGAGTGGATTGCTTAAGAATTTCTTTGATCGAATCACTGACTGCTTGAAAATTGATAAAGAAACGGGCCGGAAATTAAGAGGAATGCATATGGCGGCTTTGAGTTGCAGTAACTCGCCAGGTGAAACGGAAGGTTTTTTCTTCCCCTTCTCGGCCAGTGCCGAGTACCTGGGGATGCATTATTTGGGTGGACTTCATTGCTATGTGGAGGATGGGGAAATACCCGGTGAAGTCGCAGAAGCCATCGATAAATTTCTGAAAGCTTTTGAGACTTCTAAAAACTGAGAAACTGACTTGGAAGGTCAAAAATCAGCTAAAATGGACTGAGTCAGCAACGTTGTGTGGAGAAGATCGTTTCTAAGCTGAAGAATCACAAAAAGCATGCCCAACTTCGGTATCCAATTTCTTTTGTTAGCTCTATTCGCACTAGTATTATCTGCTTGCCAGGAAGAGTTTCTACCTGCGCAAGTCGAAGCACCACACCCCCTGGTTGTGGAGGGATACATCGAAGCCAGCGAAGAATTATCCTCCCCGCCCTACGTTT
This sequence comes from Bacteroidota bacterium, assembly GCA_039817625.1. Taxonomy (GTDB): domain Bacteria; phylum Bacteroidota; class Bacteroidia; order Chitinophagales; family Saprospiraceae; genus Neolewinella. The sequence goes on from JBCBVN010000105.1 coordinate 2,732, forward strand.
TCCTGACTCGCTCCTTCCCCTTTTTTAATGAAGTCAGTGGAGAGGAGTTTGATGACTTTTTCGTGCACGACGCTGACATCAGGGTGTCAAATGGTGAAGTAGAAGTACGGCTCGTTGAGCTTTGCTTTGATGACTTGACGGAAGAACAATTGGACCTAGCTGAAAATTTTCTAGGTCGAGAACTGGATAGCCTGGGGATCAATTTGTGTGTCTATCTCGATCCGACATTTACGATCCTTGGTGAAGAAGGGCAGACCTACGATCTGGTTGTAGAAGCTGAAGGAGAACGTCTGACTGCCACTACAAGTATTCCCAGGCAAGTTTCACTTGACTCGGTCTTTTTCGTAGAGCCACCTGGGGAGCCCAGAGATACGCTGGCTCAGTTGAGGGTCATACTTGATGATCCACCAGAAGACAATTTTTACCGCTACTTCGTCAGTGTAGATGGTGGGGAATTTATGCGAGATGATTTCTCCGTCTTCAACGACCGTTTGTTTGCAGACGAAAGACTCGAGTTTCCTTTGAACAGGCCACTAGAGTCCGGTGAAAACTTTGATTTATCCACTTTTGGCCTGTTCAGGCGAGGTACGGATATGACCTTGAAATTTGTATTTCTGGATGAGGCCCATCATCAATTTTGGGAGACACTGGAGTTTGCCTCTGCCAATCAAGGACCATTTTCCAGCTATACCCGAATTGCGAGTAATGTCGAAGGAGGCTTAGGCATCTGGGGCGGTTTGGCGGCTACTTATTACGATCGTGCCGTGCCCGAAGAGTAGGATCGTGCTAGTGCAATAAACCAAGCGTCTCAATAGCCAGCCTGGTCATGGGTACGATTCTTCTTCGAGCGGTCCATTGACTCAGGCTTATATCTTTTCCAAAGGTATTTCTCAGCCTCAGGCCATTGAATAGGCGGGCATACGTATACCAGCCAGATTGCTCAGAGCTGAGCCAGAGGCCGATGGCATTTTCGTATCGCTCGCAGCCGAGTGGCTGGGCAGCCAGATTACAAGAATTTGGATCTGCCTGGCCACGAGGTAGCGTCCTGATCTGTAAACTGTAGGGAGAGAGGTTGCGTTGCTTGAAATAGTGATTCCACTCCAGAAATCCGTTAGCAATACCCGCTGGCATATCCCCCTCATAAGCGGCAGATAAGTACGCGTAAGTTAGGCCAAGGGCAGTAGCATTAGGTGCATATCGACAGCGGTCCGTTTCCGAAAAGGCCGAGCATGGGAGCCGACTTTCTCGGTAGGTCAGCTCACTCGACACATATTGTAGCCAGTCTTGGGTGGCTGTTTCCAGATACTCTGTGGCATAGTATCTGTCGTGTAGCGAAATGGCATAAATGGCCGCGGCATTGTCAGAAGGCCTGAATAGATTTTCTACCGGCCTGCTCACCAGCATTTTGTAAGGTGATCTCGGCATATTTCGCCCGAGATACTCGGCAGCTGCCTGAAAACTGGGCGCGTAGGTCTCATCGGCACTCAGACTTTGGTAGTGCCCAATGATAGAGGCTGCCTGTGCTAGAAAAAAGGCATGCTGAGACCATTTTGATCGCTCGGTCCAGGCGGGAAATCGCCGGGTGTCAGACACCCAGTCGACCAGCGTTTTCATAATGGTTTGCGCTCGAAGACTGTGCTTTGGAAATCGCTTTGCTCCACGATATAAGGCCATGCTGCTGAGACCGGCAAACATCAGTTCTGCTTCATCGGCTTCTTCTTCCAAATGCGCCCATAAATCCGGGGCGTCCAGGCCGCTGAGCAATTTTTCAAAATTCTTCCTGGCTAGCTTATCACCATGGTCGTTGGTCAGAATACCAAAAGAATGGATAAACAGCACCAATCCAATGAAACCGATGACAGCTGCAATGGCCTTGTTTTTACGCCAGACCAGGTAACCAATGATCAAGAAGGCTGCTGAACAAATCAGCATGGGCAAAATTCCACTTATGCTCATGGAGCCAAAATACGGCAGTGGACTTAAATTCGCCCTTATGACCAACAGAGAGATCGCCAATGCCTTTCGAGAGCTAGGCCAATTGATGGAGTTGCACAAGGACAACCCCTTTAAAATCAGATCATACAGCAATGCCTATTTGAAGCTTAGAAAGATGGAGGAGCCACTAGCCGGCATGAGTGAGGCGGAAATTGGTCAGTTGGATGGAATCGGTAAAGCCATGACGGCCAAGATTGGCGAAATGCTGAGTAGTGGTCAAATGGCCACCTTGGAAAAGTGGCGGGAGAAAACCCCAGTAGGCGTCAGGCAAATGCTACAAATCGGTGGCTTTGGCCCCAAAAAAATACGGGCAATATGGCAAGGACTAGGCGTGGAAACTATAGGTGAACTGAGCTATGCCATAAATGAGAATAGGTTGGTAGAACTGAAAGGCTTTGGTGCGAAAACACAGGAGGAACTTCGCGGCAAGCTCGATTTTTTTCAGCGTTCGCAAGGACAATTTTACTATCGCGATTTGGTTAGCCCGGCTGGCGAATTGCTTGAATTTCTATCAAATGCCTGGGGAGGAGACATTCGATCCGAACTGGTGGGGGAGATGCGAAGAGCTTGTCCTACACCGAGCTCGATTGACATTTTGACGACAGCGAGCCAGGCTGATTTTGACAAGCTGGATTCGGGTGAGGAGTCCATGTTTCGATTTATAGAAACGGATGGCCAGGCCATAATTAAGGCAAGCTTTGATGACATTCCGTGTACCTTTCACTTATGCACCGCAGACAATTGGGGCAGTAAGCAGTTTCGGCACTCGGGTTCTGAGTCTTTTGTTCAGACTTTCGCAGGTCGGTTTCCCACACTCGATTTCCGAAATCTTCCCGATGAGCAAGCCATTTTTGATCGGGCCAATATTCCATTTTTGCCTCCAGAGTTGCGCGAGCAAGAGTGGGGGCTTGATTTGGCTATAGCAGGAACGCTCCCCGAACTCATCGAATCCAAAGACATCAAAGGAGTGGTACACGCACACTCCACCTATAGCGATGGTATACACAGTTTAAAGCAAATGGCAGAAGCTGCACGCCACAAAGGATATGAGTATATGCTCATAACCGATCACTCTCAAGCCGCATTTTATGCTAATGGTCTCAAGCCAGACCGCGTGCTTGAGCAGTGGCAGGAAATTGACGAACTAAATGAAGAAATGGCGCCCTTCAAAATTTTGAAAGGTATAGAGTCTGATATACTCAATGATGGCAGCCTGGATTACGATGATGATATGCTGGCAGGCTTTGATTGTGTAATTGCCAGCGTCCATTCTAATTTGAGGATGGATAAAGAAAAGGCTACTCAGCGATTGCTGACTGCCATTCGCAACCCTCATACGCATATTCTCGGGCATCCAACTGGGCGGTTGTTACTCAGCCGCGCAGGATACCCGATAGATCACGAAGCGGTAATCAAAGCCTGTGCAGAGGAAGGTGTAGCCATAGAACTCAATGCCAACCCTGCTCGACTCGATTTAGATTGGACATGGATACCATTTGCCCGAGAGTGTGGCGTACTTATCTCCATCAACCCAGATGCTCACGCCATGGGTGGCATTGATGATATCCTATATGGAGTATTGGCTGCTAGAAAAGGAGGATTGACAGCAGACGGATGTCTTAATGCTCGCGGACTAAAGGATTTTATGAAGTCTCTTCGATCCTGAAAAAGCTAGTCTAAAAGTCGACGGACACCTAGCGAGACACTTGCACTGAATTGGCGTTGATTGATTGGACTATCTATTTGATTGGTATCTGAGAATGAACGATTGTAGCCCAGGCTGGTAAATATTTGCCAGTTATTCTGTAGTTGATAGTTTATCCCGATATCTACGTGGGCAAATAGCTGGAAGGTACTGTACACTACATTCTGGTCATTGCTTAGGGTAGTCGTATTGGGTCGCTCATTATCCAATGATGTACGAGACCTGACGTCTTGTAAAAACGAAAAGGAAGCTCCAGCTTCGATAAAAGGCTGAATCTTTGCAAGACCAAACTCATAGCGAAACAATAGTGGGACACTCCAGAACCTGAAAAGTGTTTTGGCCGTATAGCTATTGGGTAGGCTGGGATCATCTATTATTTCCCCTGTTGCAGGATTGTACTCAGAGCCCCATCTCAATTCCTGGTTCTTTATTTGGAAGCCGAATCTTTGATATTCAATACCTGATTGAATCAATAAATTTCTGCTCAATCTTTGGTTGTAGTGTAACCCAAGGCCAAAGCTCATTAGGGGCGACTCAGCATCATCGAGCACATCTATGATTGTTTGTAGATGATCTTCCTCTCCATTTTTTATGAGTAGGCGGTAGCTTCGGTTTGCATCAAAGGAGAGGTCCACACTTGACTTAGCCTGACCGTAGAGTATTTGACCGCTTAAAAGCAGAAGTAGAATGAGGTATGTGTTCTTCATATTAGAGAGGCTTAGGGTGTGATTAGTGTTCTACAACAGGCGGAATAGACTTCTTAGAAATCAGGAAAATTGATGATTGAATAACTATGGTTCTGTTACTTCTTGTCGTTTGGAGAATTAAATATATGTCTTTCACCTTTCTGATTTCGTTAACCCTATAAAGCAATTGAATATGCAAGTCTTGTTGAGCCTACTGTTTCTAACGCTTGGTACGAGTGGGGTAACGGGACAATTATTATATACTTTCGATTCAGTTGAAGTCCACCGAACGGATACGGTATATTTCGATTTTGGTGAGTCGACCATCACTCTGGAGGCAAAGGCTACTCTTGATTTAATTCTATCCGATTATCGGCCGGGTTTACAAATGTATCTGGAGGGGCATACGGACGCAGTGGGTTCAGAATGGGCTAATGAGCGACTAGGGGAGCGTCGGGCAATGGCGGTAGGTGACCACCTGCGGAAGTCCAATTCTTCCGTCATCATTTCTGAAAGTGGAGACCCTTTTTACGGCTGGCCGCAGGAAGATATCGTTCAGCGAAGCTTCGGAGAACAGAACCTGGTTGTTGCTTCCAGAGCCAGAGAAAAGCGGAACAGGCGCGTGCTGTTGCGATCTGGCTTGCCGAGACGATATGCACGAGTCCGAGGTCGTGTAACGGATAGCCTCGATCAACCCCTCGCTGGATTGGTTGTCGCACATGGTCGATACATGAGAGATACGACTACAGCCGATGAACAAGGATATTACGAGGTGAATCTGCCTTTAGAACAAGTGGTCGGGATAGATGTATTTGCCCCCGGTTACTTGTTTGCCACGCGCATGTTGAAGATTGACACCAATAGAGCGCTGCCTACATTAGATGTACGCTTAGAGCCAGTAAGAGCAGGGGCAATTGTCGATATTCCCGATCTTTTTTTTGAAGGCAATAAAGCCATCTTGCTCGAAAGGTCAGAGGGCGCACTAGATCGGGTACTCACTACCCTCCGGTTTAATCCAACGACCCGTATCGAAATTGCAGGCCACGTCAATCAGCCCGGTTCACCCAGAGGACCTGGAACCTGGGAATGGGACCTCTCAGAGGCGAGGGCCAATATGGTCTATACTTATTTGGTGGATTCAGGTATCGATGAGGATCGGCTGGTTGCAAAGGGGTACAGCAATCTCGAAATGCGCAATCCCAGACCTAGAAACGAAAGAGAAGCCCAACCCAATCGGCGCGTAGAAATAAGAATCCTGGAGTGACCGAAAGCTAGCCTTCCGATCACTCCAGGAATTGATCAGTTTCTTACTTGGCGTTCAGTCCGGCCAAGTCAATCAAAAATGCGTAGTCTCTGGCTCTGTCATGTAGGGATTTGAATCGTCCGCTTGCGCCACCGTGACCGGCGTCCATATTGGTTTGAAGCAAGATAGGTCCACCTTCCGATGTGTTGTGGGTGCGCAGTTTAGCTACCCATTTGGCAGGCTCCCAATATTGCACCTGGCTATCGTGCAAGCCAGTAGTGACCAGTACCGGAGGATAGGCTGTTTCTCTGACCTGATCGTAGGGGCTGTAGCTCAGGATGTATTCGTAGTACTCCGCATCTTTGGGGTTGCCCCATTCGTCCCATTCGCCCGTAGTCAGCGGAATGGTTTCATCGAGCATAGTGGATACTACGTCGACGAAGGGAACGGCTGCCACTACGCCAGCCCAGAGGTCTGGCTCCATATTCAGGACAGCACCCATAAGCAGGCCACCAGCGCTACCGCCCATAGCGAATAGACGATCCTGGGTAGTGTACCCATTGTCTAATAGCCATTTTCCAGCGTCGACAAAATCGGTAAAGGTGTTCTTTTTCTTGAGCAACTTACCATCTTCATACCAGTGGCGGCCCATCTCTTCACCTCCTCTGATGTGGGCGATCACATAGATGAACCCTCGATCGAGCAGACTGAGTCTGGTTGAACTAAAGGATGGCTCCATACTGGCACCATAGCTTCCATAACCGTAAAGTAGGAGAGGGGCAGAGCCATCTGTTGGTGTATCCTTGTGGTAGACGATACTCAAGGGAACTTCAACACCATCTCGGCTCACAGACATAACGCGCTCGGTCTTGTAGTTGTCTCGATCAAAACCACCTAAAACGGGTTGTTCTTTAAGTAGCTCCATTTCCTGAGTCACCATGTTGAAGTCATAGACCGAAGATGGAGACTTCATGCTCATATAGCCCAACCGCAATTTGTCGGTATTGAACTCCAGGTTGGTTGTCGTGTAAGCCAGGTGGGCTGCTTCTGGAAACTCGATATAGTATTCTTCTCCTTCCCATGGCATGACTCTGATCTCGGTGATGCCCGCAATTCGCTCACCCAGGACCAGATAATTCTGGAAGATTTCCATGTCTTCCAACAATACATCGTCTCTATGCGGGATGACCTCGGTCCAGTTTTCTTTACTGGTGGCATCTGCCGGTGTTTTCATGAGACGGAAGTTCTGTGCATCGAGGTTCGTGCGCACATAGAATTCATCTCCGTAGTGAGCGACGTTGTATTCCAGACCGCGTTCCCGAGGCTGAAACATTCGAAATTCTCCGGTTGGATTATCTGCTTCCAGAATTTGAATTTCGGAACTCAATGTCTGATATGATCCGATTACGAGGTACTTGTCTGACTTAGTGCGATACACATAAGTTGAGAAAGTCTCGTCTGTTTCTTCGAATACGATGACATCCTCGCTGGCAGGCGTGCCAATTTCATGGCGCATAACTCGGTAGGAGCGCAAAGAAACAGGCTCTTTAACCGTGTAGAACAAGTATTTGCCATCTGCACTCCAGGTGGCTCGACCTGTGGTTGCCGGAATAAAATCTGCTAGCATTTCACCGGTTTCCAAGTCCTTGACGTAGATGTCATAAATTCTTCGACTTAGTGTATCTACGCCATAGGCAATGTATCGATTGTCAAGGCTCACACTCAATCCGCCGACGGAGAAAAACTCGTAGCCTTCTGCCATGTCGTTTACATTGAGCATGACCTCTTCATCGGCTTCCATGCTGCCTTCGTATCGGCTGTATATAGGGTACTCCTGTCCAGTTTCGTACCGAGTTTGATAAACATACCCACGTCGTGTGTAAGGCACAGAAGAGTCATCTTCTTTGATGCGGCCTTTCATTTCCTCGAAAAGCGTCTCTTGGAGATCTTCTGTGTGTGCCATCATTTGATCGAAGTAATCATTTTCGGCATTGAGGTAATCGAGGACCTGCTGCGTCTGATCATCTGGTGTTTCGGCCATTTTCTGGTCGTCGGTCAGCCTCATCCAGAAATAGTCGTCTACCCTCGTATGACCGTGAAGGGTCATTTCGTATGGCTGTTGTTCGGCCATGGGTGGTTCGTGTTCCTGTTGTAGCATGAGGGAGTTTTCTGGTTGAGCGGCTGGCTCGGACTGATCTGTCTCAGTAGTAGGCTGACACGCAGCGATTACCACAAAGAGAAATAGAATGCCAATAAAAAAGTTTGGCTTTGGGGGGTGATTCATAAATTGAATAGATTTGGTTTGTAAAGTGAAAGTACTTAAAAGAGGGATATTGGGAGCAGAGCGTTGCCTTTGTCTGATACCAACGTATCTTGAGGCCGAGTCAATATCTGCCCTACAAATTGCATATAGGAACCTCCTACAGCGACATTTGGAAAGTTTCCCTGCCCATAATTGTGGGCAGTGCGGCCCAAAACGTGGTTGCTTTAACAGATAGCGTATTCCTATACTATTTATCGGAGACTGATTTCGCAGCCATCACCATGGTGGCCAGTTTTTACATAGTCGTGGCAGCAATAGGCTTTAGTTTTAGCCGTGGCGCTCAAATTTTAATCTCCCTTAAAGCCGCACAAGGCCAGGATAAGACCGTTGGGCGGATTTTCTATTCCATGGTCTACTTTGAGCTGGTCATGGCCATCGTCATGTTTCTGTTCATGACCTATGGCGTGTGGTACTTGTTTTCTGCTTTTGTCGATTCGGATCAGATTTTCTATAAATGCATGGATTATCTGGAGACTAGGAAGTGGGGCGTTTTCGCTTCCTATGTTGGCGTTTCGATAGTGGCTTTGTACACGGGCTTAGCCAGGCCTGTATTCATTTTGATCGACACCATCATCCTTGCGGCCGTTAATATTTTTCTGGATCACGCTTTGATTTTTGGTGCTTACGGTTTCCCCGCTATGGGGATGGCCGGTGCTGGGATGGCCAGTACTATCGCAGAATATGTAGCACTGGGCATCTTCTTGTTGTATGTCATTTTTGATAAAAAGAATCGGAAATATCTGGCAACCAAGTTGCCTCGCTGGGATGCAGGCTTGATCAGGCAGATGATGAGACTCAGTGGGCCTATCGTGGCCATGGCGGTTGCGGGATTGGGTTCGGCCTTTATCTTTTTTGGTTTGGTCGATAAGCTGGGTGAGCGCACATTGGCTGTGACTAACGTGGTCAGGATCGCCTATTTGATATTTGCGATTCCTTGTTGGGGATTCAGTAGCGGTACCAATACTGTGGTCAGCTACTTTATTGGTCGACGCAAAAGACAAGCCATCGTACCGATGCTTTGGAAAACAGCCAACCTATGTGTGGCTGTAACGGTCGCCCTCATGCTGCCTTTGATCCTTTTTCCCAAACGGGTATTGTATCCCATTTTTGGCGATGAGCGGGCCTACCTTATTCAGGAGGCATATCCCAGTCTTTTGGTCCTATTCGGAATACTCATCGTATTTAGTTACGGTAGCATTTTCTTTAATGGCATGATAGGAGCTGGAGCGACCAAGCGTGCATTGTATGTGCAGGTAGTGTGTGCAATTGGCTATACGCTGCTTGTGGCTTTGATCATCAATTCTCCGATTGCCAGTTTGCCGCTGGCCTGGAGCATGGAAATGGTCTATTGGGGCATCATTTTTGCCATCAGTTATCGGTTCATCACTGGCAAACACTGGTGGAAATGGCGGTCAGGCTAGGGGTAGTTTGACTTACTCTCTTGATGACGGAGAGCCCGTGTATATGGTATCTCGTGCATTGCTCAAGTCGGCAAGCTCGGGTTTTACGTCAGCCTTTTGGCGAGTAACAATAGGGCCGGGCCACAACTCGTATATATTTGCCTTTCCATTCTGCCAGTCAGCAGCGCGCTGTCTTTGGCTATTCAGATCTAAGCAGCAGTTGGGTACTTCGCCAAGATTGGCAATGGTTTCGCCATTTTGGCAATCGGTTAATAAGAGTCGTGACCTTCTCACGGGCTTTTCTCCAGAGATTACGCCCAATTCCTCGCAAACAAAGC
>JBCBVN010000106.1:0-12290 GCA_039817625.1 Bacteroidota bacterium
CTTATGAATACCGGATTACCAGCCTCTGTTTTTCTGAGAGTGTAAAGGTTCCTGTCACAGGTTCACTCATTTCAGAAAAACAGAGGCTGGTAATCCGGTATTCATAAGTCTCTAGTGGAATCAGGTCTTCCAAGTAAGCTTCAGAGTAATCATCTAAAGCGATGATCCACTCTTCTGTGCCAAGCAGGCGATACTCAACCAGGTAGTTTTCAATCTCCTCGATGGGTTCCCAGGTAAGGGTAACCTGGCTAGGCCCTTCTACAAATGCGTCTGGATTAGTTACAGGTCGACAATTCTCGTAGGTGCCATCGGGCGAGCTACCGGGCGGGAAGGGCAGTAGATTAAATTTGACTTCCGCCAGTCCATAGCAAGCCCCGTCTCCGTAGTTGTCTATTGCTGTAATCAAAATATATCGAGCTTGGATTCCGACTAAATCAGGGCCGGGAAATCCGCCATAGACGGCTGTTCCCGTGCCCTGAGAAAAGGTCATACTTCCCCAGTATGTCCAGTTCTGACCATCCAGTGAATAGTCAATGTGTACGTTTTTGAATCCGCGATCCAGTTCCTGTGGATCATTGGTGTTCCAGACCCAACTTTTGGAAAGTCTTCTCTCTTGTCCCAGATCGTATTGTATCCAATGAGAGGTTCCGTATGCTGATTTAGGGTTGCTACTGGGTGTACAGGAGGCCCATGTGTTTTGCCAAATGGTCGCATCGGCCGTGAAGCACTGTGCGTTAATAGCTCCCTGGAAAAAGCTTGCAGCAATGGCGATTAAGATTAATGTGCTCTTCATTTTTTGCGCTTGGAGATGATGGAAAGACTAGTGGAGTAAACGGAAAGTATCGTTACATTAAGTCGCCGTCATTTTCTGGTCTGGCAAGGCGGTAAAACCGGAGTTTAGCCATAGCTAAATGAGGATTTTGCCAACGTAGCTAGGCAAGAAAATGACTAGGCTTGGGTGCAACAGTACTTACTGGTTAATCCACTAGATTCAAATACCTGCCTTTTCCTTCATCTCTTTAGCCGTTTGCCTACTGCCATCATGACTCCAGCCAGGTGGGCCAAAAAGGTAGCCCAGGCGGTCTCTCCAACTCAGAGTTTTCTTCTGGTCTTTGATCAGGTCGGCCCATTCGTGGGTAGCAATACGCAGCGGATTGTAGGTATTGATGTTCTTGGTCAACCCATAGGTGGGATGCTCCTCTTCGGCGGTGAATGTGCCGAACATGCGATCCCAGATGATGAGCACACCAGCGTGATTGCGATCCAGATATTTGAGATCGCTGGCATGATGCACCCGGTGATGGCTCGGCGTATTGAAGATATACTCGATGGGCCGGGGTAATTTATCGATGGCCTCCGTATGAATCCAGAATTGATAGATCAGGCTGATCGACTTTATGATCATGATCATAATGGGGTGAAAGCCCACTAAAGGCAACCATATCCAAAACACAAAGGATCCGCTGAGTGTGCCCGTCCAGGTTTGTCTCAAGGCCGTACCGAGATTGTAGTGCTGGGAGCTATGATGCACTACATGAGACGCCCAAAACCATCGACTGCTATGAGATACACGATGGAACCAATAATAGCTGAAATCATCGGCGAAGAAAAGCAGAAGCCAGGCCCACCATTCCGCTCCAATATCAAACAGCCTGAATTGATACAGCAGGTAATAAGTACCAAACTCCAGACCCTTACTGAACAATCCAGTAGCTACATTGCCAATACCCATCGCCAAACTGCTGAACGTATCCTTGGCTTGGTACCACTCCCGTTTGTGGTGTAAGTCAATAGCTAACTCGACAAGCAGAAACAAGACAAAAAACGGAATGGCGTAATATAAAATGGGAATGTTTACTAGCTCGGGCATGATGTTTCAAAAATAATATTCCTGCGGCGATTTGTATACCTAAATCCCCGATTTGTATTGCTCGTGTTCCAGTCATCAGGCCGAAATTTGCCGCATGAAGAAAGTACTAGTAACAGGTGTATCCGGGTTTCTGGCTTCCAGAACGACTATACAATTAATCGATGCTGGCTACGAAGTATTAGGCAGTGTCAGAAATATGACTAAAGGCGATGCCGTGAAAAAACTGATCGAAGCAGAAACTTCAGGTCCTGGAAAACTGACCTTAGTTGAAGCCGATCTTTTAGATATCGATAGCTGGAATAGAGCAGTCGAAGGGGTCGATTATGTACAACATATTGCCTCGCCATTCCCTGAGGTTATGCCAAAAAACGATGCTGACATTGTTGTTCCGGCTCGTGAGGGGTGTCTCAATGTCTTAAAGGCAGCTGCACAAGCAGGCGTAAAAAGAGTAGTGCTGACATCAAGCACGGGAGCCATCGGGTATGGGAAGAATGGCAACCTGCGGAAGTCCACCTTTACTGAACGCGACTGGACGAATACGGACGACAAAAGAGATACGACAGCCTATTTTCGTTCGAAAACCATAGCCGAGCGTGCCGCCTGGGAATTTATAGATTCCAATCAGTCTGGTATGGAGTTGAGTGTAGTTTGTCCGGGTGCGATTTTGGGTCCGGTTATGTATAAAGACACCAGTTCGTCTATCAATATCGTTTTAAAAACCATAGATGGGAGTGCTCCTGCCATTCCACCAGTTGGATTCGATATAGTCGATGTACGCGATGTAGCTTCACTGCTGATCAAAGCCATGGAACTTCCTCAGGCGGCGGGTCAACGATACATTGGTGCAGCTGGATATTTAAGTTTTAAAGAAGTAGCAGATCACTTGCGGAAGCAATTGCCCAATAGGAAGATACCCAAGCTCGTATTGCCAGGATGGGCCCTGAGGCTTTTCGCCTTAACAGACAAGACAGTTGGACCTATTTTGATTGAGATTGGTGCAGAGCGTAAAATGAACGCTACAAAAGCGCGCCAAGAGTTAAGTTGGAGCCCAAGAAAACCAGAAGAGGCAGCCCTCGCCACTGCAAAAAGTCTAATCGCCCTTAACTTAGCCTGAAGTGGACAAAGAAAATATCATTCGAATCGATGCCATCTCGACCATGATCGAAATGGCGGGCTTCCAATCACCAGAGCATCCGCTATTTGCCATTTCACGCCTGGAAGACTTACCGCCATTGCCCATACCCAAAGGAGCATTAGTCCAATTCGATTTTTACAGCATTGGGCTTAAACGTTGTTTGCAAGACACGTTCAGATACGGGCGTCAATCTTATGATTTTCAACGCGGTGTCCTTGGCTTCACCTCCCCAGGGCAGATCACAGAGGTCAATCCAGAAATAGGTCGTACAGCCACCGGATGGATGCTGTTTTTCCACCGCGATTTGCTCCAGAACCACCCATTGAGAAAAACGATCCTGAACTACGGATTCTTTGACTATCAAGTCAACGAAGCCCTCCACTGTTCGGCTAAAGAAGAGGATACGCTGGAAGGCATATTCACCAATATGCTAAATGAGTACAACAACAATATCGACCTATACAGCAAGCCTCTGGTCCTGGCTAATCTGGAGCTACTACTGCAATACGCCGAAAGATTTTACAACCGGCAATTCATTACCCGACAAGAAGTTTCAACAGGTCTGGGTGCTCAGTTTGAGACCAACTTGCGCGAGTTCTTTCAACTCGAACAGTATCAGGAAATGGGATTGCCTACAGTAAGTTATTTTGCAGATCTACTAAGGGTTTCCCCAAGTTACCTCAGTGATTTTTTGCGCATGAGCACGGGAAAAAGCACACAGGAACACATCCATCTGGCACTAATCGAAAGGGCAAAAGCGCTACTGGAAAACCCCAATCAATCGGTCAGCGAGATCGCTTACGAACTGGGATTTGAGTACCCTTCTTATTTCAGCCGATTGTTCAAAGCCAAGACCGGGGTTTCTCCAAGTTTATACAGGGCGTAATACACTTTCCAAAAATTTTGATCAAAAGAAAGACGATAGCTAGCTCAACCTTTTATTTGTACCGATCGTTACAAATGCATTAACTCACCCACAAAACTTATAACTGACATGGGTAATTTAGATGGAAAAGTAGCATTAGTAACAGGAGGAAGCGGTGGCATTGGACTAGCTTCAGCCAGAGCCCTCAAAAATGCTGGAGCCACAGTAGTTACAGCAGGTAGACACCAGCAAAGAGCTGACGAAATCAGAGCTCAGCATGGAGATCTGTACGATAAAGTTTATGTAGCCGATGCTGCCAATATACCTCAGACCAATGCGTTTGTAGATCAAGTTGGTAAAGACTACGGCCGTATCGATGTCATCTTCGCCAACGCAGGCTTTGGAGAACCTGCACCACTAGGACACATCACAGAAGATAATTTTGACAAGCAGTTTAATGTAAATGTGAAGAGTGTCATCTTCACTGTCCAAGCTGCACTTCCCTATCTCAACGAAGGAGCTAGCATCATCCTCAACTCCAGTATTGCTAACCAACTGGGATTTGCCAACTTCAGTGTTTATGCAGCTACCAAAGGTGCAGTCAAAACACTTGGTAAGATCATGGCTGCAGAGCTGGTGAGTAAAGGAGTTCGGGTCAACGTAGTTAGCCCCGGCCCTATTGAAACAAACTTCTTTGCTGCCACTGGAATGGATGAAGAATCTATTAAGCAGACTGCCGAATATGTCGCGGGCCAAGTACCCATGGGGCGATTTGGCAAAGCTGAAGAAATTGGTTCTTACGTCGCTTTCCTGGCAGGCCCGGGTAGTACTTTCATGACAGGTACCGAGGTCGAAATCGACGGAGGTATGGCCACCTTATAAAATTTTCATCAGAGAATAAGACCTTTGGGTCTTATTCTCTGTTCCTCTATTATGCCCGCCAATCCAGTTTTCAACGAATCTGAAGTATTAGATAAGGCCCGCGACCTATTCTGGGAACGCGGATACCACGCTACGTCTATTTCTGATCTTGAAAAAGCACTGGGTCTGAGTCGCAGTAGTTTATACAATAGCTTTGGCGGGAAGCGGGCCTTGTACGATCTGACGCTGGCTCGCTATCGCGATGATAGTTTTGATTTCTTGCAAGGCACTCTTTCTAAGCATCGTCAACTAAGAGCTGGCTTAAAAGATTTATTCGCACAAGCCATTCTCAGTCACTCGCCCAATTGTGTAAATGGATCCAAAGGCTGCTACATCGGCAATGCCACGACTGAATTGGCCAGCAGCTGTTCCGATGCACTAAAATTCGTAGCCGGAAATCGGGAGCAATTTATAGACATAATGGGAGCAGCCCTTCAGAAGTCTCCAGAGCTGGAACTCGATCGCGACCAATGTCAGGACTGGGCCAACTACTTATTTGTCATTTACAATGGTCTACAAGTCGTCTTACAGACGGGCATCGATAGGGATCAGTTGCAGGCCTCGATCTTCAAGGCTGTAGATGGATTGCCCTGGAAGGAATAGATCGATCCCCCCCTACCCTTCGAAGTGCAAGGATAACGTAAAGGCTCTACTAAGCACCTTTTCTAAAACGGTACTTTCTGGCAGGTTAGGATTAAAGATTAAGGTATTGCCGATACCATGGCTGATCTTAAACTCTGGAGAGAAGATGAAGTACGGTAGGAAAAATTGTACCCCAAAGCCATATTCAACCTGAAAGTCGTGTGGACTGATCTTAACCAGCTCATCAGCCTGACGAGAACGGCTTTCGCTCGCTACATCGAAATTGTACTTAATACCGGCGATGAGGAACAACCTTTTGTCTCTGTAGGGAGCTGATTTGAACCTGAAGTGAAAGGGAAGTTCTACGAATACAGACTCTACCGTTTCCTGGGTCTGACGCTCTACGCGAGTACCCGTGGTATAGTTGAGGCGCCTTTCGGCAAAGGAAAGCGTGGGCAGAAATCTGAAATCAAAGTACTTACCAATTTTCAGATTGGTCACAATGCCCAAATTGAAACCAGGACCATTGATGGATTCTACCACCCGAATACTATCGGAGAATAAGAAATCTTGGGAGCGGAAGGGCGTATACCTACTCGCATTGATACCCAGTGTGATGCCAAAGTAATATGGCTTTTGCTGAAAATCAAAGAAGTTGTAATTGCCTCCTCCCTGATATTGACCCGAAACATCTTTGGGTATGGCGAGTAGACAGAGGGCGATTAGTCCGGCTTTAATGCCGAATAGATAGACGCGATTCCGAAACTGAGTGGTTGACATGTAGCTTGCTTGTAGCCTAGGCGGCGCAAAATTCCGGTAAATTCTTGACCTGAGGGAAATTCTTGTACACTTTCGAATAAATATTTGTACGCCCTGGGGTCTTTTGAGCTTAAACGACCAATGAGCGGCATTATGTACCCGAAGTAAATGTTAAATAACCAACGCAGTGGTGCAAAGCTGATCTTACTGAACTCCAGTATGACGACTTGCCCACCAGGACGGGTGACGCGCAACAGTTCTTCCAGGCCTTTTTCCAGGTTTTCGAAGTTGCGAACGCCAAAAGAAACGGTCACAGCATCGAATGCATTGTCTTCGAAGGGCAATTGCTCACTGTCGCCTTGTACCAATTCGATCACATCGGTCAAATCTCCCTTCTCGATCTTCTTCTGGCCATAACTCAACATACCTGCACTGAGGTCTAGTCCAACTATTCGTTTGGGCTTGAGCTGCCTGGCCATGGCTATGGCGACATCGGCCGTACCAGTTGCCACATCGAGTATGGTTTGAGGGTTGCCAGATCTGAGTTTGGCTATCATTTTCTTTCGCCAACGCACATCTGTCCCCAGGCTGGTACCGCGGTTGAGGGCATCGTAAGTTGGAGCAATATTATCAAACATTTGCTCGACTTGGGCTTTCTTGGAGTCGCGTTGAGTATATGGCTTTACTGACATGAAACGATAAAAGATAAGTGCTCTTGGGTGCAGTGCATCCAAACGCAAATGATGGAGATTCCGACCCTGCGGAAGTCCATCAAACAACATCCTTTTTTCCACAAGGTTTAGCTTCCCCAGCCCCACTAATTGTTGTATCTTCGCATACCTTTTCAACAAAGCATTTACATGAGTCCCGAACAGCGGATTATTCCTGTCAATATTGAGGATCAGATGAAGTCGGCCTATATCGATTATTCGATGTCGGTTATCGTCTCCAGAGCATTGCCAGATGTACGAGATGGGCTGAAGCCCGTGCACCGGCGCGTGCTTTACGCCATGTCCGATTTGGGCCTGACGTACAACAAGGCCTACAAAAAATCTGCTCGTATTGTTGGTGAAGTATTGGGTAAGTACCACCCTCACGGCGACACCTCCGTTTACGACACCATGGTCAGGCTGGCACAAGACTGGTCACTTCGCTACCCGCTCGTAGATGGGCAAGGAAACTTTGGCCACATCGACGGTGATAGCCCGGCGGCTATGCGCTACACAGAGGCCCGCCTGGAACGCATCAGTGATTACATCCTGGCAGATATCAACAAGGATACCGTCGATTTTCAACTCAACTTCGACGACTCACTCAAGGAGCCAACTGTTCTGCCAACGCGCATACCCAACTTGCTCATCAACGGAGCCAGCGGTATTGCAGTAGGTATGGCAACAAATATGTTGCCGCACAACCTGACAGAAGTAGTCAATGGGGTAATGGCCGCCGTCGACAAGCCGGAAATTACGGTCGATGAGCTGATGGAGTTCATCAAAGCACCCGATTTTCCGACCGGCGGTATTATCTACGGTATGGAAGGTGTCCGGGAAGCTTTCCGCACCGGGCGAGGAAGAGTTGTATTGAGGGGTCGCGCTGAGATCGTAACAGACAATAATGATCGCGAGCGCATCATCATCACGGAGATTCCGTATCAGGTCAACAAGGCCAATCTGGTACAAAAGATCGCCGAGCTCGTCAATGAAAAAAGAATTGAGGGTATCTCTGGCGTAGCGGACGAGTCGAGCAACAGAGAAGGCATTCGCATCGTAATCGATGTGAAGCGGGATGCCATGGCCAGTATCGTGCTGAGCTATCTGTATAAGTACACCGCCCTGCAGACCAGCTATGGTGTCAATAATGTGGCGCTGGTCAACGGCCGACCAAGAACGCTGAACCTCAAGGATATTGTCGATGAGTTCATTCTCTTCCGTCTGGAGGTCATTCAAAGAAGGACCCAGTTTGAACTCAACAAGGCCCTGGCCAGGGCACACATCCTGGTCGGCTTGCTTATCGCACTCGACTATCTGGATGAGGTTATTGCCCTGATCCGGAGCAGTGCAACTCCGGAAGAAGCCCGCGAAGGACTGATGCGCGGCGACTTTATTGAAGATAAAAAGGCATTCTGGGACAAGTTTGGTGAGCTCGTAAAAGAAGTTCAGACAGAAGATCTGATCACCCTGGAAGGCAATGTGCTCAGCGAGGCACAGGCGAGAGCCATTCTGGACATGCGCTTGCAAAAGCTAACGGGTCTGGAGCTCGATAAGATCAGAGAAGAATATGGTGAAATTCGCAAGCTGATCGATCACTTGCGAGCTATCCTTGCCGACGAGCGCCTTCAGCGTGATATCATCAAGGAAGAGCTCAGAGAAGTACTCGAGAAGTTTGGTGATGATCGCCGCTCTGAGATTAGCCTCGATACCAGCGACATATCAATCACTGATATGATTGCCGATGAAGATGTGGTGATCACTATATCTCACCTCGGATACATCAAGCGAACTCCGATGACTGAGTATCGTATTCAGAGTCGTGGAGGCCGGGGCAGTCGTGGCAGCAAAACACGCGAGACTGATTTTGTCGAGCATCTTTTTGCGGCCAGCAATCACAATTACCTATTGCTCTTCACCGAGCAAGGCCGCTGCCATTGGGTGCGGATTTATGAAATACCTGAAGCAGGTAAAGGAAGTGCAGGCCGCGTGATTCAAAACATCCTGGCCATTCCGAAGGACGACAAGGTCAAAGCCTACATTATTGTGGAAGACCTGACCGATCAAGATTTCCTGAAGGAGAACTTCATCATGTTCGCCACCAAGCAGGGACTGGTCAAGAAAACCAGCCTGGAAGCCTACTCCAGACCACGCACAAACGGCATAAACGCCATCTCTATCAAGGAAGGCGACCAACTATTAGAAGCCAGGCTCACTACGGGCAATAGCCAGATATTCCTGGCTACGCGAATGGGGCAGGCGATCCGATTTGAAGAGTCGAAAGTACGTCCTATGGGTAGGACGGCTGCCGGAGTCAGAGGCATTAGCCTGGCTGGTGACGAAGACTATGTAGTCGGAATGGTCGCTTTTGATCTGGAAGCCGATGCAGATCGCACCATCATGGTGGTCAGTGAAAAAGGTATGGGCAAGCGAACTCCTTTCGACGAGTACCGCATGACCAACCGTGGTGGCAAGGGGGTACGCACCCTCCAGGTCAATGAAAAAACAGGCAAGCTAGTGGCCATAAAAGCTGTGCTCTCTGATGATCAATTGATGATCATCAACAAATCAGGCATTATCATTCGAATGAAGATTGCCGATGTTCGTGAGCAGGGTCGGGCCACACAAGGCGTAAAGGTTATTCGCATCGATAAGCAGGATGCCATCTCCGATGTCGCCGTGGTGCGCTTGGAAGACGACGAAGAAGAGTAACTTTGCATCGTTTTTACCAACTCCTTAACCTTTCGGGTGCTCTTTTAACAAAAAACTAGTGACCCAGGGACACGCTTGTATCGTCCTATAACTGGAATTTACCAACTAAATTAATTGTGCTAATGAAAAAGCTTTCGTTAAGTCTATTCGCTCTACTACTGTCTGTAGCTATGGCTTTCGGGCAAGACGCCTCAGCTGCTCTACGCTCAGCTAACCGCGCTATCGACAACTTTGAAGTTAATGGCGGAACAGATGTCGGCAAGCTACAAGAAGCCGTCGATCAACTAAACATTGCTATGGCAGATGATGCCGTTGCAAGCTCTTATGAATATCTAACCACTAAAGGCAAAGTATATTCAGCCATCCTTCAGCAACAAATCCTGGCTTACACGCTGGGGCAAGATTTATCTGCACTTCCGCAGGTGGATGCACCAGGCCCTCAGGCCGCTGAGGCTTTTATATCTGCTACTTCAGCAACTGACAAGCGGGGCAAGATCCGCTCTGCCATGCGCAGTCTCGGAGAAATGCAGCAAAACCTGAGTAATGGTGGCCTATACGCGCTTCAGAACGAAGATCTGGCTACTGCTTATGCCAGTCTGGAAGCCGCAGGTACAGTTCACGATTTCCTTAAAGAACAAGGAGAAGCGAGCTACTACGATGGTCTGGAAGACCAGGCTGCCCTCCCCAGAGAAACCTACTATGCTGGTCTCTCTGCTCTGCTCATGGAAGACTACGAAGCGGCCATGCCTATGTATGAGAAAGCTCAGGAAATGGGTTACGACGATCCAGGTGTATACGACGGCTTATTCCGCATCGCACAAGCTTCAGAAGATGACGAAGCCGCCATCGGTTATTTGAGTGAAGGTCGCGAGAAGTTTCCCGAAGACAACGCGCTACTTTTCAACGAAATCAACTATTACCTGGCCAAGGGCGAGCTCAACGTCTTGCTCGATCGCCTGACTACGGCCATTGAGCGCGAGCCACAGAATGAAGGTTTGTACACCACACTGGGTAATGTTTACGATAAGCTATACCAGGATGCTTACAGCGAAGGTAATACGGAGCAGTCCGAAGAGTACTTCGCTCAGGCCAAAAGCTACTACGAGCAAACGCTGGAATTAAATGCTGGAAACTCAACCGCCATCTACAGCCTGGGCGCTCTCTTCTACAACAGAGGAGCTAACCTATCTCAGGAATTGGACGTATTGGCTGATGATCTTTCCCGCGAAGGACAGCGTCGTTACGACGAAGTTTCTGCTGCCGTTAATGCAGAGTTTGAGCAGGCCCTACCCTACTTTGTAGAGGCAGAAAAAATCGATCCAAATGATCCAAACATACTAATCGCCCTTCGCGAGATGTATGCCAGAAACGGCGAATACGAGCTCTCTAATGAGTTCAAGGATCGCTACGAGCGCACAGCCAACGGAGAGACGGTGGAATCTTACTTTGCGCAGTAAGCAATAAGGTCACTTCGTGAATAAAAAATCCCCTTCTGCAGCTGCAGAAGGGGATTTTTTATTAATACCGAATCCTAAGTACGTGGGCTGGCCATTTATTGGGGTCCAGGTATACGTAATTGGCTTGTCCATTCCAGCGATAACTTTCGCCGGTTAGCAGATCATCTACAAGAATGGTGCCACTTCCCAACAGATTTCTCGGGACAGCGATCATACCTCCCTGCCCCTGACCAGGATCAAAATTGACGATGGTCCAGATCAGATTGGTTTTCTGGTCATCGTACTTGATGTAGCTCAGCAAGTTGGGGTTATCTGTGTCTGTGAAAAGAATATTATTTGTCTGCTGTAAAGCAGGGTTTTCTTTTCGCGCTTTATTCAAGGCCGTATAGGCATCGGTCATACGATTGCGATACGTCCAGTCGTAGTGGCGAGCGTAGTATTTTTCGCTATCGTAATATTCTTCTTTGCCGTTGGTATTACCTCGGTTCTCCAGCAGTTCATAGCTCGGGCCATATAGTCCATAGTTCGAACTCAGGGTCGCTGCCAGGATCAGTCTTTTCAGAAACTGGTTTGACCCTGCACCCATCATTTCAAAGGCTAAAATATCAGGTGTGTTCGGCCAGAAATTGGGGCGCATATACTCTTTCAGCTCCGTTTGAGTCAGTTCTTCCAGGTACTCGCGCATTTCCTTGGCATCGGTGCGCCAGGTGAAGTAGGTATACGACTGCTGAAAGCCTCTTTTCGCGAGTTCCGCCATAATCTTAGGGCGAGTAAAGGCCTCGGCCAAAAAGATAATGCCTGAATATTTTTTATCGACTTCGCGAATCAACCACTCCCAAAAGCGATATGGCTTGGTATGCGGATTATCGACCCGGAAAATCGTCACACCTTGTTCGCACCAATACAAGACGACAGAAAGCAACTCATCCCAAAGATTTTTCCAGTCTTCAGTCTCGAAGTTAATGGGAACAATATCCTGATACTTCTTCGGTGGATTCTCTGCATATGCTATGGTTCCGTCTGGTCGCCAAACGAACCATTCAGGATGCTCTGTGATGTAGGGGTGATCGGGTGCGCACTGAAAAGCCAGGTCCAGCGCCAAATCGATTCCCATCGCATTTGCCTTGCGAATAAGTGACTTGTAATCTGCCAGTGTACCCAATTCCGGGTGAAGCGCTTTGTGCCCTCCGTGCTTAGAACCGATTGCCCATGGGGAGCCGGGTTCGCCTGGCTGAGCATTGGTTGCATTATTTCGACCCTTGCGGTTCTTCTCGCCAATGGG
>JBCBVN010000107.1:0-12231 GCA_039817625.1 Bacteroidota bacterium
CGCAGGCTCACAGCCCTCGCCGTAGCGGGATCATACTTAGAAGTGATAAGCCTTTTTTACGCCATCCTTCTTGCTCTTTTCTAATGAACAGTTCCTTTATTCTCGTATTGGTTTTTTCAGTTTTAGGAATGAATCCACTTTCGGGCCAGACTGAGGAAATGGACAAGTACCACGCTATTTCGGCAAGAATATTAGCGATAGACAATGAAGTACTCAATGAGGAGCTCGAAAATCTTAACCAGACATTTGGTTTAGAAATAGGTTACCGCTACCAGTTTAGCAAACTATTCGCAGCGGCCGTCCCATTGAAGTTTGGCTTATTAGATGTCGGAGAGAGCAGCAACATCAATATTGTAAGTGTCGATTTACTAGGCCAGATTTATCCTATTGGTTCCAATGCTAAGTTGTCACCCTACTTATTGGCTGGTTATGGCGTGACGGCAGAAGGAGTAGAAGATGCCAATCATCAGATTCCCGTCGGTCTGGGGTTCAATTACAGGCTAGGTGAAAATTCCTTCTTGTCCTTACAAGGCGAAGCCAGATTTAATGACCAGGCCAATCGAGACAATATCCAAATCGGCTTGGGTTACATATATCGCCTGGCTAAGGTCGATAACGATGCAGACGGCATCGTCAATAAAGAAGACAGATGTCCGGAAGAGCCAGGGCTAGTAGGTACAGCAGGCTGCCCCGATCGAGATGGAGATGGTCTGGCCGACATTGATGACCAGTGCCCTGATGTTGCAGGCCTTGTATCCCTAAATGGTTGCCCCGACGCCGATGGAGATGGTATTGCAGATGCAGAAGATCGCTGCCCTGAACTGGCCGGGACAGAAGAAGGTGAAGGCTGTCCTGATTCCGATGGTGATGGCGTATACGACCATCTGGATGCTTGTCCGCAGGAAGCGGGTCGAGATTCGAATGGCTGCCCATTACCCGACACTGATGGTGATGGCGTTGCCGATGCAGAAGACGATTGTCCAACCAAAGCCGGTGACCCAGATTACTACGGCTGCCCAGATACGGATGGCGATGGTAAATACGATAATGAAGATGCATGTCCACTGTTATATGCAGAGACAGAGGATGGCTGTCCGCCTGCCGATCGCGATGAAGACGGTACACCAGATGTCGAAGACCGCTGCCCTGATGAGTTTGGTCCGCGAGATAATAGAGGTTGCCCGGAAGTAGAGCAAGAGGTCGTTCAGTTACTTGAATTCGCTACCCAGGCTGTGCAATTTGAAACGGGAAGTGCCAATCTTAAGATTGAATCGGAGGCTGTTCTTGATGATATTGCGGATATCATGCGTAGGTATGAAAATTATAGCCTCATCATTAGTGGGCATACCGACAATGTTGGAGATGAAGATAATAACCGAGTGCTCAGTGAAAACCGAGCTCGTGCATGCAGAGACTACCTCATCGAGCAAGGCATCAACTCAGATCGCATGTCTTATGTAGGTTATGGCGAAACTAGTCCGAGGAGGCCCAATGATACCGCCGCGGGCCGTAGACTGAATAGGCGGGTTGAGTTCGATCTAAGACTGTTGTAAGTCTGGATGAGCCTCAAAACTTACTTCCAACCAGAAGTTTTGATTTTTTCGATCTTCTGTTCCACTTTGGCTTTTAAGCTTTCTTGGTAATCGGCGACTTTAGCTCGAATTCCTTCGTCTTTCGCCCCCAGGATTCGCGCAGCGAGTAAACCTGCATTCAGACCTCCGTCCAGGGCAACAGTAGCTACAGGAATACCGCCTGGCATTTGTAGAATAGATAGTACCGAGTCCCAGCCATCTATGCTATTTCGACTTTTTATGGGTACACCGATCACAGGTAGTGGAGATAAGCTGGCAATCATACCGGGTAAGTGAGCGGCACCTCCCGCTCCGGCTACTATGACCTCAATGCCCCGGTCAGATGCCGAACGGGCATATTCAAATAGGCGATCGGGGGTGCGGTGAGCCGACACGACCGTTACCTCTACTGCAATGCCAAACTGCTCCAGGATTTCTACTGCTGGCCGCATGACCGGAAGGTCCGAGTCCGATCCCATAATGATGGCTACCATTTACACGTTGTTTTTGCAAAGGTGGGCATTTTATGAAAGTAATTACACTCTTTATTGTTGGAGTACTCCTGTTGCAATGTTCAAAAGCTGCGAGCTTTTACTTGCGAAATACCCTTGATGTTTCAGTCTTGATCAAGGCCAGACTATACGATGAGGAATCTAAAGGAGATATCTTCTATGCCGCAGATGTTCAGGAAATATCTTTTGGGCTCAAAGAAATACTCAACAAAAAACTGGAACCTGTAAAACGAGAAGATGATTATCTATTCTTCGAGCTACCAGCAAATGCTACTTTTTTTGTTAGCGATGGAGTAAACAGTGTAGGAACTAACTTTTCAGAGATAGAAATTTACTCAAGTGATACTGATACCACTATTTTGAATAGAACAAATTTTGATTTGTGGGAATATCGCAAATCTGCCTATGGTTATGATATCAGATGATGAGGGTGCTTTTAATCGCTTATCGATACACCTGTATGGGCAATAATCCTAGCTCCCCAAACGCCTTCATATCCCTGTAACCTGGTCTTATCCTGATGTTTCCTGCTTGGTCGATCATGACAAATCCATCGCGGGTAGCCACTCGTGCCTGCTCGCCTTGAAATGGCCAGGCAAGCCCAAATTCTGCTGGGAATGCCTGAGAGCCATCAGGTCGCAAATAACCCCACAAATCATTTTGACTATAAGCTGCCAGGCCTGAGGAAAATGGCTGGATTTCGTCATATTCTAGTGCAATGACCAGTTGCCCCCCGCGATCAACGGCTCCATAGCGACCACTGGCTTCCACTATCCACAAGCCCTCTCCGGCAGAAAAAACTTGCTGATAATCCTGGGTTAAGTAATTCTGTCCGGCCAGATCTATAAGCTGCCATTGGCCATCTTTCATGACAGCAGCCCGATCGTCTACAAATGGAGATGCCATTTGATAAGCAGGCTCGATCTGCCATTTTCCATCGGACTGTAGATAGCCGTACAATTTGCCCTGACGTGCACGCAGTTGACCTCCATCGTCGGTAAGGCGATCGTAAGTTGGAGGAATGATGACCTGACTAAAATCTCGAAGACCGTATTGACCATCCTGCTCAAAGACAAGCCGACCGTGACTCAGATTCGATAGCTTATCGTACTGTGGATCGATTACAATTTGACCATTGGAGTCAATTAAGCCATAGCCAGGCTCATTTCTCACCCAGGCATGGCCTTCGTGAAAATCTCCAGCAGCCGGAAAGATGGTAGGTATAACTATTTGTCCTTGCCGATTGACGAAACCGAATAAGTCATCGTCACTTTGTACCCGGGCTAAGCCCTCCCTGAACGGCCAGGCTGCTCGCCAGTCTTGTCCGACTTGCTGCCCTCGTTGATTGATGAAATGCCAGCGCCCATTTTGACGTACTAGGGCGAGCCCTTCTTGCCCGAAGGAGCGCACCTCGTCATATTTCGCAGCGATGACCAATCTGCCAGTACTATCTGCAAATCCCCACTTGAAGGTAGCTTCTTCATAGTCAGATTCAGGAGGGGGTAGGGTAGTAGGAGCGTTTGAACCGACTTCGGGTGTGTCGCCGACCTGCGGAAGTCCTTCTTCTGATCCACAGCTCGCACAGCAAAGTAACCCCAAAAAGATGATGGATTTTTTGAAGCCCAAAAGATTTATAGCCAATGAGGAATGCTTCGATTTGCCCATACCATCAAATTTCGAAATCTACTCCTCGTTTGAGCAAACTGGGCGCTCGTTTCTCGACCAGCTCTTTATATTTTTCGGGTTTAAATCTATAAAGCATAGCCGGCCGATGTGGCACATCCTTTTGTCGGCCTACCTCTTCCAGCACGCCCATATCCTGAATGCGTTTTCTGAAGTTGCGCTTATTGAGCTGTTCTACCCCTAGGACACATTCGTATAGCGATTGGAGCTGAGCGAGGGTAAATTGCTCTGGCAAGAGCTCGAAGCCAATGGGTTGGTAGCGCACCTTTCCTCGCAGTCGTTCATGAGCCATCTCCAAAATTTGGTCGTGGTCGAAGGCTAAGTCAGGTAGCTCGTCCAGCGCAAACCACTCGGCCTCTTCGGCATCACTATTGGCTGTTGGCGAATGGTCTATCAGGTTAACAAGCGCATAGTAGGCCACGCTGACTACCCGACCTCTGGGGTCTCTTCCAGGATTCCCGAACGTATAAAGTTGCTCAATAAACAGGTTCGTCAGGCCGGTTTCTTCTTCCAACTCGCGCAGGGCACTGGTCTCCAGGTTTTCGTCCATATCGACAAACCCGCCGGGCAAAGCCCACAAGCCGCGAAAAGGTTCTCCGCCGCGCTTAATGAGCAACACGCGTAAGTCTTTATCGCCAGCATAACCAAAAACGACTACATCTACCGTCAGTGCCGGACGTGGGTATTCGTAGCTGTAAGAATGTGCATTCTCTTTTGACATGTGCTGGATTGATGGAGGCGAGTTAGTTGAAAACTTCCGGGCAAAAATAGGTGCCTTGATCGATAAGCTAAGGTAAACTTATCTTCTCTTGATGAGACTAAGCTTTTGATCGATCAGGCTGAGACTGAAACCATTCAGCAAGTTTTTATTTGCGAGGTATCTGGCGTAAGTCTTTTGAGCATATGCTCGAGCTGCAGATAGATCATCAAGCTCTGAGATCAGTTGGCCATCGCGTATGTACTGTCGCAGGATGTCTTTTTTTGTTGTACTTCCGCGGGCCGAGATGTCAATTTTCCCTTCTGGAGTGCCTGCTTGCTTGTTCGATAGCAAAAGGGTGGGTTCAGGCTCTCCCAATAGTTCGTCATAAAGCTGACTGGCTATGGGGCTGCCTGATTCGTCAAAGTAGCGGCGTATCTGCAATCGTCCCGGATTGCTGGTCTTAATGGCCTGTTCTGACCTTTTGACTTTAGGCTGCCATTTTCCATGCTCGTCCTCAATGGCAGAAAGCTTGTAGACGCCGCCCAGGGCGGGTTGGTCATAACAGCTTGCCAAACGCGTACCTACTCCCCAAACTGTTATGGGTGCACCTTGAGCGCGCAGCGAACCGATGGCATACTCGTCAAGGTCATTACTAGCCACAATTTTAGTATCTGTAAAGCCGGCTTTGTCCAGCATGTGGCGGGCTTTCTTCGACAGATCTTCCAGGTCGCCACTGTCTAGTCTGATCCCTAAGAGTTTATGTCCTTTTTCCGCGAGCAGCTCTCCGATGGTTATGGCATTTTTCACGCCTGCTATTGTGTCGTATGTATCCACGAGTAGGGTAGCGTTGTTGGGAAGCGACTCAGCATAAGCCCGAAAAGCCTCGATCTCCTCCGGGAACACCATAATCCATGAATGAGCATGAGTGCCAGCCAGAGGAATGTCGTAGTATCGGCCAGCCCAGACGTTGCTTGTACCATCGCATCCACCCAGGTAGGCGGCTCTGCTGGCTGTAAGCCCGCCATCAATTCCTTGCGCGCGTCGCAATCCAAATTCCAGTACCTGACTGTTTGGTCCGGCTGCGGTTTTAATTCGGGCTGCTTTGGTGGCCACCAAGCTGCTGAAATTCACCATAGTTAGCAGGGCGGTTTCTATAAGCTGGGCTTCGAGTAGATTGGCCTCTATCCTCAGCATGGGTTCATGTGGGTATATGACTTCTCCTTCGCCCGCTGCGAATACCTGACCCGAAAACTTGAGCCGCTGCAAGTAATGCAGGAAGCGCTCATCGAAGAGCGCCTTGCCGTCTGCTCCCTTTTGTCTGCCCAAAAACTGGATGTCTTGTACGGAAAATTGCAGCCTGGCAAGAAAATCTACGACCAGGGGCAGTCCACAAAAAAGGGCAAAGTCGCCACCAAAAGGTGGCTTGCGATAAAAGAGATTGAATATAGATTTTCGCTTGTGCAAGCCCTGCTTGAAGTAACCCTGGGCCATAGTGAGTTGGTAGAAATCCGTGAGCAATCCAAAATCAGGGCGATAAATCTGGGAGAGATGAGAATGGCTCATTACTTAGTTTTGATTTAAAACAAAGGTATAATAAATTTCTTTTCCGCAAAATCTATTAACATTGTAGCTAACAAACCCGACTATGGAAGCCTTCTTTCCCGACTTTGCCAATGGCGCTGTGTGGATGAGCCTGCTCACACTCACTTTTTTGGAAATCGTACTTGG
The DNA here is from genome assembly GCA_039817625.1 of Bacteroidota bacterium. GTDB lineage: Bacteria > Bacteroidota > Bacteroidia > Chitinophagales > Saprospiraceae > Neolewinella. Next base: position 6,195 of record JBCBVN010000107.1, read on the forward strand.
TATAGACAATATCATTTTCATCACGATTGCCGCAGGGAAATTGCCACCTGAGCAGCGCAAGAAAGCCACCAACCTGGGACTGCTGATTGCTATGGGCCTCAGGATCGTGCTATTGATGGGGATCAGCATACTGACGGCCATGAATCAGCCATTGTCGTGGGCCAGTTTTGGGCACGAAGGTGATGCTGTATATGCAAAATTTACGGGTCAAAGTCTGATTTTGATTACGGGTGGGATCTTTCTCTTGTACAAGGCAACTAAAGAAATTGGACATAAACTGGAAGGTGGCGGTCATGCTGAAGAGGCTGGGAAAACCAGTGGTAAAACAGCTACACTGAGCTCTGCTATTGTACAGATCACGGTTATCAATATCGTATTTAGTATAGATTCTATTCTCACGGCTGTAGGTATGACCAATGGTCTGGAAGGGGCGCTGTTCATCATGATTTTTGGTGTCGTATCTTCTGTAATCATCATGATGCTGTTTGCGGTTCCTGTCGGCAATTTTGTCAACCGGCACCCTTCCATACAAATGCTGGGTCTGGCTTTCCTAATCCTTATTGGTTTTATGCTCATAGCTGAGGGTGCACATTTGGGGCACCTCCAGATTTTCGGTAGCGAGGTCGGAACGGTACCCAAAGGCTACCTGTACTTTGCTATTGCATTTTCTTTATTGGTGGAGTTTCTCAATATGCGTGCTCGAAAGAATAAACAAGGAAAAGTACATCTCAATACGGTAGCTGAACAAGCCGCAAGAGAAGGAATCCTGGAGAGTGATTAGATGTATAGACTCTTTAGTGTATTTGGTCGGGTGCTTACTAAAAAGTGGCTGTAAAACGAATGGGTAGACAGTACCTCAGTTCTTTATTAGCTTTGCTGGACCTTACGAACTAAAGGACTAAAGAACTATCCACTCTCCATATCGTTCTCCATCCAATGATCATCACTAATTTTCTTTCCGGCGTCGGTCGTTATGTTTTGCTTCTGCGGTCTGCACTTTCCCGACCCGAGAAGTTTTCGATGTATTACAAGGAGACCATTCGTCAGATGGATAGTATCGGTGTAGGGTCTGCGTTCATCGTAGTTATGATCTCGCTTTTTATTGGAGCGGTTACTGCCGTGCAGTTTGCTGATCAATTAGGCGATAGCTTCGTGCCCAATTATTACATTGGCTACATTGTTAGAGACATCGCTATTATCGAAATGGCACCTACCATTACTTGTTTGGTTCTGGCGGGGAAAGTGGGCTCTAATATGGCGGCTGAGATTGGGGGGATGCGCCAAAAAGAGCATATAGACGCCATGGAAATCATGGGTGTAAATACGGCGGCGTATCTGGTGATGCCCAAGATTTTGGCAGCAGTTGTTATGATCCCCATGTTGGTCGCTATTGCTGCTTTCATCAGCGTCATTGGTGGCTATGCTGCCGTGGTGTTTCCGGGTATCATAAGCCATGCCGAATACGAACTTGGTGTACGCTCATTTTTTCAGGAGCGTTATGTATTCATCATGTTCGTAAAAGCAGCGGTATTTGCCTTCCTACTAACTTCGGTATCTTGCTATCAAGGTTACTATGTGAAGGGTGGAAGCATAGAGCTTGGCCAGGCCAGTACCCGGTCGGTTGTACTGAGTATGGTGCTCATATTGCTGTTTGATTACCTGCTTGCCGTATTACTTACCTGATACCTATACCGATATGATCCGCACTCAAAATTTACACAAATCCTTTGGTGATAATTATGTCCTTAAAGGCATAGACACAGATTTTTATCAGGGGAAGTGCAACCTGATTATTGGTCGATCTGGTGCGGGAAAGACCGTACTGCTCAAGTTGTTGGTTGGCTTATTTGAGCCCAGCGAAGGGCAGGTTTTCTATGATGACACCAGCTTTTTTGATCTGGATCATCGGGAAAAGCGAGAAATTCGAATGAAGGTGGGGATGCTTTTCCAGGGTAATGCGCTCTTCGATTCTATGACCGTAGAAGAAAACGTGAGGTTTCCGCTGGATATGTTTACCAAAATGACGGCCAAGGAAAAGCAAATGCGGGTAGATTGGTGCCTGGAGCGAGTGAGTCTGGAAGGTGCCAACCCACGCTACCCCAGCGAGGTGTCAGGAGGTATGCAGAAACGTGTTGGTATAGCACGTGCCATTGTCCTTGAACCCCGATACTTGTTCTGTGATGAACCCAACTCGGGACTTGATCCCAAAACAGCTATAGTCATTGACGAGCTTATTCAGGACATTACCCGAGAGAATAACATCATTACCGTTATCAATACCCACGATATGAATTCGGTCATGGGCATAGGCGACAATATTGCCTTGCTAAAGGATGGTCATCTGGTCTGGCGTGGGCAAAAAGAAGAGGTCCTGCGCAGCGAAGAAGAGGTGCTGCAAGAGTTCATCTTCGCAAGTCCGTTTCTGAAGCGATTACGAGAGGATGCACTTAAAGTTAGAGACAGGGCCTAATCTTCCAGTAAGTCGGGTCTTCGCTCTTCTGTTCGTTTAAGGGCCTGCTCATACCGCCATTCCTCAATCTTGGGCGTATTCCCACTAGTCAGAATATCGGGTACTTCCCAGCCTCGAAACGCGGCAGGTCTGGTGTAAACGGGAGGGGCCAGCAGCTTATCCTGAAAGCTGTCGAATAAGGCACTGGTCTCGTCATTGAGTACGCCGGGAAGCAGCCGACCAAGGCTATCTACGACTACTGCAGCAGCTAGTTCGCCACCACTCAGTACATAGTCGCCAATACTGATTTCCAAAGTGACGTAGTGTTCCCTTATTCTTTCGTCTATCCCTTTATAATGACCACAGATGAGCAGGAGGTTCTGGCAAAGAGACAGCTTATTGGCTTGCCCTTGCTCATATCGTTGCCCATCTGGGGTCAGATAAATGATTTCGTCGTATTCCCTTTCGGCTTTTAGGGAATCTATGCACTCGGCCAAAGGCTCACAACGCATGACCATTCCTGCTCCACCTCCAAATTGATAATCGTCTATCTGCTTGTGCTTACCCAATCCAAAAGCCCTCAAGTCATGAACGGCCACGCTGAGAAGTTGCTTGTCTTGTGCCCGTTGCATGATCGAATGCGAAAGGGGAGAAGACAGCAGGTCGGGAACTGCAGAAATAATATCAATGTGCATCAGAAATTGATAATCAACGGTAGCTTGGCCTGGATGCCTTGTGATTGCGTCAACTCCCTGAGCAGTTCGAAGTGCTCATAGGCGTTGTCTCCGAGCTGCTCGCGTAGTATTCTCGCACTAAAGTCGCGTTGGTCGCTGTCTACGCCAAGCAACTCTTCTATCAGGCGCTCGTAGGGCTGACCCATTCTTGGGTAAAACCCAACGCTGTAGTCACTGCCCAAGCCGGCAAGACCAGCTGCACTGGCAATGGCTTCGTCGAGGTCACCCATTCTGTCGACCAGCCTGATATCCTGTGCCTTTCGGCCAGCATATACGCGTCCTCTGGCGATCTCGCCCACATAGTCGCGGTCTAGGCCACGTCCTTCGGCTACGCGTGCCATAAATTGATCGTAAACAATTTGAGCGCGCTCTTTGAACAGGTCTTTTTCCGTTTGGCTCAGGCCTTGAAACGGACTGAAGGCATTGGCATAAGGTGTTGTATTGACGGTGTCGAAATTGATACCGATGCGATCGTTCATCAGCTCGGTAGCTACCGGGAAAACATTGAATACACCAATAGAGCCGGTAATGGTGCTGGGTAGGGCGAAGATCGAATCGGCACCAGCTGCGATATAATATCCTCCACTGGCTGCCACATCGCCCATACTGACGACAAAGGGCTTGCCTGCTGCTTTCAAGTCCTCGATGGCTGCCCATATGTTTTCACTGGCGCTGGCGCTGCCACCACCACTGTTGACCCTCAGTACAACCGCTTTGACTTTATCGTTGCGCTGCGCTTGCTGAATAAGTTCGACATAGCGTCTGTCACCGATACTGCCGTACGTGCCCTGGCCATCTACGATGGTACCCTCGGCAACGATGACAGCTACCTGATCACTTCCTCCATTTTGTGGAGATATACGCGAGTTGTAGTAATCGATAAGGCCGATGCTATTGATTCGCTGATTGCTGGACAGACCCAGGCGCTGGCGCAGCTTGGCTTCCACTTCGACTCTTTGGCTGATGCCGTCGATCAGTCCGCTATTGAGCAGCTCCGCTTCTCTCCAGCCCGTAATTTTGGCTGCGTGGTTTCGGACTTCCGCAGCTGATAAGTTTCTACTTTCCGCAATATCTGCGACGATTTCGGCAAAGATGTCTTCGAGGAATTCTTTGGTTTGCTCTCTGTTCTCAGCGGATATTTCGGCTTGTCTTAGTGGTTCGGTGGCACTTTTGTAATCGCCTACATAAAAGACTTCAAAATTGACCCCAATTTTATCGAGCATGGGCTTCAGGAAGGCGATTTCAGCCCCCAACCCGCGGAAGTCCAAAAGACCCATCGGGCCCAGGTACACTTCATCGGCAGCACTAGCCAGATAATAGCCAGCCTGGAAGTAATTGGGTGAAAAAGAAATGATGAACTTACCGGTTTCTCTAAATTTCAAGAGTTCATCACGCAGCTGTCTGATCGAGGCTGGCTGTGCATTGATAGCACTCTGGCTCAGGTAAATACCCTTGATGTTGTCGTCTTTAGCCGCGGTGCGAATGGTGCGCATAATGTCGTACAGACCGGGCTCAGATCGATTGTCTAGGCTGAAAGATGTATTGACCGTATTTCCGGTTAGTTCGGGTAGTTCTACCGGCAAGTCCAGACGCAAAATGCTATTGGCTGTGACCGGTGCTACTTCTTCAGTAGGTGCCAATAGGTTGCCAACAAGACCTGCGCCTAAAAAGAAGAGGAGCAATAAGGCAATGGCTGTGCCAAGACAGGAAGCGAAAACAAGGCGAAAGAAGCTGCCCGTACCGTTGGAAGAGCGTGGCGTATTGGGTTCGATCATAAGTCTATTCAGTATTGTACATGTATAACCCACAACTGGACAGTTTGTCCATGTTTGGGCTGCAAAATTAGACGAATTGCCGTGTTTAGCCCACCAAATTGAGCCACTAAACATGCCTTGTTTGTTTTTACACAAGTGATAAGTGTATATTAGCAGCAAATACGAGGAATTCGTGTTTCCTCTTCGGAAGTATAGCTGATGGCCTTCCCTTCTGCTTCAGCTTTAGTATTACGCTTCCCAGTTATAACTATCTCTCCTTTGCAATATTCGACGACCTAGGTACACCTCGGCTCGCTACAGCTGTAGTTGGCCGGTCAATAAGTTGTTTAACGTATGTTGCAAGTCTACAATACCATTGAAAAAAAGCCGGGTACTTTAGAGCAAGTGCCTTCCTCTGTTGAAGTGCATGCCGCCGCCGCATCTAATAATGCTGCGCCCGTTTTCTCTCGTCTTCTCTCCAAGAAAAACACACACACCACACCACTACTCAACCTAAGCCTGGCTTCTCTTTTTGGTTATTTCTTTGATTGGTTGCTGAGGACTCGGTCAGTTAGCCTTAAAGCATCATTGTCCTGCTCTCTTATTCTTTTCTCATTCTTGCTGGTCAATGCCCAGCTTGAAGTGATTAATGAGTTTCCCTATGATCCCGATAACCTCATCGAGACCGTATTCGTAGGAGAAGGTATTAATCTGGAAAGTGTCAACTATGAAGGCGATCAGCGCTCAGCTGCCTTCTTTAGGGGAGGCCTCCCGTATATCGGCATTGAGCGAGGTATTGTGATGACCACGGGCTTTGCCATAGACGAAGATAATCCGGCAGAGAGTATCTCTCAACCCGGCGATAATCAATCTGGTAACAATGCCAACAGTCCGCTGACTGATGATCCAGACATACGTTCCATTGTAGGTCCCGATGCTATTGTACACGATGTCATCAGCTATACGATTACCTTCCGGCCCATATCTGATTCCGTCAATTTCAGGTACGTATTCGCCAGTGAGGAATACCCTGAGTTTGTCTGTTCGCGATTCAATGACATTTTTGGATTCTTCATTAGTGGTCCGGGCATCAATGGGCC
>JBCBVN010000108.1:0-12104 GCA_039817625.1 Bacteroidota bacterium
CCTCTATAGGGCTTAAGTCTGGTAAATTGATATCGTCTGTTATCGCACTCTCTGAATATAAAATCAGCATCCAATAGCGAAGCTGAAAGTAGGGTTTAGCATCATGGATTTCGCGGTATAAATCATTTAAAACATTATTATACCAAGTAAGCTTGTGGGCTCTGGAGCCAATTAAATGTAGGATTACAATACTTTCTTCAAAGGATATACTTCGATGACCAGTGCTTAAGGCTTCCTTCAAAGGAACTAAAAAAGCATCTTCTGAGAGCCCTTCAGAAAAATGGACCCAATTCAATAGCCATTCATATGAGCCTTGTTCAGCAAGTGCTAAACCTTTACCAGCGTATACTCTTGCAAAAGAGAACATGTACTTTTCACGATATGATAGTGCTATTTCATGGCAAATATAGGATAGGAGTTGATTATCAATTTGAAGGGAAGCCCCCAAATCGTAAGCAGAGATTAAATGCTGGGTGTTGTTCTCCCTGAAACGCCTGGCCAAAGACAAATAGCTCCAAATTGCCAGTAGGTCTTCATTAGATGTACCGGCTTGAAGACGCTCTTTATTGAGCGGTATAATATTTATATCACTAAATGGATGAAAATGGTAAGCTTCCTGCAGTTCTTCTACGCTGTAGGGATTACTGTTTGCTGATTGCGCTTTTATTCCCTGCTTTGTAAAGACAAATAAGAGGATAATTAGGGGTAGGTGGTAATTCATACCCAAATATAAAAAGGCGCCTCAAAACCAAAGTTAGTTTTGAAGCGCCTTTTCTAAAGCGAATTATAAAACTATGCGTTATTCTTCGCTATCTCCACCTTTAGCGAGCTGCTCTCTGAGCTGCTCGAAAGCGGACAGATCGCCCAGAGTCGATTGCTTGACTGAAGACTGGGTTTTCTTGATTGCGCGCTCAGTCTGCTTGCGCTCAGCCTTACGTGTGCGGGTGACCTCTTCTTTGGCTTCGCGACGAACATCGTTGACATAGCGGCTATGGCTAACCATGATCCGCTTTTCTTCGTGATCGAATTCGATCACTTTTACAGTGAGTGTTTCGTCTGCTTCAGCCATCGTGCCGTCTTCCTTGCGCATCAACTTGGTTGGTGCATAGGCTTCGAGCCCATAGGGCATCTGCACGATCATACCGCGATCGTCCTTACGAAGTACAGTGGCTTCGTGGTAAGAACCGACGGGAAATACATTTTCAAATGTATCCCATGGGTTTTCTTCCAATTGCTTGTGGCCCAAAGACATCTTGCGGTTCTCCTGATCAACTTCCAGTACGACCACATCCAGTGTTTCTCCAACTTTAGTGAATTCGCTGGGGTGACTGTATCGCTTGGTCCAGGATAGATCGCTGATGTGGATCATACCGCCTATGCCGTCTTCCATCTCCAGGAATACACCATAGGGAGTCAGGTTTTTGACTTTTCCCGAATGCTGAGACCCTTCTGCAAACGTATCTTTTATTGTTGTCCAAGGATCTACCTGTAGCTGCTTAATCGATAGAGACATCTTGCGATCCTCGCGATCGATCGTTACTACCTTAGCTTCGTGCTCCTCGCCAACTTTGAAGTATTCGCGGGCATTAATCTGCTGGTTAGACCAGCTGACTTCACTCACGTGAATCAAGCCTTCGACACCTGGCTGGATTTCCAGGAATGCGCCGTAGTCCTCTATGTTGACGATCTTACCTTTTACCGTACTACCTTCTTCAATTTCGGCGGCAAGAACCTCCCATGGGTGTGGCTGTAGCTGCTTGAGACCAAGGCTGATACGCTTCTTGTTCTCATCAAAGTCAAGCACAACGACATTGACCTTCTGGTTGATCTCCAAGACTTCGTCTGGGTGGTTGATACGGCCCCAGCTGATGTCTGTGATATAAAGAAGTCCGTCAACACCACCGAGATCCAGGAATGCACCGAAGTCTGTGATGTTCTTCACGATACCTTCCAGTACCTGACCACGCTCTAGGCTGGCGATGATGGCTTCGCGCTGCTCTGCCAGATCGCTTTCGATCAGAGCCTTGTGTGAAACAACGGCGTTCTTGATGGTCTCGTTGATCTTGACCACTTTGAACTCCATAGTTTTACCTACATACTGATCATAGTCTACAATAGGCTTGATGTCGATCTGTGAACCAGGGAGGAAGGTTTCCAAACCACCACAGTCGGCGATGAGACCGCCCTTGGTTTTGCTGATCACGCGACCAGTAATGACAGTTCCATTTTCGTAGGAGTCGCGGATACGATCCCAGGCGCGCAGTAGCTTAGCTTTGCGACGGCTGAGCACCAACTGCCCACGCTCATCTTCTTTTTGCTCTACATAGACCTCGACCATATCACCAGGAGCCAGGTCTGGAGTGTCGCGGAATTCTGAAAGAGACAGAATACCATCAGACTTGTAATTGAGGTCAAGCACGACATCTCCGTCGATAATGTTAGAGACTTTCGCACTGATGATCTCCGATTCTGCGATCGGTGTGATCATGGCTTCGTAGTCTTTCAGCATGGAGGCCTTTTCCTCAGCGCTGTACTTGACTCGAGTTCTATCGGCTTTGTCCCAGTCGAAATCGTCGTGGGCAGAGCCGGTTGCGCCGCTTTGATCTTCTTCTTCGATCTGGACGTCTTCTTCTTTCTTGTCGGCGTCTTCGTCAACCTTAGCAATTTCTGCCTGGTTGATGACGACCGCCTTTTTTTCTTCTTTGGCTTCTTCAGTCTCGGCTGTTGCCTCTGCTTCGGCGGGAGCAGCTTCGGTCGCGGGAGCCTCTACGGTTTCTTCAACAACTGCAGCGGCCTCTTCGACGGCTTCGGTTGCCTCTCCAGCAACCGCTTCAGCAGTTTCGGCTACTTCTTCAGTAGCTGCTTCTGCTTCAGCCGCGACTTCTTCGACGGTCTCTTCGACTTGTTCAGTCGCTTCAGCTGTAGCCTCTTCGGCAGCTTCGGTTACAGTTTCTGTTTCGGGGGTTGCCTCTTCGGCGGTTGAGGCATCAGCCTCTGGGGTGGCATCCGGGGTTTCTGTAGCTTCTGGCGCTGTCTCCTCGACCGGATTTTTTTCTTCTTCAGGTAGCATACGGGTATGCTGGTTTTAGTTAGAAGATGAGCTGTTTCGGGTACAGCTTTTACCCACCCGAGCTCAAAGGGTTTGGCTAAGGCGGCGCAAAGGTAAGGGAATCCTCTGATATTACCTATAAGTACACAACTTTAGATAACAAGTGCTCTGGTGCTTATGTACCTTTGTTCTATGCGAGCCAAAAAGTCCTACGGTCAACATTTTCTGAACAATGAAAATTATGCCCAGCGCATTGCGAATGCATTGCAGTTGACCGATCAGTATGAATATGTCCTCGAAGTCGGCCCGGGGCAGGGAATGCTCACTAAATACCTACTGGAGAGAAAAGAAGATTTTAGCCTCAAGGTAGTAGAGGCAGATCGGGATATGGTTGATCATCTGCATGGTCATTTCCCCGATCTGGAAGGGAGCATTATCGCGCAGGATTTTATGAAGTTATGGGTGCAAAAGCATATCGAGGGTCCATTCGGGTTAATTGGGAACTACCCATACAATATTAGTTCTCAAATATTGATGCGGACGATAGAATGGCGGAGTATAGTTCCCGAAATGGTCGGGATGTTTCAAAAGGAGGTAGCTGACCGGGTACTGGCAGGGCCAGGGAGTAAAACCTACGGAACAATAGGCGTAATGGCTCAAGCCTTTTATGAAACCAGCATGTTATTTAAGGTTGGACCGGGCAATTTTAATCCGCCACCTAAGGTACAGTCAGCCGTGATTAGACTAGTGCGAAGAGAGGACCCATTGGTTGAGGATGCGCACTTCAAGGCTTTCCGTAGAGTGGTCAAGGCGGCCTTCAATCAGCGGAGGAAGATGCTTCGCAACAGCCTGAAGAGTGTATTTCCTGGCGAAATTTTACAGCAAGAAGAGATATTCACCCTTCGGCCAGAGCAAATTTCAGTTGAAGATTTTGCGGGTTTGGGTAAACGTCTGGCAGAGACCTTCTCTTAGAGCGGTGGCGCATTACTAATCAAGGCAACAATCCACCTGCGGAAGTCTAAAAGTTGCAATCGCTTACTGGACGACACTCGCATAGTCTAGCCAGTAGACTACCTTCAGGCTTATTGATTGGGTTGAAGGCGCATCTCTCCACAAATCGGCCAAGCTATCGGTATAGCTTCTGCTGGTCTGGTCGGAAAATGCTGTTATCCCTGTTTTGTAGACCAAGAAAATATCTGAGCCTGGAGCAAATCTCCAGCGATATATGAGGTCTATATTGAAGGCGTCGAAGTCCACATTGTGATTGTCTTCGTATTCGGTTTCGCCCAGGCTTCCATTGTCATTGAGGATGTGGAAGCTGTTGTATCTAACCCGGTCCCAATAATGGCGGGCGCGAAAGTTTAAAGTCATGTTTGCTGTGAAACTATATTTAGCTTCGAGTCCGACCTCGTTGATCAATCGATTGCGGCGCCCCATATATACATCGGTCACCTCGATGGGCGCTTGTTCGGGTTGTTCCACCAATTGTGTTTGCTGGTTGACGTAGCCAATATTACCTCGCCAATCGCCTTGGAAGAAGAAGGCATTAATGCTCAGGCGGTCGCTGGCTCGATACCTTGCACCGATATTAAAGCGAAAGCTGCGTTGCAGATTGTCTTGCCAGAAGTGGTTGTAGTTGAAATTGCCATTCAGGCGTAGTTTTTTGCGGCTGTCGGTGCCCATCCAGCCACCAATATTTCCTAGGCCACTATTTCTGAATACCCGACCTTCTACCCGGGGTTCGAAGTAGTCGTACTGCCAGCCAGGATAGTGATCGGTCCAGATATTGAAGTTCCAGAAGTGCTTAGTTTGTCCATAGGCCCACATCTCAATATTATTGCCTGTAAACTTATTGGGCTGGTATAGTCTGTAGTGACCTAGGTACATACCTGCGCCGCCATTGAGGAAAAATCCATTTAGGAAGGGCTCAAATCGATTATATCTGATACGGGCATTGTAGCTTCTCTCATTGTTGTTGAATAGGATGCCCAAGTCATTTGGATTGTAGGTGTCGCTTTCCTCTCTATACCAAAATGAATATTGCCACTTACCGCTGATCTTTCCAATTCGCAGTTGGAGAGCGTGGCCAACCTCCTTTGCCCCTCCTTCTAAAAAGCGTTGACTTAATGTGCCATTTCCAGCAACAGCATATTCGTTTGAAGCATTGTGGATGTCAAAAAGCAGACCAGTTACATTGGCATCTGTTGCTCCTCCCTCGCGCAAAACATTTGTGTTGACCAGCGTGACGGATGAATTGTTGGGAAGATTCTGATCCACGACTAAAACATTGTAGTTGGTGCGCGGATGAACCTGGACATCCCGACGCTCGCCATTTGCATTTTCAACGGTGGCATAGCTACGTCGCTCTATACCATTAAAAAACCCAAGCCCGGTACCGTTGGCTGTGCGTCCAGAGACCTTGGTCGCGTTCACGAGTTGGGCGCGGTTTGGCATCTCCACCACCTCTTCTCCTTCGTCCAAGTCATCTATAGCACCGGCATTGTAGAGCCTTCCGCCGACTCGTCGACTGTAAAAGAGTCCACCCTTATTGAAAAGCTCTGTTCCTTCTGTGAAGAAGGCTCGCTGTTCGCTAAAAAATTGCTCGAAAGGTCCAAGGTTGAGTTGGTTGTTGTCTGATCGGGCTTCACTAAAGTCTGGAATCAATGTCATGTCCAGGGTGAAGGCATCATTGAGACCAAGTTTAAGGTCCATACCTCCGCCAAGGCTGCTACCAATCTGGCTGGGGTCATCGGCGTCTGGATTATATTGTTTTACGCCGACGGCAGTGACAAAGGGAGTAAGTTGTAGGCGAAAGGGCGACTTAATGTTTCGCAGACCGGTTAACAGGCCTGCCTGATTTAGGAATCCGTCAATGTTTGGGTCGATATCGTCCCAGAAACTCTGCTCGTTCTTTCGACGAATCATACGCACAAAATTCATTCCCCAGTTTTGTTCCGCTGATGCCGGAAAACGCACTGCGGAGTAAGGAATGAACATTTCAACGGTCCAGCCACGATCAGTGATTTGTGCTTTGGAGGCCCAGACGGCATCCCAATCTTCATCCTCACCATTAACAGATTGGAAGGCATCGAATTGCACATCGCCAGGAGTTGTGATAAAGGTGAACCCATTTATACCTGACTGGTAAGGATCAAAGATTACGCCAAAGAAGTCTGTATTTCCCAAATCGTCTCGCTCTGTAAGCTCGCGGAGTATGCTATCGGGCCTACTGTCTTCCAGCTCAGCGCCTATGTAAATTCCTTCGTCGTCAAAGAGTACGTGTACGATTGAATTCTCTGTGGATGGTAAATCGGGATTGGGGCGTAATGTGGTAAATCCTTCACTGGCCTCTGACTGAAGCCAGGCTGCTTCGTCGAGTTGGCCATCGATTTTTATGTTTTCATTGATGCGATATGCGGAAAGTTCCCTCGATGACTGGGATAAAACCGTGAGTAAGGGGAATAGGACAGCAAAGAGGCTAAATAATAGTTTCATAATTGGGGTGTTTCGCTGTAGTGAGATCGTCAAACACCCTCTAATGGTCAGATAAGTGTCTGTCGTAAAGGACGAAAGCGGGTTGTGAGAAGTTGCACCTTCCTAAAAAAAGAGAGGAAGCCCTATATTTCGCCCACAACAAAAAACACACGCCTATGTGGATTCTACTTCTAGTTGCACTTATTCCCATGATCACGGGGTCTATTTATTATCATCCAGCTGTTGCAGGCTCTATCTGGATGAAAGAAAATGGCTTCACGCTAGAATCGTTTGAGGATAATAATATGCCCAAAATGCTTGGTCTTGCTTATGTGGCTTCTTTGTTTCTCGCCTTTGCGCTTTTACCCGTGGTTATCCATCAGGTAGGCGTGATGAGTATACTAATGGAACATCCTGGTTTTGAGGAAGTCGGAGGAGCGTCGCGCGTCGTGTATGCAGATTTTATGCAAGCTTATGGAGAGACCTCGCGCAATTTTGGTCATGGAAGTTTCCACGGAATAGTTACGGGGCTTTTGCTGGCAGGCGGAGCCATCGGGCTAAATGCCATCTTCGAGCAGCGCAGCTTTAAGTACTGGGCTGTCCACACCATTTATTTTGTGATCACCCTCGGGCTAATGGGTGGGGCTATTGCCCAATTTGTGCCATTTCCGACAGCGGAATTTGGGCTTTAGCGGAGCCTTTAATGTGGCGCTCGGCGTGGTAGCTGGATCTGACGAGAGGTCCACTTTCCACAAAGTCAAAGCCTTTTGCTTCGCCTACTTCCTTGTACATGGCGAATTTGTCGGGATGAATAAATTCCGCGACTTCAATGTGCATTTTGGTTGGTTGCAGGTATTGGCCAAGCGTTAATACGTCGACCCCTTGTTCGAGGAGATCATCCATAATTTTGAACACATCCTCCTCGTGTTCTCCGAGACCAAGCATAATGCCTGTTTTGGTACGGTGGCCATATTCTTTGATCCTGCGGAGCTCTTCCAAGCTGCGGCTATACTTTCCCTGTGGGCGTACCTTTTTGTACAGTCGCTCTACAGTTTCCATGTTGTGTGAGACCACTTCCTGACCACCCTCGATCATTCGCTCCAGAGCGGACCATTTAGCCCGTACATCAGGGATAAGCGTCTCTATTGTGACATGTGGTGTCCGTTCTTTCACTGATCTGACGGTCTGATACCAGACTTCAGCGCCTTTATCCTTAAGCTCGTCTCTATTCACGGAGGTAATCACAGCGTGCTTGACACCCATTAGGTCAATGGCTTCTGCTACCCGGCGTGGCTCGTCCACATCATATTCTGTTGGTCTACCTGTTTTTACCGCGCAGAAGCTACATGAACGCGTACATACATTGCCCAGGATCATAAAGGTTGCTGTACCTGCCCCCCAGCACTCACCCATGTTTGGGCAGTTCCCACTTTGGCAGATGGTGTGTAAGTTGTATTCATCTACAAGTCGGCGCACCTTCTTGTACTCAGGCCCTATGGGCAATTTGACTCGGAGCCAGTCTGGCTTTCGCTTCCGGGTCTTTGTTTCTGCACTTACTACTGGTAGCTTGATCATGCTCATTTATTGGCGACTATGCTATAACACATTTCGCGATCAATCGGTTAGTACCTTTTACCGATTTGCAAAGCTAGGAAAAGGTTGAGGAAAAGTTGAGAATTGTTTACGCCTGGAGCTGCTGGCCCATCGACCATGATGGGGACCTCACCCAGGAAGTATTCGGCCTGTATACCCGCTTCCAGAGATTTGGCCAGCTCATCGTATGCACCGAAACCAAAATGTATAGAAGCTCTCGCATGTACAGCTGGAACAAAAGAGATTTCGCCCAAACCACGCCCAAAACTAGCGGCTCCAAAAATGCGGTCTCTATCTAAGAAGAGATCACCATTGTCACCAGTGTAGCGGATCTCCGTCAATGCCCCGTTTCCGGGTTCACCTACGGCAACCTCCAGATAATAAGGCTTTAGGAGGCCCAAAGTGGGGCCGATTCTGTAGCTGTAACCCATAGCCACACCTCGCTGCCGAGCTTTTTCAGACCAGTATTTGCGTTTACCGAAACCCAGCCTGGCGACATAGAGCTGATTTTGCTTACCGTAGGTGAAGGCTCGACTTACTCGGTTGTTGGCTAAAATGATACGTTCGAAATTGGAGCGAAACTCTCTTGGGTGTCTGTGGTCTCCCAATTCGATACTCCAAAAGGAGGTTACGTCATAAGACTGAATTTGGCCTATGGTGAAACCGAACATCAGGTTTCTTGGAGTCATCAGACCCACATTGACTGTAAACTCTTTATTGTAGATAAAGCCTGGGCCATCTGTGTCATAGATGTTCTGATTGCCTGGTAATTGCTGCTGGCCCAGCAAAACCAAGCTCGAGCAAAGTGCAGTCAGCAGCAAAATTTGGCGAAGCATGATAATTGATTTCAGTAAGAGTTAGACAGTTTACACCCATTCATTGTTTTAGATGTAGATGCCTCTACATGCTAAAAATACACCCAAACGACTAATTATTACATTGGGGCGGTATGAATGAACGTATTGCCATACACGCGACGCACCGACACCCAAGGTTGCGATACATCGCTAGGGTGCTGAGCCAGTGGTGGTCGGTCAAGGTAGTTCTTCATACTAAAGAGAGTCCAGAATGCCCGGTAATTAGCTATGGCATTAAATCAAAAGGAGTCTACATTGAGCCGCATCCCTTTATGTCGGGCAAGGGGCCACCAAACATGGCCAGACTTCGACCTGATACTGCATTTTCAGACTTTGATCCGCTCTCGGCCATTTTCTGGAACCTAAGTCGGTATGAAGAGTATCAGCCTTACACACCAGATATGCACGGCCGGTTTTCTGCTTCATCGTCTTTAGCCTGGCAACTGGATTTTCTTGATCAGCCCGTGGCGGTCTTATGGGCGGATCGTCTGTACAATCGACTAAGAGAAAAATACCCTCGTCTTCCAGCTTTAGACCGGCCATTTGAGTATATACCTACTTACGATGTCGATATGGCATGGGCATTCAGAGCCCGCGGATGGCGAGGCCTGGCTCGCTCAGGTGCTGATCTCCTTCAGGGCAAGCTGAAGCGATTACAAGCCAGATTCGCTAGCTGGCTAGACCGGAGTAAGGACCCATTCTATACCTTTCATCAGCTTAGGGAGTGGCATTCTACTTTGAACCTCAAACCGCACTACTTCTTCCTGCTTGCTGAGAACAGGAGTCAATATGATTCCAATGCATCTCCGACATTCGCGCCTCTTCAAGAATTGATCCGCTATCTGGATGGCTTGCCTCAGCACAGTATCGGAATACACCCTTCTTACTTCAGTATGATGGACGAAGGCCTTGCGATCAAGGAAACCGAGGTCTTGAAGCAAATTATTGGGAGAACACCCACAGGGAGCCGGCAACATTTTCTTCGGTTACGCATACCAGATACTTATCGCACTTTAATACGTGCAGGACTTAGAGCAGACTACAGCATGGGATACGCCGACGCCCCCGGCTGGAGAGCGGGCGCTCACTTGCCTTTTCCGTGGTACGACCTGGAGCGGGAAGAGGCTACTTATTTTCAAATTCACCCCTTCCCATTTATGGATGTGACCTTAAAGAATTACCAGGGGTTATCTCCTGGTGAGGCATTGCAGACTATGATGTTTTATCGTAGGCAAGTAGAAAAATTAGGTGGTCCGTTGTACAGTCTTTGGCACAATAGCAGTTTTTCCAGCGTCCATGGGTGGGAAGCCTACTCGGCCATATATAAACGTTTTTTGTTCAATGAGGAGTAGGCTGGGTTTAGACTTTCGCAGGTGGTTACGATCAGAAGCTGCCAAATGACCACAACTACTGTCTAAGGAAGCAAGAGTACTTATTTCACGGCCATTGCAGATCAGATCAAAACTGGGAATATCTTCAGGCTTAGCTACAAAAGACAATCTTATGCAGGGACTTATTTCATTGATTGGCAACACGCCCTTGGTCGATTTATCTTCTTTATTGCCAGATGGATCGAGGGTAAAGCTTTTTGGCAAAATGGAAGGCCAGAACCCTGGTGGAAGTGTTAAAGATCGGGCGGCCCTGGGCATGATAAGTGGTGCGCTGGAGCGCGGGGAGATTAGTGAAGCAACCCACTTGGTAGAGGCAACTAGTGGAAATACGGGTATTGCCCTGGCTATGATCGCGGCGCAATACGGTATTAAGATTACTTTGCTTATGCCAGAGAACAGCACCATTGAGCGGGTTAAAACTATGCGAGCATATGGAGCAAAGGTCGTATTAACCCCCGCAGAGAAGACGATCGAGTACAGCCGTCGGCTAGCGGAAGAAATGGCAGCAAGCGGTGAATATCACCTACTCAATCAGTTTGGAAATGATGATAATTGGAGAGCTCATTTTCGTACAACAGGACCTGAAATATGGAGAGATACGGATGGTCGGGTTACTCATTTCGTCAGTAGCATGGGAACGACAGGTACTATAACGGGCACTGGGCGCTATCTTAAAAGCCAATCTTCTCGTACTCAAATTGTGGGTGTCCAACCTACAGATGGCAGCAGAATACCAGGTATAAGGCGCTGGAGTCCTGAAATGGTACCCAGCATATTTGATGCATCAGTTGTTGATCAAGTTATAGATGTCAGTACCAGTGAAGCTACAGAAACAGCACGCACCTTGTCGAGCAGCTTTGGGCTATTTGCTGGTATGAGTAGTGGTGGGGCAACGGCAGCAGCGATTAAACTGGCTAGCCAGTTAGATGAGGGGCTAATTGTCAGTATCATTTGCGATCGAGGAGATCGCTATTTAAGCAGTGAGTTATATACCTAAAAAAAAGAAGCCCCGCCCTAAGTGAGAGCGAGGCCTTGATCAGATAGATAACATCGAAGAAAGTATCTTTTGCATAGGATGTTGCACTATGCAGTACGCAGCTGAGGCATGGGATTTAGCGGGCGCTCCCGGCTCAATAATTCTGGTGTCAATGCTTTGAACTGGTAACCCTCGTTTGCGAAGTGGCTTAGGACCTGCGGAAGTACAAATTCTAATTTCTCCTTGGCTTTTAAGCTATCGTGAAACACAACTATACTGCCTGGGCGAGCATTGCGAATAACATTGCGCAAGCATGACTCTGGGGCCAGGTGTGGGTCAAAGTCACCACTCAATACATCCCACATTACAATCTCATAGTGGCGCTGAAGGAACTGTGCCTGGCGTGGGCGCAATCTGCCGTATGGCGGCCTAAAGAGAGTCGACTTAATGATTTCAGCGCAGTGGCGTACGTCGTGGAAATACGGAAGATTTTCTGTTGCCCACCCATCCAGGTGGTGCATACTGTGGTTACCCAGTGTATGTCCGGCAGCTATGATATCTCTGATTAGCTCGGGGAATCGTTGGGCATTTTCGCCGACTGAAAAGAAAGTTGCATGCGCCTGGTGCGCCTGGAGCTGCTCCAATACCCAAGGAGTTACTTCAGGAATTGGCCCGTCGTCGAAGGTGAGATAAATAGTCTTTTGCTCACTTGGAATACGCCAGTGAAAGTTTGGGAAGAGCTTCTGGATGATGGCCGGTGTCTT
>JBCBVN010000109.1:0-12087 GCA_039817625.1 Bacteroidota bacterium
TAGCATCATGCCACAGACAAAGGAAGCAATCAGCCACGCTGAAGCTGCTGGTGTCCCCATTGTCTTTGCCATAAACAAGGTAGACAAACCCGGCGCAAATCCCGACAGGATCAAGACGGAACTGGCCTCGATGAACTATCAGGTAGAAGAATGGGGCGGTAAGTACCAAAGCCAGGACATCAGTGCACTGAAAGGTGAAGGCATAAGTGAACTACTGGAAAAAGTCCTGCTTGAAGCAGACTTGCTGGAATTACAAGCCAACCCCGAACGCCCTGCAGTAGCCACCGTATTGGAGGCTTCTATGGAGCGTGGCCGTGGTTATGTGGCCAAGGTATTGGTACAAACTGGTACACTAAGTGTCGGTGACATCTTAGTAGCCGGTGAACACAACGGACGTGTTCGTGCCATGTTTAACGAGCGCAACAAGCAGGTAAAAGATGCTGGTCCTTCAACACCAGTACTGCTGCTTGGACTAAACGGTGCGCCTCCTGCTGGAGAAGTCTTGAAAGAGATGGACACCGAACAAGATGCCAAAGCACTAGCCGGAAAGCGCGCCCAGCTGAATCGCGAGCAGGCCAACCGGGCCAACAAGCGATTGAGCCTGGACGAGATCGGCCGCCGACTGGCACTGGGCACCTTTAAGGAGCTAAACCTCATCGTTAAAGGTGACGTAGACGGTTCTGTAGAAGCCCTTTCTGATTCCCTGATCGGGTTGAGCCAGCAGACCGTACAGGTCAATGTGATCCACAAGGCCGTGGGTCAGATCATTGAATCCGACATCTTGCTCGCTACCGCTTCTGATGCCATTATCGTTGGTTTCCAGGTACGTCCAAGCGCTACAGCCCGCAAGCTGGCCGAACGCGAAGGCGTACAGATCAAGACCTACTCGATCATTTACGAAGCGATAGAGGAGATCAAGAGCGCCATCGAAGGCATGCTTGAGCCAACTAAGGAAGAGCGTACAGTGGGTCAACTCACCGTACAGGAAACCTTCAAAATCTCGAAAGTGGGTACCATTGCCGGTTGTCGCGTTGACGAAGGCAAATTCACCCGCGAAACCAGAGTACGTGTAGTCCGCGATGGTATCGTGATCTACCCTCAGAAAGAAGGTGTTGTTGGTGAATTGTCTAGTCTCAAGCGCTTCAAAGACGACGTCAAAGAGGTACGCGCCGGACAGGAGTGTGGTGTAGGTGTCAAAAACTACAACGACATCAAGGTCGGTGACATCATCGAAGGCTACGAAATCATCGAGATCAAGCAAAAAATGGAGTTGTAATCCATTTGGTCAATTATTTTAGCAGAACTTTTAATGATGCTTTTGGTAAGTCGCCGATTGATTGTCGGAAGCAGAATTGAGGTCTATTGCTAGCATGATCGCACATTTACGGCCAATCATCTCTTTAAAAAAAGCACAGCTTTTTCTGGCTTTGATTGGGTGTGCTTTTTTATCCCATTGCGGAGGACCTCCCCAAATTGTAGATGAACCTGAAGGTACTCGATCTATCTCGCCCACATTATTGGCAGCTAATGGGGATAGCCTTCCTAGTGGCCAGCCCTTTATCTTTCCCGAGCCAGAAATCATAGATGTTGAAAGCCCCACTTCAAGTAGAATAGATTCCTCTTCCTATAGCAATAACAAGCTGGAGTACATTCCTTTAGAAGCAGCTGGAAATTTTGAACTCCCCCGGCCTATAGAATCTATACACCCTAGTGAAGACGCCTTCCCGTTGCCCTATACAGAATACTCGGTTTCCCCGGTCGAATCAGGGTCCGTAACCCCACTGACTAATTTTGATCCGCTTTCCCCTAATAGGCGCTATTTAAATGAAACCAACGGCTTGCCAAGCCAGCAGATTCGCGATGCCGTGATGGAGGAAGATGGCACATTGTGGCTCAGTACCCTTGAGGGCTTGGTCCGATATGATGGCAAGAACCACCGACTTTGGATTTTTGACCAATTAAGTTCGCCAACCTTCATTCATTGGGAACAAATGCAGGACGGCTGGCTCTGGGGCAGGCAAGAGAATGTTCCGGATTTACTCGCTTTCGACGGCTCACGTCTACGCGTTTATCCAATGGATTCTATACGATCCCTGGGCGAAAACTGGCAATCCTACAGCAGCTCGGGCCAGCGTTTTCTCATTAATGACGAACAAGTCTTCTATTTCGACGGAAAGCTCATGTGGGTGTTTCCCAAGCCTGAAAATTATGACAAGACCTATGGCTTTTATCGCTTTGAAAAAGGCTTACTGGTACGATATGAAATAGCAGAAGAATTAATTCAAGCCTTCCCTGACTTTCGTTTGAGAAACTTAACGCCAACGGCCATCGAAGCCGATGATCAAACGCTTTGTCTAGAGCGTGATGGCCGTTTGTATTGTACAAGAACAGAAGATGCCCCCTTTGTGATCTGGCGGCTACTGCCACCCAATGAAATAGGCACCTGGGTTCAAAGTTTTCAAGGTCAGGTTGCCCATTGGGGTAAGAATGCCATAACTTATTACCGGTACGTGGGGGCCATAGAAAGTTACCCCAACTTCCCATATATCTCTTCTGCTAACAAATACGGTCAGGTTTGGCTGCGCAGCAGATTAAGTGGATTAAGACAATTTCAAAATCGCGTTTTCAGGCATTATCAACAAATAGAACTGGGCGCTTCTCAACCATTTGGTATTTCCGCTATGCTACAAGCTGAAGAGGGAGACTTATGGCTGGGAAGTCATGGAGGCCCACTACTACGAATACGCGATGACCAGTGGTGGCGATATTCATTCCCAGTCGAGAAAAGCATCATCCGAGCACTGACAGGAAGTACATCGTATGATCTTTGGATGGGGAGCAGTACGGATGGCTTATTTGCCAAACTTGGTTCTCAAGTCCTCTACTACGACTTGCTGCCTACAGAAGAAGAGTCGATATATTCGCTCGCTGCCGATCAAAAAGACAATCTTTGGATCGGTTTTGGCCATCAAGGGTTGGCTCGTTTCGATGGAGATCGCCTCTGGTGGTATAAACACCAGGAAGAAGAAGAAGCATTCGGAACCAGCAATACGATTCGTGCACTTCTATGTGATCGGGAGGGGCATATTTGGGCAGCCAGTCAGGGTGGTGGCTTACGACGATTTGATGGACAAAAATTCACCTACTATACGACTAAAGAAGGTCTGAGTAGCAACAAGCTGGTCTCTCTATATGAAGATAGTCGCGGTCAAATCTGGATCGGAACTTCAGACGCTGGCGTCATGGTCTACGATGGGCAAAAATTCACCTCATACAGTACCGAAGACGGTTTGAGTTCAAACACCATCTACACCATAAGTGAAGATGCGAATGGCTACATTTGGTTGGGTGCCGACGACTGCCTGAACCGGCTCGATTTCGAGATCGAACAAGATCCCGGCTTGCCAAATTTTGTGCAAAGTCTTGGTTTAACAATTGGGGTAATTTGCGATTTAGATGGCGCACGCAATGATGAATTTTTTGCCAACGCTTCCACACTTGACCAAGACGGAACACTCTGGTGGGGCGCTGCTAGGGGTTTACATGTATGCCATACGGACGACCTTTTCTTGCAGGAAGAACCACCTGGTTTACGCCTGGTCGACATAGAAATTGCAGCCAAGAGCTACAGTTTCCAACTTGCCACTGACAACCACCAAACCCACGTCTATAGCGATCAAGGTCAAATCAGGTTTGATAGTCTATCCAAGAGGACTTCCTTGCCGTTGGGCCTAAACTTACCAACCCGGCTAAATGCCATCAGCTTCCAGTTTTCGCCCACTAACCATCCTCGAAAAGAGAATAGTCAGTACAGCTTTCGATTGCTCAATGCCGAAAACGACTGGAGCGAAGCAAAAACCACGCCTTCCGTTGAATACCGAGGTCTAGCTCCGGGACAGTATACGCTCGAAGCTCGTGTAGCCGGGCGAAATAGTATTTGGAGTGAGCCTTTTCGATTCCCTTTCAGCATTCGCTTTCCCTGGTGGCAACGCGGCTGGGCCTTGATGATCTGGGCCAGCTTGCTACTTATCGTAGCTTATCGCATCTACCGATTCATCCTGCTCCGACGACTGCGCCTGGCCGATGCCGAACGCGTGCTAGAACTCGACGAGCTCAAAAACCGATTCTATACCAACATCACCCACGAGTTCCGCACGCCTCTTACGGTTATACTCGGCATGAATGAGCAAATAGACGGCAATCGGCAAGCTAAGACCCTCATCCGAAGAAATGCCAACAACCTTCTGCGTCTCATCAACCAACTACTGGACCTGTCTCGACTAGACGCCGGGACCCTCCAGCCCAAGATGATACAGGGAGACATCGTCGCCTACTGCCGCTACCTGACCGAGAGCTTCTACTCCCTCGCCGAGGAAAAGCGACAGCGACTGGCCTTCTTCACCGAAGAAGACGAGCTCATCATGGACTACGATGAGGAAAAAATCCAATACATCCTTTTCAATCTGCTATCTAACGCCATCAAGTTTACACCAGAAGGCGGGCAGGTAGTGGTCAATCTCAAACAAGAAAAAGATACGCTGCGTCTGCTGGTTAAGGACAATGGGCCGGGCATACCTAGCGACAAACTCCCTCACATATTCGATCGATTCTATCAGGTAGAAGACAGCAGTACCAGAAGTGGGGAAGGCAGCGGTATCGGCCTGGCATTTACCAAAGAATTGGTGGAACTTCTGGGCGGTACCATCACCATAAGCAGTGTGGTGGGAAAAGGGACTTCCGCAGGTTGTTTGCTTCCTATTAAGCGAGAGGCTCCGGTACTGGAAAGTCGTAGGCCGAGTCCAATCGAAGTCGTCGGCCAAGCTGGCGCTCGTCCACCGATTGAAATGAAGACCACTCCAAATACTCGGCAAACAAGTCCGCTTGTTCCTCCCAGCTTGGCCGACGAGAACCTGGAGACCCTTCTACTCGTCGAAGACAATGCAGATCTGATCGAATATGTGAAAAAACTATTCTCGGGTCGCTATCATATGTTAGTTGCCCGAGATGGCCAAGCAGGCTTAGAGCTCGCTACCGAGCAGGTTCCCGATATCATTGTCAGTGACGTGATGATGCCTCGAATGGATGGATTCGAGATGTGTGAGCTACTCAAACAAGACATGCGAACCAGCCATATTCCCATCATCTTACTGACCGCAAAATCTACACAAGCAGACAAGATTCAAGGGCTGAAATACGGGGCCGATGCCTACCTCGCCAAGCCCTTCAATGAGCAAGAGCTGGGCATACGCATCGAGAATTTAATCGACCTGCGGAAGTCCCTTCAAAAACGCTACGCTCTGGGCAAAGAAATGTCAGGGGAAGCCGATTCCTTAGAAAGCCAGTTCCTGATCGATGCCACGGAATTCGTAAAATCTCAGCTGGATAATGCTCAACTCAGCATACCCGAGATGGCACAAGCTATGGCCATGAGTCAGACGCAGCTCTACCGAAAATTGACAGCACTAACGGCTCAGACACCTTCCCAGTTTGTGCGCCAAGTCCGGCTGGAGGAAGGCCAAAAGCTGCTTAGAAAATCAGAACTAACCATAGCAGAAATCGCATATGCGGTCGGTTTCTCCGATCCAAACTACTTCAGCAGAACCTTTAACGATGCTTTTGGTAAGTCGCCGAGTGATTATCGAAAGCTGGGGTAAGCTACAAATACTTTGACCTAAAAAACTAACAATCAATACTTTAGGACTTATTCCCGCATTTTCTGGATAATAATTCCAGATCCAAGACCAATATCTCTTGTTATTTGACGAATAGCTGCGGCCCTACGAATAGAGGGCCGCTCACCTTTGTTTCATCGAGTTTTCCATCCTTAAATCATAAAGACGAAACAGATGAAACACTTCAATCCGCATCTTCTATTTTTCCTATTCCTGATCACAGGCGCAACACAAGCGCAGGTAATCAACAACCAGATCAACTACGCGGTACGCACCGGAGATCTATACGCCGATAACGACTGGAATATTTTCGGTAGTGATCGCATAGCTATGCTGATCGACGTATATGATTATACCAATTTCAACGATTGGCTGGGAGCAGAATGTGTCCCTTTTACTGTAAACGGAAGTGGCACTATAACCAACGATCATAGATTGATCGCTCAGGTTTTTTCCGCCGACTACAACACCCAGTTAACCTTTGACCTCGAGGCCTGGGGCGAATCGACTACCCCTAATAGTTGCAACTATGACTTAGCAGATTTCTTGCCTAAATATCTGGTTGCAGACGAAGACGGTTTCCAAGACAAATTCACCATTTGGAATGTTGGCCGTGCTGCTCAGTGGTCTGACGATTGGAGCAGCCAGGCCAATAATTGGCTATATGGAGATGATAACTACGATGCCAAGATGGAAACCATCTGGCGTTATGCCTCAGGAGATCGAGAGAATGACCCTCTCCAATTTGGCACCCTTACCAGTAGTCAGCCAGGAGTCATCGACGAGAATTCCAATAGAAGACAACCCAGCGACTTTGACCCTGGTCAAGTACTCTTTGGCTACGAGAATCGAGCATATCGGCCAGGTCCTGATGTCTTTTACACCTTTACGCTCAGTAGCCGTGGAGAGGTGAGAATATCTACCAACTGGGCGATAACAAACTTCGATACACACCTTACCCTAAAAGGTCCTTCTGGTATTATTGCCGAAAATGACGACGTGACACCCGGCAACCTCAATAGCCAGATTACAGAAACCCTCTGTGCCGGTACTTATACCGTTGTTGTCGAAGGATTAAATATTAATGATGTCGGCGATTATCGGCTTACTATCGACCTTCTGAATCCTGGCCAACCCTTCACCTTTGGAGAGTCTATTTCCCCTACGTCTTGTCCAGATACCGAAGATGGATCGGTAACCTTAACCCCAATGAATGGAGTTTCTCCTTATTCCGTAGCTTGGTCAGATGGCGAGTCGGGCCCCTTCCTGACCCGTAATAATATGGCTTCCGGCAACTACGAGGTAACCATCACCGATGCATGTGGCACATCTATCAGCAAGCTCATATTCATTCCTGATGATGATACTATTCCACCAACAGCAAGCGCCAACGATATCTCCGTAGAAGTACCAGAGGGAGGCACCTACGTTGTAGACGCAGCGCTCATGGGCGCAAACTCCACAGACAACTGCGGCATCGTCAGTTATACGGCTAGCCCCGCGACTATTGGAGCCAGTAATGCCATAACCAATGTGTTTATTACGGTTACCGATGCCGCGGGGAATAGCGATTCTGAGGTAGCGGTTGTTACTACAAGCATCATTGAGTCTCAAGCCGGTGAATTGTGCAGCAACGCCGAGTCGGTAGATAACCTTTTCGGTGGCCCGGAGAATGTGCCGCAGACTTCGAGCTTGCTGAGCAACATTGGCTACAACAGCGATGGCGATCCCGAAGAAAATTGCTTCCAGTTCGATGGTATCGATGCAGGGCGCTGGTTCAGCTTCACAGGCGACGGCAACGCCTATCGCATTGCCGTACCAACTTGCGGGGGTGAGAACCCCATGGAGAATGACGATACACAGATTATCGTATATGAAGGCTCTTGTAATGGACTTACGCAGGTCGGTTGCAATGACGACGAAACCGGAACCTCCTTCGCCGCTGGCCTAGCAATAAATACCACCAATGGGCAAGTCTACAGCATACTGATAGATGGTTATGGTGGTGGTTTCTCTGGTGGCGGGCAGGGCAACCCAGAAGGTGAATTCTGCCTGGAAGTCACCAACCTAGGTGTGTCGAGCTTACGATATACTGAAACCCTCAACGTTGAGCTCTTCCCCAACCCGGCCAGCGATCAGGTGACGCTTCAGTTTGGACGTTTGCAACTTTCCAACCAAGCCCAAATCTTCATCAGAGACCTCAATGGCCGGCCAGTCTGGCAAGCGGCTCCTCAAGGCACCCAAATGACCATCCCGACGGATCATCTACCCGCAGGCACCTACATCGTCGAGCTACGAGACGCTGGTCAGTTGGGCCGCCGCCGCCTGATCATCCAATAAAAACTTATATTCGTGTGAAAACACCATTTAGGCGCTCTCATATCCATTCACCACCAAACCAATTTATTATGACCAACAAATTCATCGCACTAGCTGCCATATTGCTTGCGTTACCTCTGTGCCTTTCAGCTCAGAATGTAACCGGCGATTGGGCCATGTCAGGAACAACTCCAGACGGACAAGCCTTCAACACGAGCGTGAGTTTTCATGCAGACGGTACTATGACGGTCGATATGGGCAATGACGGAACTGTCGATATCCAGGCCAATTATACACACGCTGACGGCCAAATCTCTATTTCCGATAGTGCTGAGGCTAGCCCATGCTACGGTAAAACAGGCGTCTACAACATAAGTATAGATGGTGACCAAATGTCTGTTTCACTAGTAAGCGATCCTTGTGATGCTCGGAGAATAGAACGCATGGTCCTTACCCGAAAATAACTGTCCCCGCTTTTAATATCTTTGATTGGGCAGTCCAGAATTTTTATGTTTTGAGCTGCCCAATCCGTTTTTTACGCCATCAAAATCATCTCAACAGAGTAAGATCTCCTTTCAGAAGCTCTGTATCCCCGTTGACATAACGCACTCTTGCCCAGTAGACAAAAACGGCTGGATTGAGCGGAGATCCTCGGTGGGTTCCATCCCATCCTCTGGATAAATCATTGGGCGGAAGCTCCATTCCGACAAAGACCGACTCCCCCCAGCGCGTAAATACACGTAGTTCTTCTATAGTAAATTCGCCTGCTTCCCCAAAGAGCGTAAAACGGTCGTTCACCCCATCATCATTAGGAGAGAAGGCAGTAGGGACAAAAACATTTGATCTTGGCTCAAAGCAGTTATCAAGATCAGTCGGTTCAATGATGCGAACAATCGTGGAGTCACAACCAAATCGGTTGATAAAAACCTCAGTGAAAGTACCTACCTCGCTAGCAATACAGCTGCTATCTACCAAGGTGATAAAATCAGACGACAACAAGGACACGGTCTCAATAATAAGGGAATCACATCCTTGTTGATTAACCAGGGTTTCCTCAAAAACCCCGATTTGCATAGGGTCGCAACTACTTGTACTAATCGTCGTAGTATCCGAGTCGACCAGAACAACCGTTGTTATAACTACAGAATCACAGCCCTGCTGGTTTAAGAAAGACTGTTCAAACACCCCTACTTGTCCAGGGTCACAGCTACTGGTATTTAATTCGGTTGTATCCGATTCGGATAGCATGACCGCTATAACGACCGTAGAGTCACAGCCAAATTGATTAGTCAAAACCTCGGTAAAAGTACCTACCTGATCAGGATCACAGCTCGTAGCCTCAACCATCATGAAATCACCATCGGTTAAAGTCACTTCAATCGTATCGCTTCCTGGACATTGCGCTCCATTACTGACGGCAACATTATAGGTTCCCGCAGAAGCTATCGAAATAGTTTGTGTACTCTCTGTAGTCGACCATAGATAGGTTGCACCAGGGTTTCCCGCATCCAAGACCAAAGTATTCCCTACACAAATCGTTTGATCAGGCCCTAAATCAACGCTTACCTGACCCAGATCGACTATTTCAATAAAGGCTGTTGCCACATTGCTGGTCTGAAAATCCGCCGTTCCAAAGTTGACAATCACTGAACGGGTTCCAGGGGTGGGTAGGTCTGTGGTATTTTGGTAGATGACCGATGAAAGAGCTACCTGAAAATCTACAGGACTTGCCCCTCCCAGGTTGGTCAAGGTCAGGAATGGACTGCCAGAGCCCGTGACTTGAATATTGGGCTGGGGAGCTAAGATCAAAGATTCGGCTCCTGGGTCAAGAATTCCACCAGAAATTGAAATCGTCATTTCATTGATGTCGCTGGTAGAACTTACTAAAAGATCGACATCTGCAATAGGAATAGCATCTGCATTTAAGCAAGAACCTCTTGGCGCATTGAAGTCTGCCTGCTCTGCACCCGAGCTATCATCTCCGTCCAAATCCACAGCAATACTACAATCCGTTGGCAATGGGCTAAACTCTTCTATGGTTGTGAGCCCACCAATGAACTGAGAGGAAATTGTACAAAAAGGAGTCAAATCACCGGTTTCCAGATCGACAAGGAAAAACTGTGACTCTGCTCCTGCCAAAAGAGTATTACAATCCCCAGGAAAAACCGTTAACGCTGGCTGATTAGGTGCTGTAAAAAGCAAGGTACTATTTCCGGGATTATCAATATCTACTTCCACCAGCCCCTCTAGCGCCGTTAAATACCAGGTTCCATTTGCCAATACAATATCTCCGGAAGGACCAAAGGGAAGAACACCGAGAAAGGTAAAAGTCCCAGTATTAATATCTACAGCGTACAGAATAGGTAAAAAACCATTCTCCAGGCTATAACCGGCTAGTAATAGCGTACCATTTCCATCACAACCGACACCTACTATCAATAGTAACTCTGGTGCTGTAGCTATAGCGACTCCCTCGGCCGTACTGGGATCAACCTCATAGAGCGTAGTGTTGTCCATAACATAAATAAGGCCATTCTCGCAGAGCCCTAAATCACCAAGCCCAATTGCATTTCCTGTTGCTGCTTCTACGAATGGACCGATGAGTTGCGTGCTGCAACTACCATTTTCTATAGTAACTAACTCCAGTCCCTGAAGCGAGTTAATATAAAATGTCTGAGCGGAGATGGTCACTAAAGAACTAGAAAAAAGAAGGCTCAGGAGAGTATATCGGATACCCATATGGTCAGTGATCATAAGAATTTGATTCTTAGATTTTCAAAAGACTAGTACCCGGCAAAAGAAGTAGAAGAACTTTAAGGTTTTAACTAGAGATTTGGCCTTTGGTTGGTGACTTTCTATCACTTTGCAGTCTGAATTCTTGCGGCATTAAATGTACCACGCAGAAACATCGGTTTCCAATGCTACGTTATGCAAGCAACCAACCACAAAACAGAACAATATGATTACAACATCCAGATTTCTATTACTCTTATTTATCGGCTTATCTCTAAGCTCATGCATCAGCAAAAAGCAATACGAGGCACTTCAAAATGAATTGTCCAGCGCAGAGGCAGCCCTCGCAAATTCTGGCGATGATCTGACCAATTGTATGAGCAGTTTAGCTGCCACAGAGCGAGAAAATGACCGTTTAAAAGGAAGCCTGCAAGGCGCTCAAGACAATGTTCGGCTACGCGAAGAGCAAATCTCCGACTTGAGGGAGCAAATAGCAGATATGCGCGCTACACGCGATGCACAACTCAGCCAGGTTGAAGATCTTACCCAACTATCGCAATCTGCTCAGCAAAATATAGAACAGACCCTTGGCCAGCTTGAACAGCGAGACGATTACATTCGCTATCTCATGTCTGCCAAAGATAGAGCCGACTCTATCAATTTGGCCTTAGGTGTGAACCTTACTCGGGTCTTAAGCGATGGAATCGCCGATGAGGACATAGAAGTTAAAGTCGACAAGACCGTAGTTTTCATCAATCTATCCGACAACGTTCTATACGAAAGTGGAAAGTCAACCCTTTCGCCCAGAGCCAATGAGGTACTAGGAAAAATTGCCACCATTATTCAGTCTCGTCCCAATCTGGAGGTCATGGTAGAAGGCTACACCGACAATGTACCCATCAACAATACCTGCGTAGAAGACAACTGGGCTCTTAGCGTGAGACGGGCAACTTCAGTGGTCCGATCCTTTCAAAATGATCACGACGTAGATCCGAATAGGCTAATCGCAGCAGGCCGTGGAGAATACAACGCCCTGGCCAGTAATGAGACTGAAGAGGGCCGAGCTACCAACCGCCGAACGCGCATCATTCTTTTGCCTAAACTCAACGAGTTTTACGATCTGTTGGATCCAAATCAAGCTCCTGAATAATTATTTGTTTGCTGCTGCCTATAGGCAGCAGCAAACAAATTTTTTAATCCTCTACCGGCGCCAAGGTTTCCTCAGTTATGTACCACTTGTCATTGTAAATGGACCGATAAGTAATTTTATATTTTAAGTCTTCAGAGTTGAGAATTTTTCTGAGTTTTTCTGCCTCCGAATACATTAGATGGGGCAGAAAAACTCAGAAAAATCCTCAACTCT
>JBCBVN010000110.1:0-11961 GCA_039817625.1 Bacteroidota bacterium
TGGTTAGGCTCCCATCTTCGTGCTCAGCTTAACCAACAGCGGTGTAGGCCCTGCGATCATTACCGACGTCAAAGTGACCTATAATGATGAGGTCGCCGAAGATTGGTGGCATTTATTCGAACTACAAGGGGTGCCTGATACGATCGAGACCTACATCACAAACTCTGGTTTTAACGGGAGGATATTGAAAATTGGAGAAACCCTTAAAATCCTGGATCTATCCGACAATCCCAATCTGGCTCAGTTTTTTATGGAACATGGAGAAGGGATATCGATAGATATTTACTACGAATCGATCTATAAAGAAAAGTGGAAATTCAATACAGAAGAAACGATCGAGCTGGATGATTTCGAAGGCTTGCCAGAAGAAGAACAGTTCAAGTCTTGATTATATATCACCTCGACTAGCGTAAGCCTTTCCTGCTCCAGCCTTAAGCTCCAGGCGCATATCAACGTATCGGGTCATAACATAAGCGCCGATTATGCTCACGGCTACCCCTTCCATCAGTACAAAGGTGCCTCCCATAATGGGGGTTAGAAGCGTTCGCCAACCAGAAGCAGCTTGTAGCTCAGCCAGAAAGCTGGCGTTAAATGCTAAAAAGAGGGTGATGAAGATCATGAATAGTATGGTACCTACAGCACCAATATAAAACCCCTGGGCCACACCACTTACGTAGTTTTGGTGGGTGCTGGGTTTGTCTATTCGCAATTGTTTGATGCCATAGTATAGCACGACCGTGTGCAATAAGCCATTAATGATTCTCAGCTCGTAGTTGGCCGCAACTCCTGCTGCGTAACTCACTAGAAAGATAGATATTAGACCTGCGAAGAAGTATAGTCCGTATGTGATAGCAATGCGTCTCATTATTTTGATAATTTTATCTTATGCCAAACTAAAATCTGTGAAATTGGTTTAATGCAGTTTTAAATTTATGTAAAACTGTCTTGTGCCGACTTTAAGACTTGGACATTACTTCTGGCCCCTAAATCGATAAAATCAGTAATGACTATGTCTAAAACCAAGACAAAATATCTGGAATTGAAGCTATTGGTCTTAGCCTTGTTCTTGCTACAAAACCTATCGTGTAGCGGACAAGAAGAGGCTCAATACAGGATTCCTGTTGACCCTACTCCTATCATTATGAGTGATTGGGAGGTAGAAGATCAGATGCTATACATAGAAGGCCAATTGTGCCAGCATTTACGAGTCATCTTCCAGGATAGCCAGGGTGATCTTTGGTTTGGAACGAACGTCTATGATCTCATGCATTACAATGGTGATAGCTTGCGGTACCTTACTGAGCGCGATGGGTTTAGCAGTGGAAGAATGACCGGGTTTGCAGAAGATGAAGATGGAGCTCTCTGGATCGCTACGAGCTCTGGACTCAATAAATACGCCGATGGAGAATTTACCGTCTACACAGAGGAAAATGGTTTGCAAAATGCGGAGATCTGGAGTATGCTAAGGGATCAAAATGGCAACTTATGGATAGGGCATAACGAGGGATTGAGTCGTTTTGATGGGACAAACTTTGAGAACATCACCATACCCAAACCACAAGTTGACGAGATCGAGGCCATCTATTCTGAACATAGAATTACAGACATCGTTACAGATCGAGATGGCAACCTGTGGCTGGGTACAGACGGCTATGGCATTTCTAAATACGATGGACAAGGGTTTACTCACTTTACAATTGCAGACGGTCTTTCTGGCAATAACATCTGTGATTTGATGATGGATAGCCAGGGAAATCTATGGGTAGGAACCTTCTGGAATGGCCTTTCCAAATTCGACGGTAAAGCATTCACCAATTATACAAAGGATGGACTGGTATCTGGTGTCGAGGTTGGAGCGTTTTACGAGGATACATCTGGCGACATTTGGTTTGGTGTAGAAAACCATGGTGTCTACAAATTTGATGGAGCCAACTTTAGCCACTACGATCAAGAAGACGGGCTAGATGCCAATATCCTCAGCATTTACAGAGATAGAGAAGATCGCTTCTGGTTTGGTGGCTGGGGTGGTCTTTTTCGATTTGATGATGGGCGCTTTGAGTCGGTCACGAAAGAGGGTCCTTGGGGGACGAAGTAGAATCTACTGGATTTTCAACAAACGTAATCGCTTCTCCCTTTCTTCCCGCTCTACCCGTTCTGCCTACGCGATGAATGTAAACATCGTAGTCGGTTGGTGCTTCGAAATTGATCACGTGAGTGATGTCGTCTATATCGAGTCCGCGAGCGGCCACATCCGTAGCGCACAGGGCTTTGACCTTTCCCTGCTTGAACTTCCCCAGGGCTTTTTGCCGATAATTCTGAGATTTGTTTCCGTGAATTTCGTCAGCAGCGATACCTGCCTGATTGAGTTTTTTAGCGATTTTTTTGACGCGGTGTTTGGTTTCAGCAAAGACTAAAACCCGCTTGAATTCAGGCCCTTGAAGCAGTTCGATTAGCGCAGCGAATTTTTTATCGCGATCTACGTACTGGACACGTTGATTGATGTGTTCGGCTGATGCTTCACCACTACTCACTTGAACCGTTACTGGGTCCTTTAAAAAGTAGTCGATCAGCTTCTGTTGAGTTTTATCGAGCGTAGCTGAAAAGAGTAGTGTTTGGTCCCTTTCACCAATCTGATCAGCGAGGAAGGTGACATCCTTTTGGAAGCCCATATCTAGCATGCGATCAAATTCGTCGAGAATCAGAACAGAAGCCTGCTCGAGATCCACTACCCCCTGGCCATGGAGGTCTTTGATGCGGCCCGGTGTGGCTACGATCAGGTGGTATTCCCGATCTAATTTCCTGATGTCGCTTTTAATGTTTCGGCCACCAATCAGCGCGATGGTGTGAAATGGCATCTTGTTGGTTAGCCGCCGAAACTCCTCTTCGATCTGTAGAGCCAGCTCTCGGGTGGGCGTAAGACAAATGGTTTGAAAGGCTTGCTCTTTGAGTAGAGCATCTATAATGGGAATGAGGAAAGCTCCGGTCTTGCCGGTTCCTGTAGTAGCAATGCCCATCACGTCCTTGAGATTGGCGATGTGCTCGAAAGCCTTTTCTTGTATTTCGGTAGGAAGCTCCCAGCCTGCAGCTTTGATGGCTCCCTTCAGTTTTGGATGAATGTCCCAGTCTGCAAACTTCTTTTCGGGGGTGTACACAACCTCTTGTACAGGTACGGCTTCGTGCACCATGAGCTCAGCAGCTATGGGCTTGTAATTGTGTTTCTGGCGACGGTTGTTGCCATCGCGACCTCGGCCACCACCACTTCTGGACTTTGACCTATTGTTGGAGCGACCTCTGCCGCCACCGGATGATTTTTTGCTCATGGAATGAATCGTGACCGCAAAGGTAGGCAGAACATAAGTAAATCCTGTCCCAACTCTCGTAGCTGGGAATGCACTGCTCTCGCCATGCCTGTCCAGGCGAGAGTTGAGTTAAGGGCCCCAGCTACCCAACTGAGTACAAGGATGTCGAGATTCGGGGAATGTTTCCCTCCCGCTACTCCTGCTACCAGCAGTCGTGCGAGGATGTCGAGATTCGAGGAATGTTTCCCTCCCGCTACTCCTGCTACCAGCAGTCGTACGAGGATGTCGAGATTCGGGGAATGCTTCCCTCCCGCTACTCCTGCTACCAGCAGTCGTACGAGGATGTCGAGATTCGGGGAATCTCTCCACCTGCGAAAGTCTAAAAGATAGAAGCGGATGGGATAAAACTATCCATGTTCAACCCAGGACTTATAGTATTTTCCATCGTCGATCTTCATAGCATTTTCCGTCAGCATGAGTGGCTTAAAGGTGTCGATCATCACGGCAAGTTCAGCGGTTTCTGTCTGCCCGATACTGGCTTCGTAGGTGCCTGGATGTGGGCCGTGTGGAATACCTCCAGGGTGAAGAGAGATATGGCCTGGGCCTATGTTGGTCCGGCTCATGAAATCACCATCAACATAGTAGAGCATCTCATCGGAGTCAATATTGGAGTGATTGTAGGGCGCTGGAATGGACTGGGGGTGATAGTCGTATAATCTGGGACAGAATGAGCAGATCACGAATGCGCTCGTTTCAAAGGTCTGATGCACAGGAGGCGGCTGGTGGACCCGACCGGTGATGGGCTCGAAGTTGTGGATGGAAAAGCCGTAGGGAAAGTTGTAACCATCCCAGCCGACCACATCGAAAGGATGGGAAGCATAGACCATGTCGTGGATCATATTTTGCTTCTTGACCTTGATGAGGAAGTCTCCGGTTTCATCATGCGTTTCCAGCTCTTCTGGTAGCTTATAGTCGCGCTCGCAAAATGGAGAGTGCTCCAGGAGTTGGCCAAACCAGTTTCTGTACCGCTTAGGGGTGTAAATCGGGAGGGTGGACTCGGCATAAAGAATGCGATTTTCCATGCTGTCAAACTCGATCTGATAGATCATGCCACGTGGAATGATGAGATAGTCTCCGTATTCAAAGCGAATGTTACCCACCAGACTTTTCAGAGTGCCTGTGCCTTTATGAATGAACAGCATCTCATCGGCATCAGCATTTTTATAGAAGTAGTCACCCATAGACTGGCGGGGTGCGGCTACGCCAATCGATATGTCTGAATTGACCATCAGGACCTCTCTGGACTCAAGGAAATCTTCCTTGGGTTCCGCATCGAAGCCGATCAGCTTTCTACTCGTCAGGTTCTTCTTTACAGCAATTTTTGGACTAACATCAGTCTGCCCCAATATCTCTTTGACCATGGTCGGTCGATGAAGGTGGTATAGCAAAGAGGACATGCCATCAAAGCCAATGGTGCCGAATAGCTGCTCATAGTACAGGCTGCCGTCAGCTTTTCTGAACTGTGTGTGTCGCTTAGGCGGGACTTTCCCGAGTTTATGATATACTGGCATGGTTCGATTATTTGGTGGGGGACTGATCCTTGAACCTCAAAAATAGTACCCTTTATGGAATACCGTAGTGAGATGTGAATTCTTAATTTTAAGCGGACTTTTCCTTAAACTCAATACTGACAAGCCAAAGCGTATGGCCAATTACCTAATTAGAAAGCTCAAAGAAAGACTCGGTCGTGGGGAAGTTAAGATTGTTCTTAAAAAACTGGTGGCCACCTTTTCAGAGAGCTCTGTTTCGAATGAGCTCTTGGTGCTCAACAGCCGTTTTGTGCGAGTCGAATCCGATAATCGGATGGGGGTGCTATCCTACGATGAATACCTCAGGAACAGCGCTAAAATATCTCAGGCCCTGCTTTCTTTTATCGGGGAGGTGGAAGGTAATTCGGACTTGATGGCTTTGCTCAGGGGAAAGGAGAAGGAAGTCTTCTACGGCAGTTACATCAAGTTAACGGTCGATTATTCGGTCTTTCTTCCGCAGCAGACGACAGCCTACCGTGTGAGCCAGTTTCTGGGCATCGACGACTTTCTGAACGAGCTTTATTTTGAGATCAATGAGCATGTATCTCCAGGGAGTTTTAGGAAAGAATGGACCCTTAAAGAAAAAGATGCATTTAGCGGCAACTGGTCTGAAATTGGAGATGATGAAATATCGGACATCTTAAACAGAACTTATCCTAATATGGAACGTGCCTACACGCTAGAGGAAGAAAAGAGTCTCCATGATCTGGATGATGTTTATCTAAAGATAGAGCTCATCTAAACTTTTACAATCAGACTCTGATATCACGAACTTACCGTAGCCTTCCTGGGGATTTTAGCTAAAAAATCCAGGCAGTGTCCGTTGAATATCTCTGCTTGTTCGATACTGACTACGTGGCCGCAACCATCTATAATCTCGATTTGGGCGTTTTCGTGGAACGCAGCAAATGCCTGAGCAGGCTTTAAAAATAAATGATCTTGACTTCCCATGACCAGGAGGTGTGGAATGTCTGTTTCGGCTCTAAAGAATTTTTTGAGTGCAGAATTCAAGTGGTAGTATAACTGTGTCCACTTCTTAAACTCCGAAATGGTCAAGAATCGAGACTCTTTGATGAATACATCCCTAGACCTCTTGTGATTGTGCCTTGGCATCATGACAAAGGCACTCATTTTGTAAAAATTGGGATAGCCGATGACTTTAGCCAGTGCCAGACTGGTATTCGCGAGGGTTTTTAACTTAAAATTCAACCTTACGATAGCACCGGGTAGCACAACAGATAGGACGCGCTCGGGCCTCAATAATCTCATTTGCAGACACAGGACGGCTCCTAGAGAAACGCCAATCAGGTGAACCATTTCAATGCGTAAATGGTCTGCTACCTCCCAAATTTTTTCACATACGATTTCGAAAGAGTATTGTGGCATGCCCAGATCTCGATCTTTGTTTTTTCCATGCCCAGGTAAGTCCACAACCAGTAAATTGTAATGGGCTCCCAGCTGTTCTATCTGCCGCTTCCAGGTGCGCGTACTGCCCCCGGCTCCATGCACAAATAGCAGCCATTCTTTGTGCATGGGCTGTACGTGAGTCTCGAAGTAAAGGAGCTGGTTCATCAGATAGATTGAAAGCAGACAACACTAAAGTATGGATAGAGTTTCCATTATTCGCCTTCTCATACCATTGGCAAGTCGACCATTTTGAGTTTCCCATATGTATACTAATGGGGCTATTTTGTATAGCGACTTGCGCTATGAGCAGGCTTAATTTTGTGAAAACCTGAAATGAAACCTTGACCAAAAAACCATCATCATGACATATCATCCATCACAGATCGTAGAGAAGAAGTTAAGAACACTACATGCAGACGCAAGATTCGATTCCATTCGAATCAATCCCTTTAAAGCCAGTAGCGGAGATGCCGTGGCATTCGAGCGGGCTTACTTGCCTATTTCTAAAGATCAGGGCCATTTTATTCGAAATTTGATCATTGAAAAGGACTGCAAGGAAATTGTCGAATTTGGAACTTCTTTTGGCATCTCTACCATCTATCTAGCCGACGCCGTCAGGCATACAGGAGGCAGAGTAATTACCACAGAACTACTGCCGAGTAAAGCCGAAAAGGCCTTGCAAAATCTCAAAGATGCCGGGCTCAATGATTATGTTGAGATCAGGGTCGGAGATGCCATGCAGACACTAGAAGATTATACGAGCCGGATAGACTTTTTGCTCCTCGATGGGTGGAAGGACTTGTATTTACCGCTCTTTCAACTGCTCGAGCGGCAATTCCACACCGGCACCTTGGTCTATGCCGATAATATGGATATGGCTAGTACCCAGATTTATGGCCAATTTGTACAGAGGGAAAGAAGTCATTATCCCACCCAAATACTGCACGGAGGGAAAGCCTTCTTGACACATGTGAGTTGATGCTGGGATATATACAGATGCAGGATTAATCGGATTTCTAGATTAAAGAGCCTAGATTTGAAGCCCGTATGAATATCCCGGATAAAGACCTTCCGTTTCCACTAAAGCACTACGACAGACTTTGCTTTCTCAAAAACATCGTCAAGAACCCGAATATCGTTGTGGGGGATTACACCTACTACGACGACTTCGATTCGGTAGAGAATTTTGAGAAAAATGTGAAGTACTTATTCGACTTCACCGGAGATAAGCTGATCATCGGAAAATTCTGCATGATCGCATCAGATGTGACCTTCATCATGAATGGAGCAAATCACCTCAGCGAAGCCATAACGACCTATCCTTTTGCCATTTTCGGTGAAGATTGGTCGCAAGCGATGGACGGAAAATCATATCCTACAAAAGGGGATACTGTTGTGGGCAATGATGTGTGGATTGGCTACGGGGCTACCATAATGCCAGGCGTAACGATCGGCGATGGTTCCATCATAGCGACCAAATCGGTAGTCACCAAAGACGTTGAGCCCTACTCAATTGTAGGCGGAAACCCGGCTAAACGGATTCGAAAGCGATTCTCAGAGGAGCAGATTAAAGAGCTATTATACCTGAAATGGTGGGACTGGCCAGTAGAAAAGATCACGGCTAATGTGCAGTCGCTGACGGGGAATAATATTGCGGAATTGAGCCGACTGAAATGAGTAAACATCTGATAAAATTCATATCCAGGCTGTTTCCTGGTCTGGTCGCCTCTTATGCCTATCAGCAGCTGACCAGCCCGCAAGTGCGCAAGCTTCGCGATCACGAGTTGGCGATTCTTGACAAGGCAGACAAGGAGACTTTGGCTTTTAAAGGATTCGACATACAACTCTACCATTGGCCAGGTGGAGAAAAGCGGGTATTGCTTATCCATGGCTGGGAAGGGCAAGCCGGAAATTTTTCTGACTTCATTGAGCCTTTATTGGCTGAGGGCTATTCCGTTTTTGCTTTTGATGGTCCATCACACGGTTTTAGTAGCAAGGGGTCCACGAGCATGTTTGAGTTTATCGAATTGGTCGGTTTACTCATCCAGAAATTCGAAGTTAAGCGCCTGGTCAGTCACTCTTTCGGAGGGGTAGCCACCACCTTCGCTTTGTATGATAATCAGGACCTGTATATCGACAGCTATGCGATGATTACGACACCCGATAGGTTTTCCGAACGCATAGATGATGTGGCCAGTAGTGCGGGAATATCTAATCGGGCAAAAAATCGATTAATTAATAGGCTAAAGCAAGAAATTGATCGAGACATAGATGCACTCAACGTCAGCGATTTCGTTCCGTCCATCAACGTTAAAAAAGCCCTCATTTTCCACGACAAGAATGACAAGGTTATTCCCATTGAGATATCCAGGAGGGTACACGAAAACTGGCCGGCATCCTCATTCAAAGAAATAGAAGGAACAGGGCATTTTCGCATTCTGCGCACACCAGAAGTAATAGATGAAGTCGTGGCATTTCTAGCTTAAGTTGGTGCTTTTTTTGGACTTCCGCAGGTCGAAACTTTCCCCGAAAGTTTCGATCCTCGCACGAGGTCTTGCAGACAGAGTTGCGGGATGAGAGTTTTCCCCGAAAGTTTCGATCCTCGCACGAGGTCTTGTAGACAGAGTTGCGGGATGAGAGTTTTCCCCGAAAGTTTCGATCCTCGCACGAGGTCTTGTAGACCGAGTTGTGGGATGAGAGTTTTCCCCGAAAGTTTCGATCCTCGCACGACTGCTGGCAGCTAAAATTTCGGGATAAAGTCATTTCCCACGACGATCATTGGGCTAAGGGCCCTAACACGAATTCAGAGTCTCCCACTTCGGAGCCTTAACCCAACTATCGGCAGAACAGGAGTTACGTGATAGAGTATAACTCCAGACCAACCGCCTCTCTTTGGCACCCCTCCCTTTTTACTAAAAGATCATCTCTCTATCTTTAGCAAAAACCCCATTCTATGTGCCAGTCCATTAATCTATTTGCACTTCTGCTCTGCTTTTGTTTTAGTGGAGCTACGCTTTACGCTCAGTCCGCTCTTCCTAAAAATATGGATATCGAAATGATCGCTGAAGATGAGGCCGAAGCATGGTCTACTTTTGGGCAGGGCGGAGACTATGAGATTTTAATTTCTGAAGAAGCACATTCGGGCGATCACTCACTTAGTATTCTCCACGTCTCCGGGGCAGATGGCTTTCGTGCCTGGGGACAAGATGTGATACCAGAATTTGGAGGCCGTAAGCTTAAGCTAACGGGATATTTGAAAACGGAAAATGTAGCTGACGGCTTTGCTGGATTGTGGTTGCGCATAGATCCCAATGTAGGATTTGATAATATGGCAGAGCGGCCAATAACAGGCACCAATGACTGGCAGCAGTTTGAAATTGAGCTCGACTATGATGAGAATGCAGCCCAAAATATCGCTTTTGGCTGCCTGTTGGTCGGAAAAGGGCAGGTCTGGCTTGATGATCTGGAACTGACCATAGATGGATTGCCATTCGATGAGGCTCCTGCCAGAGAATTACTCCCAGCCCAAAAAGATACCGCCTTCAATGATGGCTCCAGCCTGACATTCGATCTGCCACTTTCAGACGATGACGTACGCGATTTGTCTTTATTGGGCAAAGTCTGGGGCCTGCTCAAATATCATCACCCCAAGATTTCTACTGGCGATTTGAACTGGGACTTTGAGTTATTCCGCTTTGTGCCTCAATTTCAGGAAGCTTCTGATAAATCGGCGGCCTTGCTGGAATGGGTAGAATCTCTTGGTCCGGTAGAATCTTGTGAGAATTGTGCTCCCCCCGAAAACCCTGAAGTAACGGCCGATCATCGATGGCTGGCATCCGAACATGTCAGTTCAGACTTGCGGAGTGCTTTACAGTACCTGATCGACAACAGGCCTACAATGTCTGAGCACTATTACATCAGCTCCTATTCAGGTATTGGAAACCCCCAATTCAAGAATGAACCTGATTATGCTGATATGCCCTATCCAGATCAGGGGTACCGATACCTGGCGGCTATCCGATATTGGAATATGATTCACTACTACTTTCCTTACCGAGAGGAAATGGATATAGATTGGGATGAAGCGTTGGCAGACAATATTCCAGCAATAGTAGAAGCAGAAAATGAATACGCCTATGAGCGGGCTATGACCCGAATGATTGGTCAAATTCAGGATACCCATGCCAATCTATGGGGTGGAGGAGATCAGGTACGAGAAAAGAGAGGAGAATATTATCCACCCTTTCGAGCGGCTTTTGTAGAGCAAAAGCTCATTGTGGTTGATTACTACGATCCAGATGCCAGTCCAGGGTCTGACATGCCGCAAGTTGGAGACATCATTACTCATATCAATGGTGAGCAGGTCGGAGATTATGTCCTTTTTGAACAAGCATTTTATCCCGCGTCTAATCAGGCTGCTCGCCTCCGTGATATGGCAGAAAATATTCTCCGGTCAACAGATAATACCAGCACACTTCTGATCGAAAGGAATGGTGCTTCTCTAAGTCTCACCATACCCTTGTCAAATAGCGATGACTTGGAAGGATATTATCGTTGGTATCGTACCCCGGAAGGGCCTGCTTACAAGATGCTGGAAAATAACATTGGCTATCTGACTCTGGCCAACGCGACTGATGAAGCCTATGCCGAGGCCAAGGAAGTATTTAAAGAAGCCAGAGGCATCATTGTAGATATCCGCAATTACCCTTCTGCTTTTGCGCCTTTTGCCTTTTGTGGTTTCCTGCTCAAGGAGGAGACGCCCTTTGCTATGTTCACGGATATGGATATGGCCAATCCAGGCTACTTCAGCATGACGGAGACCGTCAACATCCCTGCGGATGAGGAATCATTTGACGGGAAAGTTGTAGTCCTGGTCAATGAGCTTTCTCAAAGTCAGGCAGAGTATACGGCCATGGCTTTCCGTGCAGGCCAGAATACCGTTATCATCGGGAGTCAAACAGCAGGAGCTGATGGAAATGTCTCCAGAATATACCTGCCTGGGGGGTTGCGGACAATGATTTCAGGAATCGGAGTCTTCTATCCCGATGGAACAGAAACTCAGCGCATAGGCATAGTCCCGGATATAGAGGTGAAGCCAGCAGTCGCTGGTATCCGTGCCGGCCGCGATGAGCTGATGGAGCGTGCGATAGCGGAAATCATGAAAGAGGAATGAAGTATCATGCATCGAATAAAATCGAAACCTACTCTCGCAAACTTGACTTGAGGTCGGCTATAAAAATCCCAAAAGGGGATCCTGAAGTAGCTGCTGATTTAAACATCAAGTTTTTAACAGTCCCGTTTTTTCTGATTGAGATCGTTTTCCACGGCGAGGAGGTGTTATTTGAGTCGAGTAGCTACAATCGAAGCAACGATGTATCGGTATTGCGTATCCAAAGTTCGGGCTTGAACACTACGCTAAAATCAGATTATGAAGCCTGGGGAATCCTTTTAGATCCAGTCGGATTTTATGAGAAAACAGGATTGGTAGCTCACGAACTTAGTTCTTTTGATAGCATAGAGACCATATTAAAGTTGCTGGGATTAAGTCGGTACATAACGAAAAAGTACAACCTGGAAATGGGAAAAGAAGTAAAGGAAACCATCGATAAAAGGCCATCTAGAAAGGCTTGCTATAGAGTGATATCTAAGTTTCTAGCAAGTGCAAA
>JBCBVN010000111.1:0-11900 GCA_039817625.1 Bacteroidota bacterium
TGTTAGGTTTTTATTTCAGATTAGCGAATGCTCAGCTACGAGATAAAGTTCCCGAACTGTAAGCCTAACACCATGAAACTTGCTGAAGCACTGCTACTACGCGCAGATCTTAAGCGTCGCTTAGAATCATTATCTCAACGACTTCAACAGAACATCGTTGTTCAGGAGGGCATGGAGCCAGCCATGGATCCGAGTGAATTGTTGGCCCAGTTGGATTCTACTTATTCAGAGTATCAAAAGCTCGTTGGCCGCATCAATGAAACGAACCAGCAGGTGAAGCTTGAAAGTGGAGATAGTTTGATGGAGGGCCTCGTAAAAAGAGAGACTCTAACCGATAAAAGGCAGAAACTGATGCTATTTGTTAGTACGGGTTCAAACATGACCCGTCGATATAATAGTACAGATATTCTCAATGTAGTTACCATCGATATTGCCGGGCTAAACCGGGAAGTTGATGATCTGTCTAAGCAAATTCGGGAGGTAGATACTGCTATTCAGCAAGCCAACTGGTTGCATGATCTGATCTAAGCTATATCAAGATCAGTCCTTCGGGACTAGGGTAGCCCGGGGCGTGTGTCAACCCCGTTTTTTTAGGCTGTTTTCCGGTTTATTGAAAATAGCCGGTCCTTGTACTTTGGCAAGTGAACGTTTACAAATTAGCCACTTACCACTGACGTTTGACAATTGTACAATTTCACCATTAATCACCAGATACAGACCGGCTACCCGCTTTTGAATAAGAAATCGCCTTCGGCCAGTGACTGAAGGCGATTTCTTACTTAAACAAATCACTCAGACTTTCTGCATCTTGGGGTTTCATGCGGCCAGCTAAGACTAAACGAAGCTCCCTCCTGCGCAGCGCGCTCTCATAGCGCTGTTGCTCGATTTCTGTAAGGGGCAATACGGGAGGTACTTCCGATGGTTTACCATTCTCTCTATCGAGGCCGACGAAGGTAAAGTAGGCGTGGTGGGTGCGTCTTTGATTGGTACCTTGGAAGCTGGCGGCAAATACTTCGACGAATACTTCCAGGCTGGTGCGGAATGCTCTGGTTACGGTAGCCTCCAGGGTGACGACTTCGCCATTTAGGATGGGGTCTCCGAAGGCCACATTGTCTACAGATGCGGTGACAACCGGCTTGCCACAGTGCTTGCCTGCGCAGACTGCGCACACGGTATCCATCCAGCGCAGCATGTTTCCACCCATGAGGTTGTGCTGAGGATTGGTGTCGTTGGGCATGACCAATTCGGTCATGATGGTGCGACTGTCTGTGACGCGCTTAGGCTCTTTAGCTGCTGGCATAGGTGGGCAATTAAACGATCATTACGCCAGGCTTGTCGAGTACAGGCAGCTTGCGCAAAAAGTCTTTAGTGATGGAACCTGCTACGAAGACGAACTTTTTATCGAGCATGTCTTTCCCCAGGTTGAAAGATACCCAGTATTCGTTGGCAAGTTCAAAAAGCTCGCGCTGAATGGGTTCAACCTGAACGGCAGATTGTGGAGGGACAGAATCGAAGAAGTGGCGCAGGGTAGTGGTCACCTTTTCGCGGCCATCGAGTTGGCCATAACCTTTGCTGGAGATAATGACGTTTTCCAAAACTTCATCCCTGAGGTTAATCAGGTAAGTATCCCAAAGGTCCTGGCCAGTCTTTTCATCTGATCTGGGCACTATAGCTATGGCCACATCTGTGACCTTAATTGCCTTAATGTCCTTTTTCATTTTCGGAGAGATTGGGTTATGGGGTGGTACCTAAACCGCTATTTAAGAGCTTGTTGGGGAATCGCTTTTTAAGCGAACGCCGCCACCACGAAGTGGCATGAGCAGCCGAAAGTGTGAATTTCCCAACAAGCTTTAAGCTTAGCGCCGCAAAGGTAGGGTTTATGTGGATAGCTACCTAGCTGGGCGATGTTCAAAAAAAGTCAATATTGATTTTGACTGTTGATCTAAACTTTAACGGTTTTCCACTTGCCCGTATTGAATAGGATGTAGGCCAATATGCCCAATACGGCATTGGCTATGAGCAGGGCATAGCATACGCCTGCCAGTCCCCACTCGAATTGGATGCCGAATAAGTAGCCCAGTGGCATTTCTATGATCCAGAAAGCGATGAAATTCAGAAGGGTTGGAGTACGGGTATCGCCGGCACCATTGAATGCGTTGCTAAAGGCCATACCTGCACCGAATAGTGCATATCCGAAGCCGAATATTCGCAGGGAAAGAACGCCGGGTTGTCTGGCTTCTTCTGCTTCTGCAAATGCGTAAACCAGGGGTTCTGCGGCCAATACATATATGATACCTACAATGAGCATATAGGCAGTAATGAGCTTGAGGCTCATCCAGACACCTTTTTCGGCTCTGTTGGCTTGGTCTGCGCCTAAATTCTGACCTACGAAAGTGGCTGTAGCATTGGCTAATCCCCAGGCGGGCAAAAAGGTGAAGATGACCAATCTTATAGCGACTTGATACCCAGCAACAGTTGCATCACCGCCGGTCTCTGCGACAATGCGCATCAGGACAATCCAGCTGGCAGAGGCAATGATGTATTGAAAGGCACCGGTACTGGCGATTCGAACCAATCGGCGCATCATATCCATATCCAGCCCCCATCTGCCGAGGCTCAGATTAACAACTGATCTGCCGCCCAGCAGTAGATATAATTGATATCCTACACCTACACTTCGTCCAATGGTAGTCGCTACCGCAGCTCCTGTAACGCCCATGGCCGGTATTGGTCCAAGTCC
Source organism: Bacteroidota bacterium (assembly GCA_039817625.1). Taxonomy (GTDB): domain Bacteria; phylum Bacteroidota; class Bacteroidia; order Chitinophagales; family Saprospiraceae; genus Neolewinella. Next base: position 2,741 of record JBCBVN010000111.1, read on the forward strand.
AAAAATGAAAATGGGGTCCAGGATAATATTAATGCCATTTGCCAGCCAGAGTACACGCATGGCTTTGGTCGCCTCCCCGGCACCGCGAAACACACCGTTCAGTAGAAAAAGCAACATGATCACCATATTGCTGGCATACATGATGCGTGTGTAGGTGACCCCTTCAGCGACCACCTTTTCACTGCCTCCCATTAGTCTGAGTAAGTCGGGTGCATAAATGGTACCTGGAACGGCAATGAGCAAGCTGACACCTATGGCCAGCCAGATTGCTTGTCGTGCAGCTTTGGCAGCATTCTGAGGCTCCTTCTCTCCAATAAATCTGGCAATCATAGCCATTGGAGCAATACTCAACCCGATGCCCAAACTGTAGATGATGGTCAGACTAACTTCCGTCAGGCCGATGGTCGTCAGGGCTTCCGTGCTTACCTTGCCTACGAAGTAAGTATCTACCAGAGAAAAGATAGACTCCATGGCCATTTCCAGCATCATGGGAATGGCCAGTAAAGCCATAGCCCGCCTGATGGATCCTGAAGTGAAATCATTTTGCTCTCCGCGGAGAGATTCCTGAATAAGTGATAGGTATTTGCGCATGGCAAAATGAATTGGGACTACCCCATATAAGAAAGAAACAACCCCGTGTTACTGGCCTACTTTCAAGCCAGTTTTTATCCGAGCCTATCTATGCAATTGAGGTCTTCAAAAGCCTGCTTGAGTCTGGCCTGGAAGGAGGCTTCCGCTTTACGCAACCAATTGCGAGGATCGTAGAATTTTTTATTGGGCTTGTCATCGCCATCGGGATTGCCGATCTGGCTTTGCAAATAAGCTTCGTTTTCCGCATTAAAGGCTCGGACACCATCCCAATAGGCCCATTGCAGGTCGGTATCAATGTTCATCTTAATGGCACCATAACCGATGGCTTCCCGAATCTCTTCCTGGCTGGAACCCGACCCGCCATGGAAAACGAAATTGATTGGATTGTCCTGGCCTAGTCCTTTGTGTTCTTTCAGATACTCCTGAGAATTTTTGAGGATGATGGGGCGCAGTTCTACATTGCCGGGCTTGTAGACACCGTGTACGTTACCAAATGCAGCGGCGATGGTAAACCTATCGCTGATGGCAGAAAGCTTGTCGTAGGCCTGAGCTACTTCTTCGGGCTGGGTATAAAGTCGGCTACTGTCAACATCTGTATTGTCAACACCATCTTCCTCTCCGCCGGTTACGCCCAATTCTATCTCGATGGTCATACCGATCTTATTCATCCGTTCGAAATAGCGAGCACTGATTTCCAGATTTTCCTCAATGGGCTCTTCGCTGAGGTCGAGCATATGAGAGCTATACAATGGAAATCCTCTTTTGGCATAAAAAGCCTCGCCAACTTCAAGCAGGCCATCGATCCACGGCAAAATCTTTTTGGCGCAGTGATCTGTATGCAATACTACGGGTACACCATAAGCTTCGGCCATAGCATGAACATGCATAGCGCCACTGACGCCACCTTTGATGGAAGCTGCCTGTTGGCTATTGTCTAGCCCTTTGCCGGCATAAAAAGCTGCACCACCATTGGAAAACTGAATGATGACAGGCGAATTGACATCCCTGGCCGTTTCCAAGACGGCATTGACGGTGCTGCTGCTGGTTACATTAACAGCGGGCAGCGCAAAGTCGCTATCGTTGGCATAATTGAACAGTTCGGTAACTTCGTCGCTGTGTAAAACACCAGCTCTAAATTTGGGCTTTGCCATAGTTTGCGCAGTTTTGCACAAAGGAACAATATTTTAATGAACCTCTTTTACGATCCAGGGGCACAAAGTGGTCTTTATGAGTTGGCGGCCGACGAAGCCAAACATTTAATCCGTGTGCTAAGGCGAAGGGTGGGGGATCAGGTCAGGGTAGTAGATGGGCTTGGTACAACCTATGATGGTCACGTGCAACGTATAGACCGGACGAGTTGTACACTCGACCTGCGGAAGTCTGAAGAAAAAGCAACCCGATCGGATTACACCATCACTCTGGCCCTTGGTCCGACCAAAAAATCGGATCGTATGGAGTGGTTGGTGGAAAAGGCGACTGAGATAGGCTTCGATAAGCTGCAGCCCGTTCTGTGCAGTCATAGTGAACGGAATAAAATGCGATTGGATCGCCTGCACAGAGTCGCTATTTCGGCCATGAAGCAGTCTCTGCAAAGTCATTTGCCGGCCATTGAACCTATAGTCAAGTTTTCTGAATTTTTGGACCGGGATACCAGCGACCAAAAGTTTATCGCTTATCTGGGAGAAGATACGGATACAACCATAAAAAATCTGGTTCACGCATACACCCCTGAGGCTGGGCAAAGCGTTAGTTTATTGATAGGACCGGAAGGTGGATTTAGTGCAGATGAAGCGGATCAGGCTATGGCTGCCGGTTTCGTACCTGTGCGCTTAGGACCAAATCGTCTGCGTACAGAGACTGCCGCTTTATACGCCTTGCAATGTATTAGTATGCTTCAACTATCTTCGCAATTATGATAAAAGTAATTGGTTCGTTTGTGCTATCGCTTATGCTACTTGGTAGTATGGCAACGCCTGAAAGCAGCTCTTTAAAATTGGCGCTTCTGAAGTACAATGGAGGCGGTGATTGGTATTCCAACCCTACGGCTTTGCCCAACCTGGCGCAGTATTGCAATCAAACGCTGGGAACCGACTTCGATATTAACTACGCTACCGTCGAAGTGGGAAGTGCGGAATTATTTAACTATCCCTGGCTGCATATGACTGGTCATGGCAATGTGGTTTTCAATGATCAGGAAGCTCAGAACCTTCGACTGTACTTAATGGCAGGAGGCTTTTTGCACATAGACGATAATTACGGTATGGATCCATTTGTGCGGGTGGCCATGAAGAAAGTTTTTCCAGAGTTAGAGTTTGTCGAACTTCCTTTTGACCATCCGATTTACCACCAGAAATACAACTTCAATAGTGGCCTTCCCAAAATACATGAACACGATGGGGGCTCTCCGCAAGGGTTTGGCTTGATTTACGAAGGCAGGTTAGTTTGTTACTATACGTACGAGACCGATCTGGGTGATGGATGGGAGGATGCAGAGGTGCATAATGATCCGGTAGAAGTACGAGCAGCCGCTCTACAAATGGGCGCAAACATCATACAGTACTCATTCGGAGAATAAGTGGGAAGGTCTCTGCTAACTATACAGTCGGCGTTTACCCTCGGCCAGATATTGTCTGAGGTTCAACCAGAAAGCGGTGAACAAATAAAGCAGCAGAGGAGAACCCAGCGTGATGCAGGAAATATAGATAAAGTATAGCCTTACGCGCCGAATGTGGAGGCCCATACGATCGGCCAGGTAGGTACAAACACCGAAGGCTGAGTGCTCGAGAAGTCTTCGAAATTCTAACATGGTCTATCTAGCTTGTTGCTAAGCTAAGCCTTAAAGACTAGCATTAAAAACGTGAAAGACAGGTAGTTGGCTCTATTTAGTGAAAATGCATGTATTCATCCAAAAACTGAATTTTGCGGATATGGTTTTGGACTATGAACTATTTTTAGTCTCTTCGTCGTTTTTTCACCATTCCAAATACCCATATCGGTTCTTGCCATTGAAGTCACTTGCTGTCAGTCTGATGTTCTGCTTTTTAGGTCTGAATCTGCAGGCACAAACGGTTCTACCTATCCGGTCTGACGGCAAGTGGGGGATCATAGATCCGAGGGGCCGCGTGCTGATTGATCCTCAGTATGAGCAGTTGGGCTGGCCTGGAGCCGGATCCAGTTTAGTGGTTCAGAATGGTAGAAGCTTAGGCCTGTTGGCCCCCGATGGTCAGCAGCTGCTGCCGGTTAGATATGAAGATATTCAGGTGCTGGATGACAGCCTTTTTGCCGTGTTGGATGCAGGTAGCTGGACCGTCAGAAATCTAAGTAATCAAGAAATTGTTGGCCCTGGATATGAGCAGCTTCGGCGAATGGGAGATGGGCATATCGCTTACTTGCGCAATGGTAGCTGGGGTCTGTCCAGGGCAGATGGAGCCCAGATTACCAGACCCAAATACGACCGCATCGAGCGGATTGAGAATGGCCATTTTCTGCTGCGGAAAAATGGTATGCTGGGTCTGGTTTCTGCCAGCGGAGACAAGATTCTGGAAGCCAAAGCCAGTTCTTTAGAGATTGACACAGAACTGGGCATGTTGTTTTACAAGGATGGAGGAAAGTGGGGTGGCCGATCCTTTGTCGGCAGCCTGGGTTTTTCGGCAGATTACGATGCTTATTCTACTCTAGATAGTAGCCACTTGGTACTGGTATCAGGTGATCAATTGCACATCTACAACTGCTCGGCGGGTCAAATAAAAAGTTTACCGATCGGTGCGCGCCCAATCTCCTTTTCTCCCAGAGCCGTGGCCTATCGCCTTGGAAATCGAATTGGACTTGTTGCCACAATCGGATCAGGAGAACTCCCGAATGATTATGTAGAGTTGCAAGCGTTCTCGGCCAACTTGGTCCGTGCCAGAATGGGAGAGGGCTGGGGATTGCTGACCAAGACCGGCCGAACTGTTTTGGAATTTGGCTACGATTATATTGGTCCACTAGAGAACGGGCTGGCTTTCACCTACGGCGATGGCCTCATGGGCGTTTTGGGCGCCAACGGACAAGAGCTGCTGGCACCGACTTATTTGCGCATAGAGCGGGAAGGAGATCAGATCAGGGCCTACGATGGCGAGGGAAATGGAGCGGCTTTAACGGTGTTTTCTTTGACGGCTAATGGTGAGCTCACAGAAGCGACGGGAAGTGAACGGCACTTTAGAATAAGGGTCTCTGGCCAGAATGACAATCAGGGTGCCGCCCGCCTAAACTTAACCACCCGAGCAGATCGGATCTTACCCAGACACGAGTGGTTTTATGCCGCAGAAGAAGACCGTTGGGGGTTAAGACTCCGGGGAGGTGAAGAGGTCATTCCTCCTACTTTCAGCCGCATTTTCGTTGATGCTGCTCTGGGAATAACCCTGGTGGGACTGTCCAAATCGACGGAATTAGACTTTGAGCGCACGACCTATCGGGCGACGGAGATCTTTGGTGTCATGCTGAATGAGGAAGGTAAGGTCGTGACGGAATTGAATCTGCTTCATTTGGAACTGGATGACTGGCGAAGCGGAAATGAATTGGCCCGATGCGTTTTCGACAATGGCCGATATGGCCTTATTGACCGTCAGGGGCGCATAAGGCTACGAGACGCTACTTACATTGGGGAATTTAGTGAAGGTCTGGCCCCTGTCAGCCTGCGCGGGCGCTTGAGTGGAACTTTAGAAGCCAGCAATCGACTACCCGTTCTGCCGGGGGTGGCCGACTATGTCGAAGCCTGGGAAAGTACTGTCCTCTTGAAAGACTATACGGCTTACGATCAACGCTTTGCCAGAGAGGCCCAATTGATTTGCGAAAACTGCAGCTGGGGATACGTCAGTGACGAAGGTGAGCTGGCCATTGCCCCCAGGTTTGAAGGCGTCGGGCAAGGATTCAAATACGGGCGAGCCATCGTAGCTATGGAGAGCGGCCAGGGACTCATCAATCGCTCTGGCGATTTTGTGCTTGAACCCGTTTACCTCAATCTACAAGCCTTCTCGGGTAATGGAGATGAGCTAGTTTACCGGATCACTCAGTCGCAGGAGTTACACGGGCTGATAGATACCCTTGGTCATATCCGGCTTACGACTACTTATGATGGGCTTGGCGAAGTATCTAGTGGTTGGGTGGCGACTCAGCAAGGTGACACCTGGGGATACTACAGTTTGAAAAATGGACAAATACTGCCCGATACCTTTTATAGCGCGGGTCAGTTTGTAGAAAATTTAGCGCCGGTCAAGCTGCTACCCGGCTGGACGCTGATCAATGAAAATGGGCAGCAAGCCTGGCCCGGATTATTCTTCGATGAATTGGGAAGCCTGAGCGAGGGAGTCATCTGGTCTCGGCAGAGCAATAAATGGAAGTTGCTGAATGTCGATGGGGAAAGCCTTTTTGAGCTGACAGATATCGAGCGGGCTTACGCCTTTGATCATGGGGTTTCCAGGGTACGTACCAGCGATGGTTGGGGGCTGATCAATCGGACTGGAGAATGGGTGCTGCGACCTCGCTATGAGCAGATTTTTGCCTTTCAAAACAATGGTCGCGCCAAAGTGGAACTCGAAGGGCAGTCGGATCGATTTGGTCTGATAGATATTAATGGGCAACTGCTCACCACCAAGGCCTACCGCAGTATGGAAGAATTTGCCAACGGTCTGGCTTTAGTCCATGATCAAAATGGCTTCGGTTTTATAGACGAGACCGGGCGAGAGGTCATTCCTTGCAGATTGGGGCCAACCAGATCATTCAGTGAAGGCCTGGCCGTATTTCAGGAATATGGCAAATGCGGCTACCTCGACGTACATGGAAATCAGGTCATCGAGCCTAAATACAGTAATTGTCTGGATTTCAATGGCGGATTGGCGGTGGTATACGAGACCATGAGTCAGGCCGGCCTGATAGATACCAGAGGTACGGAGGTGGTCGAGCCGAGCTTAAATCGCCTGCTGCATTTTCAGGAGGGTAGGGGCTTGGTTAAGGACACGCGTAAGGGGTACTACTTTGTGGCAAAAAATGCGTCTCTTTACGATGGCTACTACGATTTTGCACGCCCCTACGAACACGGTGTGGCCATCATAGGATACGAAGGCCGGATCGGATTGATCAACCACAAGGGCATTTCCCTGATCAGGCCTAAATACGGCGAGATATCAGACTTTGAAGGTGAATTTGCAAGGGTGAGAATCGATCGTCTTTACGGTTTGGCAGATGCAGAAGGGCGAATCTTGCTAAGGCCCAGCTACGACTTTTTAGCTCCGGTTGCTGAAGGTATCTTAAGGGTTGAGCAGGGTGATCGAATAGGCTATCTTTCCTATAATGGTAGCTGGGTTTGGGAACTTCAAGACTGAGTTTGTATACATTACTAATAAAATAATTTGTTACTTTGATGATACAGCAGCGAACTCACAAAAACAGATGCTAAAAGCACTGGAAGCCCTTCGACAGGCACAAAAGGTGACCGACCTGCGGAAGTACACAACAAAAAACCTACAGAAATATAGTAGACGATGAGAAAATCACCTGTAATACTTGCTTTGCTGATCCTTTTTAGTCTGGCAGGGACTGATCTGCACGCACAGTTTCGATCGGCTCTTAGGGCGGCTAATGACCAATATGACTTGCACGCCTACAACCTGGCTATACAATCCTATCTAACCGCCCTGGAGCGCCGACCGGATGATGTAGAAGCCTTGAGCAAAATAGCGGACAGCTACCGCCATTTGAATCAGATGGTTAAGGCCAATCAGTACTACACACGTGCCGTGGCCCAGCGCCGGGTTTCCGCAGAGACTCGTCTCGAACACGCCCACGTACTCAAGGCACTGGGGGAATACGATCAAGCTAAACAATGGTATCTGCTCTATGCGCGCGAACACGATGCCGTAGTGGGAGATCACTATGCCCAGAGCTGTGATTATGCGGTACAGCAAGCATCAGGCAACTCTGGGTTCACCGTCCAATCTGTTGCGGCCAATTCTGCTTCTGCCGACTTCGGACCTTCTTTTGCCAATGCTACGCAACTGGTATTCAATTCGGCACGCACCGATCTGTCGGGCAACTTTAGCGGGACTTCGTCCAATCGTCCATTTGTATCGCTACTCAACCCCGGTGGAGACTTGCAGGCGCCTTTTCCTCTACGCAATGGCTATAGTTCTGAGGCAACCAATGTTGGGCCATGCAGCTACAGCCCGGACGGTCGTCAGGTCGTCTTTACCCGAAACAACTTCACTGACGGAACTCGGATGATCCCCGGCAGTGGCGAAAACCTGACTCTGTTTATCGCCGATGTAACTCCCGATGGGCAGTGGACCAACCCACGGCCACTGCCTTTCAATGTGAGTTCTGCCAATTCGGGATGGGGTACTTTTTCACCCGATGGCAACTACATCTACTTTGCTTCTAACCGGGAGGAAGGATATGGCGGATATGATATCTACCGGGCAGAGCGCCAGGGAAATAACTGGGTCAGTGTGCCAGAAAACCTGGGAACTGTGGTCAACTCCATGGGCAATGAAATTACGCCTTCCTTTGATGGTTTAAGCCTCTTCTTTGCCAGTGATTGGCATTTCGGAATGGGAGGTTATGACGTTTTCAGAGCAGAACTACCGAATGGTCGCCCAAGCCAGATTTACCACATGGGCGTACCAATCAACAGCCCTAGAGATGACTACGGTATGGTCTACAACGCGAGTAGAGGACTGGGTTATTCGGTGTCGAATCGAATAGGCGGTCAGGGCAACGAAGATATTTATCAGATTACGCGAGCCAATCGAGGTACTACCTTAGTCGTTGTCGCTGCTGGATCAAATCAACCTATTGCAGGTGCACAGATCGATCTGAGAGGCTGTGGCGATCAGGTCTATCAAACCGATGCAGAGGGACGTTACACCCTGAATCTACCTGCCAATGCGAACTGCGTAGTCGTGGTGAGTGGAAATGGATTTGGGCAAGCCAATTTGTCCAGTGCTGATCTGCAAACCAATGCTGGAAATGAAGTGCTCGTGCAACTTGGATTTGGTGGGTCGGCCTATTTGGGACAGATCGTAGCGGGATCGACCCGTGCGCCCATTGCCGGAGCGAATATTCAATTGACCAATCGAGCAACGGGTACCACCGAGTCTTTGGTGACCGATGGCTCGGGCAACTACCAGGCGGCTTTACAGCCTTTTACCACTTACGACATCACCATCTCGGCAGCTGGATACGAGACGCTCCGCTTCCCGATAACGGTGGATGATGGTAGCGATCCCAATCTGTTGGGGCAGATTCCACTATTGGACGATCAAAATATACCGGGCCCAGGCCCCATTACTGACGGCGGCGGTGGTACAGCCACCATTACTTCTGGTTATGCTGTTCAGTTGGCGAGCCTCAACGCCCCCGCAGATTTAAGCCGATTTGGCAATCTATCCGATCTCGGTCGGGTGTACCAGACCGAGGCCAATGGCAGCTACAAGCTCAAGTTGGGCATCTATCAAACCCGCGCTGAGGCTGAAAGCGCCCGCGCTGCCGTTCGTAATCGAGGTTACGACGGTGCCTTTATCGTCGAAGACCGATC
>JBCBVN010000112.1:0-11760 GCA_039817625.1 Bacteroidota bacterium
AGAGCCTAACCGGTTGGAAATAAATGAATTATCATTTTCTGATTTGAGTTGTTTTGAGTCTTGTGACGGTAGTATGTCAGTCGAGGTAGTCGGAGGTACTACGCCCTATGAGCTTCGATTTCAGGGAGCGCTAGTCAATGTCCTCAGTTTTGATAACCTGTGTGCCGGTATTTATACCATAGAAGTAGTAGACGCCAATGGTTGTGAGGCTGCTTACCAAAGAGAGCTGCTACAACCTGATGAGTTTATTGCAACAGCTACTGTCGATCAGGAAGTCTCTTGCTTTGATGGTTCCGATGGGCAGGCGAGTGTAACGACCAATGGAAATCCCATTGCATGGAATTGGAGTAATGGTGATATGACGGCTCAGGCTACTAACCTGGAGGCCGAGACCTATACCGTTTTGGTGACCAATTTTGATGGCTGTACTGCGACTACTCAAGTCACCGTTACTCAGCCCGATCAACCCTTATTGGTCAATGTCATTGAGAGCAGCCCAATCATATGCAACGACAGTGAAGATGGTGTATTGGAAGCCTTAGTAACGGGTTCTTTCGAGCAACTTACCTACACTTGGTCCAATGATCAAACAGGACCAACGGCCACCAACCTCGGACCAGGTATTTACGATGTAGATGTAGTTACTGAGCGTGGGTGTGAAGCGTCTGGCACCTTCAATTTAGTTGCGCCTCCGGCACTCACTGCTGAATTTGCTGTTCGAAACATCAGATGCACCGAACCAGAAGATATAGGCGAGTTGTCGGTGACGCAGGTTGACGGTGGCCTTGGCCCATACCTGTATGCCATAAATGAAGGGACATTCACGATGGACTCTTCTTTTGCTGGCCTTACAGCTGGAACGTATGATCTAATAGTTGAAGATGCCCTGGGTTGCCAGCTGGTCATCGATGCTTTTGTTGCTCCACCCCCTGAACTAGCAGTTGATATTGGCCAGGACCTGACTGTAAGATTTGGCGATAGTTTGCTGATCACGGCAGTTGCCAATAGCACAGACTTAACCTATTTCTGGTCTGACAACCAGGGCTTGGATACAATGAGCCGATTTATTCGTCCAACAGCTAGCGGCAGCCTATCGATTCGCGTGGTAGATAGCGTCTCTTTGTGCTCTGCGGAGGATGTCATTCGTATTCTGGTAGACGACGACCTGAGAGCATTTGTCCCTTCTGGCTTCAGCCCCAATGATGATGGGGTAAACGATCGCTTCTTCCCGTTTGGTGGTGCAGAAGTTGAAAGTGCTTCCGATTTCCGGATCTACAACAGATACGGAGGGATTGTATACGAGTACACAAATGTGTTCAGACCCAATGACCCGTCCGCTGGTTGGGATGGTCGTATCGCTGGCGAGTTGGCTGATATTGGTGTGTACGTTTATGTAGTCAAGTTGCAACTATTCGACGGAAGTGAGCGAATAGTGCAAGGAGATGTGACGCTCGTGAGATAGCCTAAGCTTATAGCTGAAGGTCTTTCACTTTATCCAAATATCCACGACTTACCCGGACCACATCGCCATTGATCATTTTTACATCGTAGCTTTTCGGATATCTCGTCATACTGGCTACCTGGCTTAAATTGATGATGTGGCTTCGATGAACGCGAATGAACAGACTCGGGTCTAACCGCTCTTCCAGCGCGCCAATACCGTGGTTGGATACCAGCGTTTTATCAGAAGTGACGAGTTTAGAATAGTCTCCGTAAGCTTCGACATGAATGATCTCTGAGACGGTTACTGTAATAAGCTTCTTATCATATTCGACTAATACTCGTTCCGGATAGTTGGGCTGCATCAGCAGACTGTCTGCCAGTGGGGCCACCGGATTTGGGCGGTCAGAGGAAGAAATTCTGGAAATAGCCTGATCGAATCGCGCTTTGGTGTAGGGTTTCAGCAAGTAATCTATTGCATGGACTTCAAAGGCTTTGAGTGCATACTGATCATAAGCGGTACTGAAAATGACTTGTGGTATTTCTTCTAATTTTGTCAAGACTTCGAAACCCGTTAGTCCCGGCATCTGCACATCTAGGAATATGAGATCAGGCTTAAATCGATTGATACCCGTAACGGCATCGACGCCATTATTGGCTTCGAGCACAATGACTAAATCTTCGTGATACCCAAGATACTCTTTGATTAAGCTGCGTCCAGCCGCTTCATCGTCTATGACAGCTACTTTTTCATAAGGAGAACTGTACGGTTAGCCCTTTCGGCTGATTATCCAAAAATTGCAGCTTAGATTGATACATTTTCCGGAGACGTAGCTCGGTATTGCTCAATCCGATTCCCTTGTCTAAGAGTTTGGTTTTGTCTTTCACTCCTATACCGGTATCACTAACTCTGAAGAATAGCTTTCCATCCCGCCGTAAAATCCCAATATCAATTTTCCCTCCTTCCACAAGCCCCGATAAGCCGTGCTTGATGGCATTTTCCACTATTGGTTGTAAAATCATTGGCGGTATGGACTCGTGGAGTAGATCCGGTGCAATATTCAGTTCGATCTCTAGTCGGTCGCCAAACCGGAGCTTTTCGAGGTCCAGGTAGGTCTTTACGAAGTCCAGTTCGTCTGCCAATGGCACCAAATCCTGTCTTGATGCCCGCAATTGATATCGAAATAAATCACTGAGCTTGGCAATCATCAAGCGAGAATCCTCTTGAGCAGGTGGCAAAGAAGCATTGATCGTATTGAAGACATTGTATAAAAAGTGAGGGTTGAGCTGAGCTTTAATGGCGTTCAATTCACTTTTCAAGGCAGCTTGTCTCAATTCACCTTCTACCAGAAGCTTTTTTTGGTTCTCTCGGAAGTAGGCATAAGCGTGAAAAATCCCAAACTGGAGGAAGTAAAGTAGCCCGGGAATGTATATGTCCCAGATAGATCCGCTACCCTGCAAGTGGCCCAGGGCGTCAAATTGATCTTCTACGAAATAGTAGACATCCTTAGCTACGAATATGAAGAACGGCAGACCAATCAAATGAAGCAAAAGTCTTTTGCGCAGTGGTATAGCATTGAATAACCTGAATATAACATACCATACCACACCCGTGGCCAATAGCATCAAGCCGTATTGTATGCCAGAGGTGTCAGCCCAATTCATCAGGTTGAACAACTTACTTGGATTTGGCTCCCCCCAATTGAGATATAGAGTTAGTTCGTAGAGAAAAGAGAACAGTAAATAAGCTGCAATGACAGCCGCTAATTCGTACCTTTTGATGCCAGCAAAGACTGTTTTTGACCAATTCATTTTCATGTCTAGATAGGATTAGTTCTTAGGTTCGAAGTAGTACCAGATTTCCCCAGTTGCCTGATTAAAGCTGAGTGAAAGTATGCCTTCGGTAGACAATATGCGGTATTTGCCAGCAATGGGGACTTCCTGCTCCTGTTCATAAGCTTTTGCTTTACCATCAAGAAGAAAGAAGCTGATACCATTGCTGAATGAAATTTCAAGGCCGTATTCCTGACCCTCGTCAATGAGTGTCTTTTTTAAAACAGCTACAGGCCCAGAATAAGCTCCGTAATGGCTACTAGCTGTTTCAGAATCTTCTTCGTCAGGATGGTCAGTAATGTAAACCCGATTTTGCTGAATCGACATGCCGAAGTTCGCACGCAAAACATCGGGTTGGTCGCTCCAAGAAGTGTGGACGATGGCTGTCACTGCTCCATCAAGGATGAGTTCTTCATCTTGACTTAAAGTGGTATGGTTGTTGGAAGTTCCCAAGATGTCAAATGCTGTATTCTCCGGGTATACATAGGCTACTTCTGAGTCTGTATCCGGATTGAGAACAAATGATAAGGAATAGTATTCTTGACTGAGCAGGGCTTGGGTGACTAGCAAAAACACGGTTAAAGCGAAAATCTTGCGGCGCATGTCATTTGGTTTTCTACAAATCTATATTGCCGTTTCTGGCTACTGAAATGCGTGTCGATTAGTGGGCATATGATCCGATGAATGGCCATTTGAGGGGTGTTATGCCTATTTGTGGTCTTGTTTTCTAGCTCGTCAAAGTGTCTTCATACAACCCCATTCCCGATTTCTCTTCCACAAGCTGATTAACTCCTTTAGTTTTGCAATATGAAAAATGGCCTCTTTCTAGCTTCTATTACGCTACTATTCTGCTGGTCTTGCATCGGCGACGATTTTATCAATGACTTTGTTGATCCGGAAATTCGAATCAATACGACTCCTGATAGCCTGACGATAGACTCCTCCTTTCAGTATTCTGCGAGATATTTCAATAATGTTGGTGTAGAGACTGATGTGCAATTTGACTGGCTGAGCTCAGATCCTTCGATTGCATCTGTCGATGGGTTGGGGAATGTCACGGCACATACCTTGGGTTCAGTAGAAATTTCTGCTAGCTACAGCGACGGCATGAATACTGCTTCTGCTACGGCTACTCTGCATACGGCAGAGACGCCAATCGTTATTGTCGAGGAACAGCCTGACACTTTAGTTGGGCGGGTCGAGACTACTACATTTTACACCCTGAGAGGAGATTTTACCTTGCGTGAAGACTTAGACCAGGGAACCATTGTCTTGTCTTTTGCTGATGACTACAGAGCCGATACTGCTTTGCCAGGTCTATATGTCTATTTGTCCAACAACCCCAACACTACAGCAAATGCCTACGAAATAGGGGAAGTAACCAATTTCTCAGGTGCTCATCAATACACGATTCCAGATGTAGCTATCGATCAGTATGCTTATGTGCTGTACTTCTGTAAGCCATTCAATGTGAAAGTTGGTGATGGAGAAATTTTAACTCCATAGCCTGATATTTTCAAACTCGCTCAAAAGGTGATGACCACAGGCTAATTGTGGGTTGCCTGAATATTTCATCCGTTGTAGGTCGAGCCTCCAAATTTACCATACTTATGTTCCAGCGTTTCCTCTTTTTATTCCTTCTCTTAGGCATAACCATAAATCTGTCGGCCCAGGGTCCATGGGCACAGCCACAAGGCAAAGGGTTTTTCAAATTATCAGAATGGTGGACTCAGTTCGACGAGCATTTTACTTCTCAAGGTAGGACGGATCCCAACCTGACGACTGGTGTATACAATACCACCATATATGCCGAATATGGCGTCAGTGATCGATTTACCGCTATCGTCAATTTCCCTTTCTTCAGTAGAAATACCATGAATAACCTCATCTCAGAGGTAAATGGGGAAACGCTTGTTCCGGGCGAAGCCATCAATGGTCTTGGAGATGCGGAGTTGGCCGCTAAGTATACTTTTACCCCTCAGGGTGCAAAAGTTCCTATCGCTGTATCTCTTACTTTAGGACTTCCACTGGGTGAAAACGCGGGAGGGACACAAGGCAATCTGCAATTGGGTGACGGAGAGTTCAATCAGCTCCTTCAAGGGCACATAGGTAGTAGCTTTCGTTTGGGAAATACCAATGGCTACTGGGCAGCACTGGTTGGTGTCAACAACAGAACTAATGGATTCTCTGACGAATTCAGATGGGGTCTGGAAGGAGGATTGAATTTGGCCGCTCAAAAATTGTGGGTGATTACCAGAATACGGGCTGTGCACTCCTTCTTCAATGGAGAAACGGCAGCAGGTAACACGAGTACCAGCATATTCGCCAACAACATTGAGTTTATCAGTCCTGGTATTGAGCTAAACTATTACCTCACTCCTACACTGGGCATCTCCGCAGGTGCAGCCGGGGCCGTTTACGGCAGATTAGTTGCTGCCAGCCCCGGCTATACCTTTGGCGTTTTTCTGGATGTCAAGTAGGTTACTGCTTGATTAATCTGTTTCTGAAGACACCCTGGTCTGCAACTACATCGATGATATAGATGCCAGCTGGCAAACCGCCTAGCGGCATGGCCTGCCTTCCATTAAGCTGGTCTATAAACCGGTTGGATAGCACCCTGCCATTGAGGTCCATAACTCTAACTTCCAGGCCGGTAATATTGGTCAGCTGACCTGTCTGTAAGAAGAATTGGTCTTCAGCCGGATTAGGGTAGATCGATAAATCAAGTACAGCTTCCAGCTCGTTTACAGAGCTTGGGTCTGGAAGCATGAGCACGCCCACTTCTGAGAAGTCGACAATAGAGTCCGTAGTAGCTTGTGCCTTATTGACCGCTACAAATAACTGGTCGTAGTAGTATATATGGTCAATGATCCAACCTTCTGCATCGCCTTCGTTATCTGATCCGAAGCGGAACCTCAACTTAGCGGTCTGACCTGCATAATCGCTCAGGTCAATGGCCGTTCTGATGAAAGTGTCGACCCTGCCATGGAAGGCGAAGCGACCCGCTAGCGGATTACCACCTTCAAGTGCCAACGGAACGGGATTGTAACCGTTTTCTACGATGTTTTCTGCACCAACATCTTCCCAGGTTTCGCCATCATCTGTGCTGATCTCAACAACACCACCGTCTGCACCCTCATCCGTTCTATAGAAGTGGTCTAGGATGATACCCGGCCTCACATCACCGAGCTGATAAGCATCTTCCATGGTGATGATCTGGTCACTGATGGTATCTATATTGTTGGCAAAGAATGCCCGGGTGCCACTAAAGTCGAAACCATTTCTGAAGATCCACTGCTCGTCTAAAATGGGGTTGTCCCGATCCCAGTCAGCAAAGCTCCTGGTATCATCGTCAAAATCCAGTTCGCTAAATAGGTCAGGGTCGGTTGAGATGCGATAAGTGCACTCTACGATAGCCTCGCCAGGTAGGTTTCCGAGCTCTATGGCCAGGACGCCGTCTACCTCTGTAATCTGGCAATTGCTGCTACCAGGTACCAAGCTGGCGCCTGTAGGCAGAGTATCGTATACGACCGCGTTGGGAATGGTTTCGAATAGACCATTTCTGATGTCGAGGACATACTCGAGCTCCTGCCCGGCTAATTCCTCATCTACAAAACCGGATTTGCTCACCTGTAAAAATGGTCGGCAGGTGTAGGGAGGATCAAAATTCGCACCTCCTCCGGGCGTAGCTCCTACTCCCATTCCACGACGGGCAAAAGTCTCCCAAATCATGCATCGATTAACACCACCCGTCAGTATAGAATCTGCCAAAATGATGGCATCACGAGATTCCAGGAAATTGGGGTTACAGGGCTGAAGCTTCATTCCGTCAACCACCAGCTGAACAGCCAGGTTGTTACCGCCCGTACCATTATATATATCTGAATCAAACCCGTACTCGTCGGCCATATTCCAGTACAGGTCCCAAAGCGCGCTGGCGAAAATAGATCCAATACCATGAGGTATAGATACTTGGCCAAAATTTTCATACGTGATGGGATCAACACTGAAATCTCTGGAGAATGGGAAGGGCCTGATGCCGGTGCCATCGGTGGGTTCTTCACTAAGCCAGGTCGCTATGCCTCGTGGCTCTTCGGCATTATTGGTCGAATCTGTAGTAAACACCAAGCCGAAAAAGTCACTCCAGCCTTCACCCGCTTGTTCGGTTTCTGACAGGCAATTGGTAAGCATTGGGCCGCCTGTCAGGCGGTTAGATAAACCATGACCGTATTCGTGAATAATTACGAGGTTGTCGTAATCGCTGTCGCGACCTGAAGGTCCGGGATTGGGTAGCTCAACTCCTGTTGGCAGACTGACCATCACATTATTTGGAATCTCCATTCTTAAGCTGTCGCAGGTTGTCCGGCTCAGCCCGATAACCGGAATGGTCAGGCTGTCGTCAGCAAAACCCGTGGTTGGGGTGTAAAGGGCATCGCTTCCTTCCTCTGAGTTGCAGATGATGCACAACGCAGCACCAGCAGCCTGGACAGTAAGTGCCTTGGTGAAGTTGGTGCATTCTCCACTACGAAAGATCAATGCAGCTTTTCCGGCTAGCTCGTCGGGGTTCAAAATGCTGTCACAGCCATCGCCAGATACATCGGTTGTGTCCAGTGCTTCCACGATTTCGAGGCTCAAGAGGTCATCTTCTGGCAGTAGTAGCGGCCCAAAAGTAGCCGGGCGATATCCGTAGGTACCGGCAATTGGACTTGGATCAGCTACTTCAAAGGTAAACTGATGGGTACTCGGTAACGGACCGTTCCATACGTACATCTGCATGCGGCCACGACCTCCGTCGGGTGGCGTGAAGAAATTGGCATTGTTGGTGCCACTTCCGTCTAGTGCCTCCGCTCTGACCCAGTCATTGGCCTGGCTGTCGGGCACTCCGGTATAGTTGGTCGCCTGGAAGTTGCCAGCTGCTTCATCAAAGCCGTAATAGTACAGCACATCATGAGCCAGGTTATTCCAGTAGAAAAGATTGGTGATGGCTGCATCTACTTGCTCATGCGGACGCAGGCCAGGCGTGTATGGAAAATCAAAGCATAGCTCAGTACCGCCATCAGGCTCGTCATTAATCGATCTGCGCAGATTGAATATGTCGTGATAGGCATGCACATTGTTGCCTCTGGTAATAGTAAACTCAGGTCCGTCTACTGCATTGGTGTCGTGCCAGCCAAAGGGTGAAGCCAAAGCATCTACAGGATCTACAACCACGGCAGTAGTACCGTGACTCGGGCTCTCCACCGGAAAGGGAAATACGTTGTAGCTATTGGGGGCCGACTGTTCGAGTAGGGGAGAAGGCTGATGCTGCTGGGCAAAGTAACTACCCGCTGTAGTCCCCTCCTCATCAATACCGATGTGCTGGTGATTTTCCTCGCAGGAAAACTGACAATGGATAACCTGATCCAGATAATCGATCAGCTCCAGTTCGGCGGTATTTAAATGAATGAGCCAGACATGCTGAGCATCCGTCGTGTGATACTCTACAGTCCAGACGCGCACAAGTTGTTCATCGACCGGGAGCCACTCTTGCCAAACGCGAATGGGCTCCAGTGCCAAATGACTAGGCGCAAAACTGTAGCTCGTTCCATCCTGCTCCAGCAGTTGCAGTTTTTGGACTTCCGCAGGTCGGATGCTTCTTCCATCAATCTGTGGACCAAACATGCTCAATGCATAAGTCAATGCTTCGTTCACACTAACCACAGCTTCGGCTGTGCTGGCTTTTCTGTCTACATCGGCTACAAAACGATTGCCCACACTGAGTACTTCTCCCGATGAACTGAAGTTGGCATTGAGTACGGCACCTCGTATGGGGAGACCCATAAAGTTTTGCTGTAGGTAAAGGTGCTCGACACCTGTATGTGTGCTGGCGTAGTGACTGCTTACACTGTATTTCAGGTCGGTCTCCTGAAGCCCAAGCTCAGCGTGCTGCTCCTTTAAATACTGGTCGAATTCAAAGGGTAAATTTTGACTATGGGCATTGAAATGTAGCGCGAAAAGGGAAAAAAATAAGGGGATAATAGTTTTTAACATGCAGAGGTTCTTTGATGGCGAAAATACAATATTGAGGTGGCTACTTCTAAGGTCGTTGTTGTAGCCACTATGACGTAAGAGCGTATTTAATTTGTTAGTTTTGTTTTAAGGGCAATTTTTTGCTCTTTTTTTGACGACCTAAAAATAGATAGTGACATGTATCGGTTCACGTCAGGCCGGGCTGGCCATTCCCTCCTGGATAGAAACACAAGGTTTTTAGGGATATGTGTCCTGGCCATTTTGACCCAACTCCAATTACAGGGCCAGACCTTTGTGGAAGCCTCATCTAGTTTCGGGGTGGAAGAAACCTATGGCAGCGGTTTGTTTGGAGGAGGCATCAGTGTAGTGGATTTTACTGGGGACGGACTGGATGACATCTCCATTTGTACGGGCAGTGGGGAAGAGCTGAAGTTTTTTGCAAATCAGGGAAATGGTGCCTTTGCCTCTTTCACCAGCCCTATTGTCAATACACAGGAGGTCAAAGAGATTAATTGGGTCGACTATGATAACGATGGTGACATGGACCTTTTTTTTACGGTCAATAACGGAATCAATCGATTAGTCAGAAACGATTTTGGCTCCTTTCAGGACGTCACCACACAAGCTTTTGGTATCAGCCCAGACACTTACAGCAGCTTCGGCTGTGATTGGGGAGATTACGATCTGGATGGCGACCTGGACCTGTTCGTATGCAATCGTCAGACCTCTCAGGATGACCAATTGTGGCGCAATAATGGCAATGGTACATTTACCGATGTTACATCTAGTGCCTTAATAGGTACCGCTGATCAGTTATCTTTCGATGCGGTATTTGCGGATTTGAATCAGGATGGCTGGCCAGATATTTACATTGCTGTAGACCGAGATATATTTCTCAATGTGACTTACATCAATCAGGGCGACGGGACTTTCCTTTCCAACGAGACGAATGGCGCTAATATCGGAATCGATGCGATGAATGCCGGCGGTGCCGACTATGACAATGACGGCGACTATGACTTGTACGTCACCCATACCGGCCCGGGAAATGCCCTGCTGCAGAATGATGGAACGGGGCAGTTCTCTGATGTGACCAGTAGCACGGGCACGGGAGTATTTCGGTACACCTGGTCGTCTACCTTTTTCGATATGGACAACGATACCGACCAGGATCTGTATGTGTCTGCCTCAAATGATCCCGGCTTCAATGGCACCAATGCTTGTTTGATAAATATTGGCGGCGGCGTTTTCTTTGAGCCCTTTCAGGTAACGGGTGGCCTTGGTGGTATCGATAATAAAAATACCTTTTCTCATGCTGTTGGCGATTTTGATTTGGATGGACGCCTGGACATGATCAACTCCCAAATGGCACCAGATTCTATCATGATCTGGCATAATCAGGATTCTGGCGGAAATAACTATGTACGAGTGGGATTAAGTGGTACGGTTTCCAATAATTACGGGATAGGGGCTACCATTAGGGTGTATTTGCCCGGCGGAATACAGATGACTCGCTTTGTAGAATGTAGCAATGGTTATTTGAGTCAGCATAGTCGGCTTGTTCACTTTGGTTTGGGTAGCCAAACTCAAATCGATTCCATAATCGTACAATGGCCAAGTGGCATAATTGATAAGCTGGAATCTGTAACGACTATTAATCAGGTCATGGACATTACGGAAGGCAGTTTTGCATTACCACTTAGCTTATTAAACTTTGATGTTGAAAGGACTGCTCAAGGTCAACTGCTTAGTTGGCAAACGGAGTGGGAGCAAAACACCAGCCATTTTAATATAGAACGAAGTTTGGATGGCCGGTCCTTCACAACTCTTGCCAGAGTCCAGGCCGCTGGTTACAGTGAGGTACCCAGAAGTTATGAATACATAGACCAAGAGGATCTCAACACCAGAAGGTGGTATTACCGGCTTAAAATGGTCGATCTCGACGAAACCTTCACGGACAGTTTAATTAGGCAGGTTTCACGGGCTTCTGAAGCGGAAGATCAAGTGGTCTTTCAGCTGGTCGAACCGTTGCCCAATCCGGTTAACAATCGCTTTTTAGACTTGTCCATTCAACGGTTTACGGCAGGTGGCTTGCAAGTGAATTTGCTCGACCAGCAAGGTCGCAGCCTTTATCAGCAACAATACATGCAGCCAGAGGGGATTAACTCTATTTCTCTGGACCTCACCAACTTGCCATCAGCTATGTACTGGCTTCAGCTCAGCACAGCTGGTCAGCAGCAGACCTTTCCGCTAAGTCTTAGATAGTATTTCAGAGGGTGGTAAATAAAAAAGCCGGGATTTCGCATCATGCGAAATCCCGGCTTTACAATAGAAAAGCAAACGCTTTAGGTGCGATTACTTCTCTTTACCGCCGTCTAGTTCGTCCTGGTATTTCACCAGTTCTTCCCAACAACCTGGGCCAAGCAAGCCGAAATGGCTGCCAACGCTCAATGGGAAGAACTGGTGAAATACCAGGAC
>JBCBVN010000113.1:0-11735 GCA_039817625.1 Bacteroidota bacterium
ATTCCCTCTTTTCATATAAATTGGACAAGAAGCAGTCGTGTTTTTGCTTTACCTTAAAGCCGAGTTATATGGCTAGGAACTAATAAATAGTAGAGCAACATGCATGTCGCCATTATAGGCAACGGAATCTCAGGAGTAACCGCCGCGCGATGGCTGCGCAAGCTAAATGATGATGTACGGATTAGTCTGATTTCAGCAGAAACAGACTACTTTTTCTCTCGAACTGCCCTGATGTACATTTACATGGGGCATCAGCGGTTTGTCGATACACAGCCTTATGAGCCGGGCTTCTGGCCCAAGAATCGCATCGATCTGGTCAAGAAGTATGTGGAGCGCGTCGATACCACCGGGAAAGAACTCCACTTCTCAGATGGGGAAAAAATGAATTTCGACAAGCTGATCCTGGCTTGTGGAAGTACGCCCAATAAATTCGGCTGGCCGGGCCAGGACCTGGAAAGGGTGGGGGGAATGGTCAGCTATAAGGACCTGCAGTATTTGGAAAAGCATACACCGGCCATCGAGCAGGCAGTAGTAGTCGGTGGAGGACTAATCGGGATAGAACTGGCGGAGATGTTTCACAGCCGCCACATACCAGTCAGCTTATTGATACGAGAATCGACTTACTGGAGCAATGCACTGCCGCCGGAGGAAAGCGCCATGGTGAGTCGGCACATCAAGAGCCACCACATCGATCTGCGCGAGAATACCGAGCTGGATGAAATCATAGACGATGGCACTGGAGCCGTCGGATCGATCAGAACTAAAGACGGTGATGTTATCGAGTGTCAGTTTGTAGGACTGACAGCGGGAGTACATCCAACCATAGATTTTTTGAAAGACGCTGAAGGACTGGATATCGAGCGAGGCATCATGGTCGATGAGCATCTGCAAACGAGCGTTCCAGACATTTACGCCATAGGTGACTGCGCACAGCTTCGCGAGGCCCGACCTGGTCGAAGACCAATAGAAGCCATCTGGTATACAGGCCGGATGATGGGCGAGACGGTAGCCTACAACATCATGGGTCATGCTATTGCTTACGATCCCGGAATCTGGTTCAATTCGGCTAAATTTTTGGACATCGAGTACCAGGTATATGGCGAGGTTCCCGCTGGAGGTCGGGAAGGCTTGGCCACGCTTTACTGGGAGCATTCTGGTGGCGAAAAGGCCATACGCATCAACTATGAGGAAAGTACGGGCCAGATCAGAGGCTTTAATCTGATGGGGATACGCTATAGACATGAGGTCTGCGAGAAATGGATAAAAAAGGGTACGCATGTAGAAGATGTACTTCAGAATCTGGGCTTGGCCAATTTTGACCCGGAGTTTTATAAAGAGTACGAGCAGGAGGTCGTCAACCTTTATAATGAGCAGACGGGTAAAAACCTACAGTTGCTACAAAGGCGGGGATTGGAGCCGGTACTTCGGTTTTTGGGAATAGGCAAGTATCGCCGAAACGTTCAAAACGCCTAAGCCATGCCGAGTAAACAAACATCAAAAAGCACGCTACAAAAGATTGGTTTGGGCCTCTTCGGGCTGGCGCTGGTCTTTTTTACCCTCATGCTTGGGCTGGATAGCTACGAGCTGAACCAGGAAAAGCTGGAGACATTCCTGGCAAGCAATCTGGGTCAGAACAGCGAATGGCAAATACAGGCCCTGCAGCAGGAGTTTGCTGAAATGAGCCCTGAAGAGCGCTCATTTGCCAGTACTTTTTCATTCCAGAAAGGCATCAAAACACTCTGGACTCAGGTCAATGAGCGCATCGAAACGCGAATTGAAGCCGAAGGGGTGCCAGAAGGACTTCAGTCCTGGCAAGTAAAGATACCAAGCTGGCTGACGGCAGATAAAAGCCGAAAGGTCAGCCTAACTTCAGAGGCAGCCATCGGTCCCGTTACCGACCGGCCGTTGCTCTGGCTTTTCCTAACCTTTGGATTGGGCATTATTGGTGGGCTACTATATATCATTCCAAAGTTCAGGCAGCCACCGGGTATCAAACACGATCACATTTATCACAATTCCCTGACCCGGGGGCTCCACTTTGGATGGCGGGCATTCTTTTTGTCGGTTACCACGATTGGTGTATTGACCTATGGCATCACGTACATGAACGAGAAATGGATGTGGCCAGCCATCAGTACAGGAGTTGGGTTGCTCATATTCGGCCTGGCTTTCTTGTCGGATTGGGGAAGACTCAGACACCCGGCCAAATCCGCTAGCCCCGGCGAGTGGACAGGCTGGCTTGGTATCGTCGCTGGAATCTACTTCATCAGCTTCTACATTCTGCTGTACTGGATGCCCCAGCATATCGTGGCTTGGGTGAAAATGGTCGATCCGGTTAGCCGTGCTTTGAGCGGTGGAGGAGCCAGTCAGTGGTTCTTATACGGCTTAATGTATACGGTCATCGTAGCGGTGATGGGGGTTCGCATGTTTGCCAAATATCAGCACAACAAGTACCAGCAAATCAGAACAGCTTCGGTCATTTTCTTTCAGACGGCATTCGCCTTTCTGATACCTGAGATTCTCGTATCTCTCAATCAGCCGTGGATGGACCTGAAAAATATCTGGCCGCTAGACTACGATTTCCTGGAACAATGGCAGGTCAACCAGCTTTGGAATGCAGGTAGCCTGGGAAAAGCTATGCTCTTTTGGGGTATTGGTCTCATCATCATCGGTGTGCCACTCATGGTGCATCTGGTCGGTAAGCGCTGGTATTGTAGTTGGGTATGTGGCTGCGGTGGTTTGGCTGAAACCATGGGCGACCCCTGGCGCCAACTCAGCGACAAAAGTATACGAGCCTGGCGAGTAGAGCGCTGGCTGATTCATTTGGTATTGGTCTTTGCTGTGATTATGACCGTTGGGGTCGTGTATAGCTACTTGCCTAAACAAGAATACTGGCTCAATAGAACCAGCTTCCTGCTGCTGATTATTACTCTGCTGACTGGAGCTATGGGCTACGCCTGGTATCGATATAGAGCAGGTAAAGTGGACATTTCGCAGACGGGTATGTACGTTGCGCTCAGTGTCACGGTACTACTTGTTGGCGCATTGGGCTACCGCATCGGAGCTGGTGGAGATACACTGCTACTCATCGACAATGGGACTACCAAGCAGTGGTATGGTTTCCTGATAGGTGCAGGTTTTGCCGGTGTAGTAGGTACGGGTTTTTACCCGCTTATGGGCAATAGAGTCTGGTGTCGGTTTGGTTGTCCTTTAGCAGCCTATCTTGGACTGGTACAGCGATTCCAAAGTCGATTCAGAATTACGACCAATGGCGGACAGTGCATTTCCTGTGGCAATTGCTCTACCTATTGCGAGATGGGTATAGATGTGCGCCATTATGCCCAGCGCGGGCAAGATATTGTGCGGTCTAGCTGCGTGGGTTGTGGAGTCTGCGCAGCCGTCTGTCCGCGCGGTGTACTGCGTTTGGAGAATGGATCGGGAGATGTAGGTGTCCGCACCCAGGCCCTGCGTACCATTCACATCAGCGAAGAAGATATTCGGATTTTCGAGCCGGTGGAAGAGGGACTTATGGCATAAATTATAAATTGATTGGTGCTCGCTTCCCTCAGGGGGTATTATATTGCGATTGAAACTCTAACTTTGTTTTGTTAGTTACCCCTTTGTTCTCGTAATCCCACGAATACTCCGAGCATATGCGCCGAATTTTTACTTGTCTAGTATTCACACTCCTATTAGGTCCCTATTTGCTCAGTCAGTCAGCAAACGAGGTTTTATTGGAGGTAGAGCCCAGGCAAGTAGAAAAGAGCACTACACTAGACGAGGTAGATGTAGACTACGAGGAAGTGAGTAGTATTCGCCTGACCAACAGAGGAACGCGCAGTTTACAGCTTCGCTACGACAAGGTAATTGATATTCAGCCTCCCGCCTGGCGGTCCATCGTTTTTCGCAGAGGAAATAGTAATGCCCCGGGGCGTACGGGCTCTTCTAATAGTGGAACCTTCACCATATCTGCGGGCCAGACCATCGAATTTCAGCTCATTGTTCAGCCCAATGGCATTGGAGGGGAAGGACGAATACGTATCCCATTTGTAGATGCTCAACGCCCAGGTCGGCCACTGGCCACCGCCTCCTTCCGCATAAGCATCAACCAGCTTGGTCAGCAGACCAATGAAGTTCCATCACTTCGCCCATCTATTCGCGTTTATCCCAATCCGGCGCCTAAGGCATTCTTCGTCGAATTGCCGAGAAGTGAGCGCTTCGGTCGTATCGAGGTATATAACACGCTAGGCCGCAGAATGAAGATCTTCAATGAGGAGGCAGGCCCCAATGGCTTCGATATTGAAAGCCTGCCAGAAGGGCTATATCTGGTAAACATCTACAACGCCAGAGGCGAGAAGCTCAGAACATTGAGATTGCTACACCCCAGAGGAGGAGCATGATTCACATCAGCTAGTAAGGTGATTATCGGTTTCAGGCGCCGGGAACGCGGAAATTGACAACTTCAATGTCTCTAATCTCAGACTCAAACCAGATGAGCGGGGCTGGGTTTTTGTCGCCGGTGCAGGTATCACACTTAAAAAACAGATAGTACAATTGCCAGAAATCGCCCATTCGCTCGCGCAGCGCTTTCAGCCGCTTCTCCCCCTCACTCCGCCTGTGCATCAGGTGCAATAGCCGCCAGGCATAGTAGGCTTCGTCGTGCAGCTCGACCAGATCCAACAGCCATTGGTCGTCTAAGTATCGCTCCAAAAATTTGCGTCCATATACAGCGTGATGCCTGCTCCAGTCGCGAGGGGTCGACTTATCTTCGATATGTTTGAAGGTATCGTGCACCCAGGTTGTTATTCTTAGACTTTCGCGGGTCGATAGCTTACTCCCCGGGCCTGCTGGTGCCGCCAACCACTTAGTTGGTAGTCGGTCTATATTGGCATTCAACTCCAGAATGTGGCGCCAGATGCTCCCTTCCGGATGACCATATCTTGGCTTTCCCCAGTTGAGTCCACGCACGAATTCCTCGTCCTGTAAAAAGGAGGCTTCCAGAGGGTTTTCTGGTTGTAGTTTCTCGTGCAATTCGGCTGCCGTCAAGGTCATTCTAAAAGAAAAGGCAAAAAACGGAAAAATTATCGAGCATAAGGTATAACGCGGACAAATGAAAATTGCCAAAATGCAACTCTAGCGCCAAAAGCTCGTTCATAATAATCACATGAGGTATTGGATCACAGTATTGCTCGTTGCCTTGATCGGCTCCGTGGTCGGTGGCCTGCTGACGTATCAGCTGCTGGCAGATAATCTGTCTACAGCCCAGTCCATAGCGATAGCACCATCGACTACAGAAGCAGTGCGCCAGATGCCAGTCGTGAATAGCACGAGTTATGCCAGGTCGAATTCGCCAAGCCCAACCTTCGATTTTACCGAAGCGGCGCAAAGAGTCACACCTGCGGTAGTCCATATCAGAGCTACCGTCAGCAGTGCAGGCATCGATGAGCTGAAAGATATGTTTGAGCAGCCTGCTCCTCTGCGCGGTGGTGGTAAGGGTTCAGGCGTCATGTATACCAGTGGTGGCTATGTACTCACCAATCATCACGTTATAGCCGGGACCAACCGCATAGAAGTAACCCTGACGGATAATAGTCGATACGATGCGGAAATCGTTGGCTTTGATGAAAAGACCGACATTGCCGTACTCAAGATTGAAGGCGAACAATTTCCCGTTCTCGAGCTGGCCGATAGCGATCAGGCAGAGATTGGGCAATGGGTACTGGCCATCGGAAACCCACTAGACCTGAATGCTACGGTTACGGCAGGTATCATAAGTGCAAAAGGTCGTCAGCTCGAGCTGATCGAAGGCCGAGATGCCATCGAAAGCTTTATACAAACCGATGCAGCCGTAAACCCCGGGAACAGTGGTGGGCCGCTAGTCGACGCAGATGGGAAACTACTGGGCATCAATACGGCCATCGCTACCCGCACGGGATTGTTCCAGGGATATAGTTTTGCCATTCCCATTAATCTCGTCCGCCGTATTGCCGATGATATTATTGAAACGGGAAGTTTTCAGCGAGTCTTCCTGGGGGTCGAAATTTATAGCCTGGATGCTGGCGAAGCTGAAAATCTAAATGTAGATATCAACCAGGGAGTCGTCATCGAGCGTGTAGAAGACAATAGCTCAGCCGAGATTGGCGGATTGCTGCCAGGAGATATAGTAGTAGGTGTAGGTGAGCGAGAAGTACGATCTTTGCCTGACCTGACCGAAATTATCGGTCGCTCTCGTATCGGCGATGTCTTGCCACTACGCATTTACCGCCAAGGTGAGTACGTAGATATTGAGGTTGAGATGCTGCCGCCCGAAGCCGAAGAGGAAGACGAATAGTAATGATATATGCGCCTAAGAAGTGTTGAGCTCGAAAAAATGTATGGCCGACGCCACGTAGTCAAAGGAGTCAGTGTACACGTAGACCAAGGAGAAATCGTGGGTTTGCTCGGCCCCAATGGCGCAGGGAAGACCACCACTTTCTACATGATCGTTGGATTTGTCAAGCCCAATGCCGGTCGTGTCTTTTTAGATGATCAAGACATTACGGATCTGCCTATGTACAAGCGTGCTCGGGCAGGTGTAGGCTATTTACCTCAGGAAGCTTCGGTGTTCAGGAAACTGAGCGTGGAGAATAACATCCGCGCTGTACTGGAAATGACCGGGCTGAGTAAGGTGGAGCAAGAAACCCGCCTCGAAGATCTGATCGAGGAATTTGGCCTGCACAAGGTCAGAAAAAGTAGGGGAGATACCCTGAGTGGGGGCGAGCGCAGGCGTACAGAGATAGCCCGGGCACTAGCTACAAATCCTAATTTCATCATGCTCGATGAGCCTTTTGCAGGCATTGACCCCATTGCTGTAGAGGATATCCAGTACATCGTAGCCAAGCTGAAGACCCGAAATATCGGTATACTCATTACCGACCACGATGTACAAGCAACACTGAATATCACAGACCGCGCCTATCTGATGAGCGAGGGGTCCATTTTTCTGGATGGTACGGCCGAAGAGTTGGCAGCCAACGAAGAAGCCAGGCGGGTATATCTAGGTACAGATTTTGAGCTGAGGCGTCGGGTCATTAACGTCTGATACCTGGATGCTCTACTGAGCAAAATCCCAACGCCAGCCTACGCCAGCAAAGCTATTGGCATAAGCGCGTTGAGCTGTTCGACTTTCATCTTCATTATTGGATAATCTTCTGATGTCGCGGAGCTTAATCATTAAGCGATGTTGTTCATTGATCTGGTAGGACACCTCCAGACTGTTGCTGAGCAATTGATATTGTAGTGGCTCTTCCCATTCCTCCCATAGGTCTTCCTCGATTTCTTCTGATTGCTCAATCAGATTCTCAGGATAGATGCGCCGGCCATAGTACGATCGCCAGGTCCATTCCCAGTCTCCGTGTTCTCCTTGCCAGGTTTGGCCGATCCGCCATTCACGCCAACTCAATGCAGCTGAGCTGGCCTCTCTCATTTGTAGGTGCCCGTAAGGTGTCCATTCTATATCATCGAATGGAGCGATTTCTGTTTCTACGCGCAGTTTGTAATAAGACATATCCCTTACAGAGAATGCGCTACTGTCGGTACTGATCTCCCGCTCGAGCCACCAGTTTCTCCTTTGCCAGCTCAGGGCGACTTCTGTTTCCTGAAGCCAGGCTGTCCTTCCAAAATCCTGCTGCCAGGCCACATCTAGTTGGTAAGCGGAATATCCTGTGGCTACAGTTGCATCACCTCGGTAGTTTTGGAGTGTCCAACCTAGCTCTGCTTCAATGGAATGCCTTTTGTCCAAATCGTGTGATGCACCTATACTCGCATCCCAGCGATCATAGGATCTGGATAGTTGAAACAGGTCTTCCTGATCTTGCGTACCCTGTCGGTCTACCTTTCTGTAAGCAAGGCGCTGGGTAAACGTCCAATCTTTATTGGGCTCATAACTTAAAGATTGCTGCCCGGATAGCCTGAGGTAGTTGGCTCTGTCATAGTTTGGAAACCACTGCCAATTGACACTTGGCCTCAGGCGAAGGGTGAGTTTTTCCCATTCCCGTTTAGTGCTCAGATATAGACGGGAAAAGCTGGTCGGAGCGAGGGGAGTGAGTAGTTGGGAAGAGATAAAATCTTCGTTCCTATCCAACAAGCTCGGTGGATTTTTCAAGGGATTGTACTCCACACCGATGAGTTGCTGAACGTAGCCCCTCGTCTCGAATTGGGCGAATAGAAAAAGGGGAAGGCTTATCAGTAAGCCAGTGACTATGGTCCTCATGAAAATATTTGAGTGTAGGGCGATAACGAATTGGTGAGTGTGCTTTAAACCTGCTCTTGTAGTGCTATTTCCAATTTGGGTTCTACCCAAATCTCTATGGCTTCATCAGAGGCTTTCTCCTTGAGACTCTTGTCAATCATGGGGATTCCGATGAGTAGAAAGAGTAGCAGCAGCAGGAAGGGGCGAGCAGAAGTTTGTTTTTTCATTGCTTATGATTTTAGTTGATTGCGAATTTGGATTGTACAGCTTGCTTGAGCCCTTGGCCATTTACCAATTGGATGCCAAGACCGGGTCGCACATTTATTTCCATGATGAGTGGTCCGAGGACGGCATCTAATACGATATCAATACCCAGATACTCTAGTGGGAAGGCTTGGGCAGTTGCTATGGCCAGTGATACCGTTTCTTCCCACAGCGGGATAAGTCGACCGTTTATCGGGTTGCCATTATCCGGATGGTGGTCATAGTAGGATTTACCATCATAGGCTTTGGTCAGTCGTCCTTTTTGATGGTCGATACCTATACCTAAGCCACCCTGATGAAGGTTGGCCTTCCCGTCTGACCGGTCGGTCGGAACCCTTAGCATAGACATGATGACCTCTCCTTTTAAGAGGATGATCCTGAAGTCGGGCACACCGGCCGGGTATATTTCGCCAAAGAAGGGATGTGGCTCAATGCAGTATTCTACGAGGACGCGATCCTTGCTGCCCAGTGAGTAGACCCCGACCAGGATATCTGCCAGGTGTTTGGTAATCTGAGCCAGGCTTATTGGCCGGCCACCCTTTTGCCAGTTTCCAGAGCCAATGGCCTGCTGTTCGAGGATCATGATGCCACCACCACCTCGACCATTGGCTGGCTTGATCGCTATTTTTCTGTAGACTTTAAGCTGCTCTAAAGTATGTGGTATATCGGCCAGGCTGCTTATGATGGCATAAGTTTCCGCACAAGCGATGCCCGCCTTATTCAATACCGATTTCGTCGTGATCTTATCGTCGGCGAGATGAAAGTCTCTTCGGCGATTGTGGGGATATATCAGTTGAATGTTTCGCCTGTTGATACCCATGGCTTGGGCCTGCAGCTGCCGCAGCTGTTGGAGAAAGTTAAACATGTTGTAATGACTTTTTAGAAGAGTATGACTTAGGGAGCCAGTTGTCGGAAACGAATAAATTCATTTAACCGGAGGCCTATCCATCTGCCCAGTATGAGGAGGAGCGCCAACACCAAGAGGTAAGTTTCTGGGAAACTGAGCAGGAAGCCGAGCAGGAAATCGGCTTGGTAGACTAAATAGCAGGCCAGCGTCAGGATCAGCGTTTGAAACTGAAGTTTTACTGCATCGGCAAATCCTTCTTCCAGAATGGTACGGGCAAACTTTTCGGCAGCGATCGTCAGGACGATAATCGGAAAGCCGATGGCCATACTAAACAGCGGCTGGCCGGTTGCCCACCCAAAACTGCTGAGGAGTAGTAAACTCAACACAACAGCCGTAAGCATGATGACGAGCTTTGGAGTGTGCAAAATTCCCCACCTTTCCATAGGGAAGTGAAGCAAGCCCACGCAACCAACGACCAGGAGATAGGCCAGCATGCCATACCAGAGCCCTACGCCGTCCAGAGAAACGGCAATAATAGCGGGTAGGAAAACACCAATGGTTTTGAGTCCGATCACATTTCTGAATAGGGCTACAACCAGGGCACAAAGCGGTAAAAGTAATATGACTTTTAGTGCGTCTACGGGCATTTGCCCGACTTGCAGGAGGTTCCACAGACTGAGCGAATGTGCCGAAGCTACATCATATCGACTCGATCTTTCAATAGTGAAAGCATAGTCAAACGCCATAGCGGGCGATCGCCTGATCAAAAACTCATCGCCTCGGTACAACTCCATGTAGTGAGCTGGTAAGTAGGCAAAGTGTCCATTGAGGGCATCAAAGGGTATCCAGCTACCTTCAACCCAGGCCTCCATCCATAAATGGGAGGTTCGTTTCTGAATGTTTTCCAGAATGAGGCCACCGACCGGTCTGGCCGGAATACCACTAGCTCGACATAAGGCCGTTAATAGCCTGCTTTTACCATTGCAAGAGGCCTCTTGTCGCTCTATGGTCATCAAAGCATCGGTCAACTCGCTGGTTTGCGTGGCCGGTATGTCAGATACATACTCGAAGAAGTGCTTGAGTACCTGGTCGGTTTTGGTTTCGTCCGTACTCAGATCTGCAGCGAGGGCCTTTACTATGGGATCGTCTGATTGAATGTATTCACTCGGTTCTAAAAATGACTTGATGCTGTCTGGAATGAGCTGAGGGTGGGCAATTTGCCGAGACAGATGGTATCTCAAAGCACGCCCCTGGTAGTTGAAATCATAGTGCAGTTGCTTGGGCATCCGGGCCGCTCCTCGCCATTCACCTAAGACGTTGGTTTCATCACGGTCCTGCGTAAATGTAAAATTGGCACTTTGAACGCGAGCAGATGTAATGGTTTGGTGCTGATTGCTGGTCGGGAGATAGGTTTTTACGAAAAGTGCTTCTTCGGTTTGAGCGCTATCGATGGAGTAATCGAAAGACACGCTATACTCGGACTGAGGTAAAAACTGACTTGGTTGCCAGTATCCAGACCAGGCTTTCCAGGCCATGAGGACCAGAGCACCCAGAACGAGTAGTTTGATGGTTTGTCGGTAAGCATTTTTCGGAGACATAAAAGACGTATTCACTAGCTGTTACTGATGGGATTATTGCGTTCGGTATGCTAGTGAAACAACCTTCGGGGGCTGCACCCTACCGGAAAGATTAAATTTTTAATTCATCGAGTAGTGGCCATAGCAGACCAGCCTCATACCCCCGCTTGACCATATAGTCAACCAGCTTTCGCCGCCTCAACCAGGGGTGCTTCGCTTTTTTCTCCTGTTGATGCCTGCGCAATACCTCGCTTTCCATGACCTGGAGATACTCTTCTTCGTCGATTTCGCTTAGCCCTTTCCGGATGCAATAGTCGCTGATCTGGCGGCGCTTCAGCTCTTGCCTGATCCGGTTCCTGCCCCAGCGCTTCATCTTGAACTTTCCGCGGGCATAGGAGCGGGCAAATCGCTCTTCGTTGAGAAAATTGTCTTGGATAAGTTCAGAAATGATCTCCTCCGCCCAATCCTCGTAGACACCCATATCGCGCAGCTTTTTACGAGCTTCCTGATGGCAGCGATCCTGATAGGCGCAGTATGCCTGTAGGGCAGCGAGGGCTTTTTCGCGGTCGGTGTAGACAGTGGAATTACGATCTGCCAAATCAAATAATTGTGATTCCAAGCATACCCAAAAGACTAGCTAGTTCGAGTAATCTGGTGCCCAATTCAGAAAATTCGGTATAAAATTTTTCGCTTCGATCTTTCCTCCTGGCCATGTTTTGAAGGGCCTTGCATTTTCCTTTACACTTTTTAATCATTTGTTCGATAAGATCTATGTTGCTATCATCGTCTATCGAACCCAATTTTTTGTGTATCGCAT
>JBCBVN010000114.1:0-11718 GCA_039817625.1 Bacteroidota bacterium
TGGCAGTATGCAACCTTCACGCGTGATTAGTGGCCCGGGCACCTATGAAGTTACCATTACGGCTTTCTGCGAGGAGTTTATCGAAACCATTGAGGTCATAGAAGGAATAGAGCCTACCTACGAGATCGTCATAGAGCCCGAAGTCGCTTGCTTTGAAGACACTGTGACCGTGAGCTTTATCTCCAATTTTTACTGGCAGTCGGTATTGCTATTTGACGAAACTACCTTTGAACAATTCTTCGGTTCACGCACCTTCAGACTTCCCATCAACGAGCTGGTCGGCACCATTAGATTGATTGCTTCCAATCAATGTGACGTGGTGGATATTCCTTTAGATCTACCGACAGGAGGTCTGGAATTTGAGGTAGACATCAGCCCCCCAGATTGTGAAATTCCCCTTGGAACAGCTACAGTAAGCACAACGGCTACCAATGCCAACTTCGAATGGGTAGATGAAAATGGTGATGTTGTAGGGTCCGCCTCAGAACTATCCGCGCCTTCGGGTACCTACCAGCTAACAATATCGACCGACGATGGCTGCGAGGCGGTAGATCAAGTCACCATTCCAGCATTAGTCAATCCACTGGCAGTTACGGCAGAGATTGTCGAACCCAACTGTTTTGGTACTGCGGGGAGCATCAGGGTAGCCCCCACCAGCGGAGGTGCTTATTCCTACGAGTGGCTGAATGAAGAAAACAACCCAATCGGCGCGACCGACTTTTTAATCATTACAGAAGCCGGTACTTATACCTTGATTTTGACCCGTGGCAATTGCAGCATCACAGAGTCTTTCTTTGTGGGATTCGACAGCGGCCTAGAATTTGAGGTCCAAGTGATCAGAGAACGTTGTGGTAATGATGGGTTTGCAGGATTGACTATTGCTGAACCTCCTGCCAATCTTCTGATCGAATGGTTTGAAATCGATTCCGATATACCATTACCCGGTAATGAGTCAGGAAGAGATGACTTACCAGCCGGTGATTATCGGGTAGAATTGACTGCTGTGGCAGGATGCACAGCGGTACGAGAATTTACTATTGGTCCGCGTATACCAATAGTAATCAGTTCAGAAGCAACCATCGATGATTGCAACGCCCCTTCAGGAGCCACGCTGACCATCCTTGCAAGTGGTGGCGAACGGCCCTATGAGTATCAGCTCGATAATGGTCCAGTTCAGTTGGAGCAACCGATCTTCACCAATTTGGGGGAAGGGACCTACGAAATTCGAGTCACAGATGTTTTTGGCTGCGAGGCTGTCGCCCAAAGTCCGGAAATTATCTTGCCAGCGCCTATTCTAGTAGAAGCCGGGCCAGATCTAACCGTAGACCTGGGAGATTTTGTATCAATCTCTACCAGTGCTTCAGGAGAAGACATCGATCAGGCGACCATCAGTTGGTCTCCACCGGATGGCTTAAGCTGCACCAATTGCCCACGCCCGAGAGCAACTCCTTTTGAGAGCACGGTGTATACCATCAGCTATACCGACCCA
Organism: Bacteroidota bacterium; assembly: GCA_039817625.1. Taxonomy (GTDB): domain Bacteria; phylum Bacteroidota; class Bacteroidia; order Chitinophagales; family Saprospiraceae; genus Neolewinella. The sequence goes on from JBCBVN010000114.1 coordinate 1,490, forward strand.
CTGGGTTGCGTCTTTGCCGATTCTGTTCTGGTTCGCGTATTTCCTACTGGTCGGGTCTACATTCCCAATGCTTTCTCCCCCAATTTCGATGGCCGCAATGACGTATTTGAGCTCTATACCGATCAGAGTGTAGGTCAGATTCTGGAACTAAAAGTCTACGACAGGTGGGGCGGACAACGATATGCGTATGATCTGGCGCCAACGGAATTTCCTACTACTCAGGAAACACCGAGATGGGACGGCACTTGCAATGGCAGTCCTTGTCCAACCGGCGTGTATGTATACTTCGCCAAAGTGAGGCTGCTAAACGGGCGCGAGCTCGACTTCAGCGGCGATGTGATGTTGGTTAGATAACTCCCTCCGGTCGTGGGACTTGTGCGGGCTATCGCCCGGCACTGGGGTTAGCTCGCCTATCGGCTTCGCGGGATTACTCGGGCCGAAGGGCCCTCTCGTAAGCTGTCATCGGCCCAGCTCTGCTGGTCCGCTGACAAGAATTTGCACAGTGCTAGATTTTTGCTAGAACGCTCACTCGTAGGGCAATTAAGCTGTGATTTGCTCTTAGCATTATGCGTATACCCGTCGGCGGACGAGGAAACCTCGGCCGACGACGCATATGGCCGCTGGATAGCTCTCTTCGGTCACTGTGATTCTAAAGTTTAGGAGAACATCTATTCACCAGAGGCTTTTGTCCCGACTCGCGATAGCGAGTTTATCAACCACGATGGCGAGAGCCGAGTCATCCCGCGAGCGTTAGCGAGTAATCACGCGCAAGTGATCCCGCGCGGTCTTAACTCGTTCTTCAGCCTGCTCCAGGGTATCGCCCAGGGCAGTAAGGTGGCCCATTTTGCGAAAGGGCTTAGTGGTTGTTTTACCATAGAGGTGCATAAACACCCCCGGGGTTCCCATGGCGACATCGAGGCCATCATAGTGCGTGGGGCCGGTATGCCCCTCGGCACCGAGCACATTGGCCATAGCAGATGGATGGCGCATATCGGTATCGCCCAGCGGTAATTCGGTGAGAATGCGCAGGAGCTGCTGGTATTGGCTGGTCACGCAGGCTTCAATCGTATGGTGGCCGCTATTGTGTGGGCGAGGGGCTACCTCATTGACCCAAATCGAGCCATCTTTATTGAGGAAAAGCTCGACAGCGAGTAAGCCAACAATACCAAAAGCCTCGGCAGTCTTGATGGCCAGATCGGTAGCGCGGTCTTGGGTGTCGCCGTTGATTCGTGCCGGACACAGTTGATATTCGAGCAAGTTGGCCGTCGGGTGAAAGACCATTTCTACGCAAGGGAAGGCCCGGACTTCACCCCGGGTATCTCTAGCTACGACAACAGCTATCTCTTTGTCGATGTCGGCCATTCTCTCGATCAGACAAGGGCCGGGCAAGAGGTTCTCCAGGTCTTTTTCCGAGCGGACAATGTGAACACCGCGGCCATCATAACCACCGGTACGTGCCTTTTGTACAAAGGGAAATGTCCACTCGCCTGCTGTCACTTTTTGTTGGACTTCCGCAGGTCGGTCACACAACTCGAAGGGCGAAGTGGCTAATTCATGCTGAGCCAAAAACTCTTTTTGAGTGCCTTTGTCCTTGATGAGGTCAATCACATGGGGTTGGGGATATACCGCCTTACCTTCGGCCACCAATTGGTGAAGCGCCTCGGTATTAACCGATTCGATTTCTATGGTCAGCACGTCTACACCGCGTCCGAAGGCGAGCACGTCTTCCGACCTGCGGAAGTCCCCTTCCACAAAATGCGTCGCGTAGGGTGCCGCCGGAAAATCGGTGCTCTTATCGAGTATATGTACTGGCCAGTGCCAAGCCGAAGCCGCCTGACAGGTCATTTTTCCCAGCTGGCCGCCGCCGAGGATACCGATGGTTTTCATGGGGCGAAGGTAGGAAGTTGGAAGGATTTAGGTGGAGAGGGCCCGCTCTCCAAATCAAGGTTTAGCGACTGGTTTACCGCCCAAGCTCTCGATCCTGAACCAACAAAGTCTTAATCACCTCTATGTACATTTGGGCGATTCCCTCTACACCCAAATCAAATGCCTTTCGAGCATCTGAAGGATTTGACCCAAAAAAGGGTTCGACTATAATGGCTGGCGCACTGGCGGCATGCAGGCTTAAATGCCCACGCTGCCCTCTTTTCGGAAACTTTATTCCTCGATTTCGCCTGCCTCTATGCCTAAATGTATCCGCTTGTATGGCCTGACAAACTTTCGCAAATCGAACAGATCCTCTGGAACCACTCGATAACACCTCCGAACCCACAGCTCTCTTGGAGCTGTGCCCGTTGAAGTGAAGCTCCATACTATAATCAGGATTGTATTCCTGAACTTCCTTATAGGCCGCTCGTATCTCTACTGTAGCAGCAGACCTGGTCTTCCTGTTTTTATTTCTACGGTATGAGCCGACATACGCTCTGGTAATCACTTTGATGTCAAAGTCTTCATCGGCACTAAGCTCAAGCATCCTGTTTGCCACACTCAGGTTAAAAGGGTACTCTGATGTAGAAAGGGGCTTTCTGGCATATGCTCCTTTTTGTACGGGATTATGTCCGACAACAACTGCTATTTTCTTCACTAGGTGCGATTTTGTGTAAACATAGGTGTTTAGACCAGGATGGGCAACTTAATGACTAAGGAAATGACACCCGAAATGCAGAGCAATATTTCTTGTAATTAAGATTGCTTTTCAAAAAATCCGTCATTAAACCAATAAACACTTCTATCTACCATTCCAAACCACAGCACCCCAATATAACCACAGCAAATAGAAAGGGCAAAATCATTTGCCAGCCCATTCTTTACAGTATAATTTTCCAGCGCCATTCCATCATATTTCCATATTCCAGTCTCTCTATCCCCAAACCAAATATTACCCTAATTATCTTCTGAAATGGTAAAAACATGCTCAAGCCCATCTGGAGGTGATTCATCTCTCTTCCTATTACTAGCGATTTTTATTAGATTTATTTGTGACTTTCAACTCACTTAGGTATTAGGCTAATTAAAGAAAATTACCCTAAGCATAAAAGTCAATGAAAATGAGGTACCTGGTTATTTTTTTAGCATTTACGGCATTACAAAGTCTACACGCTCAAACATCAGAATTCAACCATGTCAACCTATTTTTAGCCTACAATACGATAGACAGCCTTATAGCTAGCGAAAATATAGCAGAAGCCCGCATGGTATACGAAGACATCAAGAGCCAAGGATACTATATCGAAAGCTGGAAACAATACGACTACGGAAACAAACTCTATTATGAACGAGGAGACCTCAGGCAGTCCAGAAAAGAGCTACTTGAGGCAGTCAACAAAGGGTTTTTTAATATCCAAATATTTTATGGAATAGACAGTACCTTTCTAATCGAAATGGAGGAAAAATATGATAACAATATAAGTAAAAGAATAATCAAAATAAACAATAGGCTTACCAAACGAGCACGCAAAAATCACGGACCTCTAATTGACGAACTAATCGAATTAGACGCGATCGACAGAGAATTATACAGAGATCCCGATTACCAAAGATATAGAAGCTACTGGTTCGATCTCACTTACGGCGACCAGCTTAGAGACAGTACGATCCATGAGGAAGCCATGGTAGGTTATCGAGAGTTTAGACATAGAGACTCTCTAAAAACAGAAAGGTATGCAAATATTATTGACAGCCTAGGCTATGTGCCTGATGAACGCATTACATCCGGGTTGACAGCTAATGTAATTATTATTCATTCCAGTAAGTATGAAAAATTATCGGTAGATATCGATTCCATATATCTTCATTCACTAAAAATGGGCACGCTAGCTCCGAACATCTATGGCTGGTATAAAGGGTATTACGACGAAAGACATTTCCAAGATCACACCTATTATTATACCGTAGGTAGAGATAAGATTGAGGCACTTTCCGAAGAAGAAAAAATAACAATCAATCAAAGGCGAAGAACTATTGGATTGAGGCCCTTCCCCGCGACGGTTTGGGATTACGATATTTACTAGGCCATTACCTATCTTCACCCCATGCCCACCCTCCTCCTCAAATCCGGTACCCTCGTCAATCGCGGGAAGCGGTCCGTAGCTGATGTACTCATCAAAGACGGTTTCATTGAGCGCATAGACTCGACCATCGACACCACCGCCGATCGAGAGATTGACTGCGCAGGTATGCTCGTACTGCCCGGCATCATAGACGATCAGGTACACTTTCGCGAGCCGGGACTGACACACAAAGCCAATATAGAAACCGAAGCCCGCGCAGCCGTAGCTGGAGGTACGACCTCCTTCATGGAGATGCCCAACGTAAAGCCCCCTACCCTAACCCAGGAACTGCTGGAGGCCAAGTACCAGATCGGAAAAGCAACCAGTCTGGCCAACTACAGTTTCTACATGGGGGCCAGCAATGACAACCTGGAGGAGGTGCTCAAAACCGATCCCAAGAGCGTGTGCGGACTAAAGATTTTCATGGGTTCCAGTACGGGCAATATGCTCGTTGACGATGAAAAAGCGCTAAATGATCTGTTCAGCCAATCGCCGCTCCTGATTGCTACTCACTGCGAAGACGAGCAAACCATACGCGAAAACGCCAGGCTGCACAAAGCGATTTACGGAGATTTGGCTACCGCTATGCTCCACCCCGTTGTCAGAAACCCCCAGGGCTGCCTGCTGAGTAGCCAAAAAGCGGTTGACCTGGCCACCAAGCACGGAACTCGCCTGCACATCCTGCACATCAGCACGGCCGATGAGATCGTATTGTTCCGCAACGATATTCCACTGGAAGAAAAGCGCATCACCGCCGAAGTTTGTGTGCACCACCTCACCTTCAACAGCAATGACTACTACCGTCTGGGCAACAAAATCAAGTGCAACCCCGCCATTAAAGGGGAAGAACATCGCTCGAAGTTGCTCCCTGCTCTGCTCAGCGATCGATTTGACGTGATTGCTACCGATCACGCCCCACACACCGCAGAAGAAAAAGGTCGCCACTACTGGGAAGCTCCAGGCGGACTGCCGCTGGTTCAGCACTCGCTCGATATGATGATGCGCCTGGAACAGCAGGGACTCATCAGTCTGGAAAAGATCGTTGAGAAAATGTGTCATGCGGTGGCCGTTTGCTACCAGGTGGACCGTCGTGGATACCTGGACGAAGGCTGTTGGGCCGATATTGCCATCTACGATCCCAAAGAGCGATGGACAGTTAGCCAAGACAATATCCACTATAAAGTAGGCTGGTCGCCACTTGAAGGCGAAACCTTCCAGGGCCGCGTCAGACAGACCATCGTGAGCGGGCACCTGGCCTATGACCGCGGCCAGTTTTTTGAGGAGAAGAAAGGGGAAAGATTGATGTTCGATCGGTAACCAATGGGCTTCTCTGTGCACCCTACTCAGATCACACTCCAGCAGCTTTTCTTCATAGATTTCTGTGGAGCAGCGATTTCTACCCTACTCCATTTTTTGCTATTGGCCCCGTTTGACCATCTATTTGGGCTACCTGCCGAGGTCGTGTATTTATTAGGCAGCATGGCTTTCCTATTCTGCTGTTTTTCTGGTTATCAGTACTTACACAGGTGGAGATATTCCTCGAATGGCGACACCCTCGCATCATTCTTAAGAGACCGGGATGCGGGGTCGGAATCTTCAACCTCAGCGATAAAGGTCATCAGTGTACTGAACTTTGGGTATTGCTTAGTTTCTATCGGCTTTCTCACCTATTATTTCGCACGAATTACCAGCCTGGGTTGGGCTTATTTCCTTGGAGAGATTTTAATCGTTTCAGCACTGGCCTATATTGAATTTAAGGCTGCCCGAGTCCACTCATCCAACCGATTGAAGTAAGATTTACTCTATATAACCGTAGCGCTACACCACTAACTTTTTTCTAGACAAAAGGCAAGTATTTACAATACTCACCCCTCCCGGATGAGGTAGAAAAGCTATGCCTGGTCACAACTACTCTAATCATGCGTTATACGGTTTTAATCATGCTACTTGGCCTGCAAGGTCACTTCAATTTCACATGGGGACAATTCAACAACAACAGTCCGGAAATGGGTAATTTATTCATAGACGGAGCCCAATTTCGAGTGGGTCTGCAACTCAGCGATCAATTCATGATCGGCGGGCAAATACCCTCCAGGTACTCCAGTAGTTTAGACATCCTCAATGAAGGATTAGGTGCATTCACCAGGTATTACGTCAATGGAAGCCAAAACAGATGGCGACCCTACGGCCAGTTAGGTATCTATGCGGAAGCATCCGGGAATATCGACTGGACGCTGGAAACCACCCTTGGCCTGGAGTACAATGTAGGCCGGGGCATTACCTTAAACAATGAATTGACCAGAAGATCTTACTTAGGTGATGTCACTGATATTGATCAGAATCGATGGCGAGTAAGAGGATTTCTGGGAACTCGTCGGTATGGTAAAAAAACGAATTCAGCCTACTCGAAAGGAGATCTGCTCATTAGCAGTCAGCTGTATGAAATCAATTTGCCGAGCAACTTTTCCTCTTTCGACAACTACTTCAACATCCAAATTCAGCCTAGCCTTTTGTATGCGCTATCGGACCGGTGGATGCTGGCTGCCGACATAGATATCGATGCAAGCTCATATTCCCAATCCGAGGAAGATTTTCGGTCTATCAGTGCAGGCACTTACGTTGGGCTCAGGTACTTACTGCTTCCCGAAAAGCGAATAAAACCCTATGTCAGTGCGGGGGTGAACTATGAGTTTACTCATCGAGTTTGGCCAGACCGGATGAACGTGCCTGGCAGCTCATTCACCAAACACTCGGTCAGACCAGAGATAGGCGTAGGTCTGCTGGTACCGCTCGGCAATAGACTCAACCTCGACCTGAATCTTGGTTTCGGACCAAACGACGGACTGAACGCTCGCTGGGGTATGCGCGGCGGAATTGGCCTGAAAATTGGGTTTTAATAGAGTATTCGGGGCCAGCCCAGGTCTGGCCCCGAACAACTATTATCTAGCATACTGCAAGATTAACCGCTGTGTTTCTACCTCTCCTTCACCATTTTCGTAGCGAAGCAGGTAAATGCCTGAAGCCAAATCGCCCAGATTGATGTCGAATTGTTCCGCATTGACATCAAATTGGCGCAGGGCTTTACCCAACTCATCCATAACAGTAAGGGTACCGATGGGCGCCTCAAAACGCAAGCTTGTCGGGCCAACCGTAGGATTGGGGTAAACCGTCCAAGCCGGATCAGACTCAACTGATGGGTCAACAACCAAAGCGGGCTCTACTTCGGGATTACAATCCTGACTACGACCAAATTGCACGATCAGACGAAGCAGGAGTTCGTTCAGTTTTTCTACATCATAGCTATCGGTACTGGGTTCAAGATGAGGATTTCCGATACCAGAATGATCGGTCAGGAAAGTGTAGGTTCCGTTAGTGGCCAGCGCCATGCTCCTGAGCAAATACTCCCCATCAGGCTGCATACCCGAGCATACGACCGGTATAATACGTATGCCCCGACGAGCCGCGGCGGCTGTCATTTGACGCAGTCGAGCTAGGTTTTCCGAGCCCGTATGCGGTGGTGCGTCTAATACCAGAAAAAGGAGTCGGGCAGCGGTGTTCTCACGCCAGTTCAAGGATTCCAGCGCTACAGCCAGACCTTCTTCTACCGCTTCTGGGGTATCGCCACCACCGCCGGCACTTTGTGCTTTGATAAAGTCAACACTGGTTGACAACTCCCCGGTCAAATCGCTGTGACGCGTCAAATACTCGTCTCCATGGTCGCGATACACAACTGCGCCCAAGTGTAAATCGTCATCAGCTAATGCTTCGGTTGCTTTTTCCATGACGTCTAGCAATTCACTTGCGAGATAATTGAGTTCATCGCCCATACTGCCCGTCGCGTCGATGACAAATGCAACATCTACGCCCGTAGGTTTCTGACAGGGCGACTCAATGGTCAGACTGTTATAACCTTCTTGAATAGAATGGGCAGTTTCAGATATGTACTCTTGGCCGTCATAAACAGCTACAATTTGCAGTCGCTCTTGCTGAGCTACATCTTGCTGATCAAAAATAGATCGCCACAATTCAGCACGCCCCTGATTGTCTGTACGAGCGCGCCAAAGTACCCGACCCCGCATGTCGGTCTCTGAAGAATGATGCGAGGATGTCGACATTCGAGGAATATCTCCACCTGCGGTAGTCCTCAACAAAACTTCCGCATCGATGACTGCACTTCCATTGGCGTAGCGCAGCTGAACACCATAACGATGATCGGGAAAAATCCCCCAGGTCTCGCGGTGCATATATAGGTCTTCCAGACTTACGTCCTTCCACAAATCCCATTTGCCAAAGTCATTCACCTCGCCTGCTGTAAGTTGGCCAGCAACTGGCCGATCTTCTGTAGCAGTTATACCGTCAACAACGGCCACATCTCCTGCATCCATGCCTCTGCTGAACGCCTCCTCTCTCGACATAGCCGGGCTTGGTGCTCCATCATCAACAGAGATTCCCGATGTAGCTATGGCCAAATCACTTACATCTCGGGTGGGCAGACTACTGATCTCTTCTGCGGCCATAGACATAACAGCGGACGACTCCGCCACTGCGCCTTCATAGTCAGCGGCTTCTGACCGTGAACCTCTAACCGATACGCTAGTCAATAATTCAGACTCTGGTTCAAGGCGCTCCAATTCGATGAGCTGTTGCTCGCCGGCTGCCAACACTACTTCTTTGGTTGCAAATCCGGGGTATTGAATGGAGACCGCTACAGATTCAGCATCGAGCTCGATTTGGAAGCAACCATCGATATCGGTCACCATGGCCATCTCAAATATGGGAATACTGATTTCTGCCCTGGGCAAGGGCAAGTCGGCAGGCCCGTAAATACAGGCAGAGAAAATTTGGGGTTCGGCCGGTATGTCTACTCGATCATTCTGGGCAGAAACTATGAACAAGAGCCCGGCAATAGAAAGGGCGGTTAGGAAAGAATGCTTCATTATGCAATAGGTTTTAGGAGTAGATGCTAAACCTAGACATAATGCATAAAAAAAGAAGAGTCTTGCCAAAAGCTATGGCAAGACTCCATCCAACTTACTGATACCAAAAAATAATTCTTTAGCGTGAAACCCCGCACATACAACGGCATTTCAAAACGATAATCTTTGCAACCAAATGTCGGTAAGCCAGCAGGTATTTGGATTGAGGGGATGACCTTTTGGAGACTGGCCTACTGAAGCTGAACAGCTATTATGCATGCTCATTGCTTACAATCGTAAAGGTAGCGTGAAGCGAACGCTCTCCCAAATTTTAAGCACAAAATCTTATTTGGCACTCCTTCTAAAAGAAGTATAAATTTTTTGCTTAACAAGCTTTTTTATAGCAAATTATATATTAATAAAATTACACAGTGTTTAGCTTGTTATGGGCAAAACCCCGAGAGACAATCTTTGAAAAATTTTTCTCACTGCCGGATATAAGCAAGAAATGATCACTGTCCGATTTGTCCCATCTGATGAGAATAAACCTCATCAGATGGGCATAAAACTTACGGACGTAACTCCCTGGCTAGCAACATATAGGCTGCCCAGAAATTGGGAAGACCGTAACCGATTTCCTCGTTGGGTGCCTCTGCCAAAGATGCCGATTGACGGATGGCATCTACGATTTGCTGGTTGGTCGCTTCGGGGAACGCTTGCCATAGACAAGTCGTCAAAGCACACACCAAGGGTGAGCTTAGGCTGGTTCCATTGGCAGGCCGGATACCACCGCTAATACCCACTGAAGGAATATTGGTTCCGGGCCCACTTACATCAGGCTTCACCCGGCCATCACTGGTCGGACCATAGCTGCTGAAGTAAGCGCGTGAATCGGTCTTTCCCATTGCACCTATAGAGAAAATGTGCTCTGCATCGGCAGGTGCACTGATATAGTGCCAATCATCGCCAGGGCTACCGCTATTTCCAGCACTCGTAACCACCAGAAGACCTCGCTCAAAAGCCCGATCTGCTGCAATACTTGCCGGAGAGACTTTTCCATTCATATCCTCATAGGTGTAATTCATTTCCTCGTCGTTGAAGGTCGTGTAGCCCAGCGAGCTATTGACAACATCTACACCAATGGAGTCTGCGATCTCCAGAGCAATCGCATAGTTGATTTCTTCTTGCCGGTGCTCACCAGCTCCATTCTCCGTTTTAAAAAGTACGTATCGAGCTTCGGGTGCGTAACCGACGATGAAGAAAG